>NJDH01000001.1 GCA_002254405.1 Candidatus Altarchaeales archaeon ex4484_96
TATATTCAGTCATCACCCCACCTCCCCGAGACAGCAGCATCAATACACTGGCTTAAAGTACCGTATCTCACATTTAGTTTGCAGTGCGATGGAGCGTAAAAAGCCGCTTTTCCCGAGTTGGTGGCCAGAGACCTGAAGCCCATCTCCCAAACCGGTGCCACAACTATGCAGGTATCTGACAGCACAAAGGCCCCGGACTTTTCTATTTTTGCCAGCAAACCCGTTTGCTTAGCCTTCTTTTTAACGTCCTGTGAGGTTGTAATCCACAAGGCTGTTTTAACCTTTTTTCCCTCTAGATTGGATGCTATCTGCTTAAGCTCCTCATATGAGGCATGAGGGCATCCAATAGAGACCAGGTCTATTTTGTTGGTTTTTGTGTTTAAGGCATTGTATCCGGGGGTAAGCTCTTCTATTATAATCTGGGAGATATCTTTTTTCACTGGATTGTTTTTGGCTTCAGGTGTCAGATTTTCTATGTGATACATTGCCACGGAACCGGATGCTGCCATGGCAGCCCCAAGAGATTTCAGCTGCTCCAGGGTAGCGCACTTGATTCCCTTAAAGTAGGGTATTCCTCCTCCAACCTTTTTACCTACAATATAACCCAGCGCCCCGAAATCAGATAATGAATCCAATCCGGTTTTGACTTTAACGATGTAATCTGCTTTCCTGTTCACATCAAGGTGCAGCCCGTACTCAGGGGTCAAACCTGTTAAGGCGGATGAGAGGGCTGAAATTCCAGATTCCCGGTTTGTTCTCGCCCCTAAAACAGAGTTAGCGTATGATACAGCCGAGGACTCGCTCCATGCTATATGCGCACCAAAACCGGGTTTGTTCCCCGCTAGATACGGGGTGCACGTGCACTTAGGCTGCAACCCCATTTTTTTGAATACGTCAATAACACGTAACTGTTTCACGGCGAATTCTTGGGGGAAACCCAGGGTCTCCCAGTTCACTAAATCCATTCCCGCCGGGTTGAGGAAAGCCACAACACGGGCTTTGTTTCCATATTCAGCCCAGTCATTTAATAAATCCAATCCCTCTTCGCCTAGGTTTTTGTAGCTGACCCCGGATACCTGAACGCTTTCCACGGGGATGAATCTTTTAGCACCATATATTTTACCCAGAGCCGAAAGTATCTCCATGGCCTTTTGAACTCCTTTGCCTTCGTCGCCATTGAGCATGCTCTTTTGTTTTTTTGTATAATGCATTATTCCCCTACCCTAACCTCACGAAACATTTTTTTCTCGGCTTTGGAGGGTATGGTGGCATCTAATCCGATTTTCGTAGTCATATTGTCTTTCCCGCAGGAGGGGTCCAGAGAGCTTCCTTTTTCCTTGAAGGTGTGGGTGTCCACATCACCCTGATATCTTGTAGCAATAGCCCATTCAACAGCCCCCTTATCGTATACGTTGATATCAGAGTCCACTAACACCAGATGCTTCATGCTCTTATGCGCCCTGAATGCGGCCCTGATAGCATTAGCCGCATCATCTGGTTTATTCTTCTCTATTGAGACTATGCCGTGAAGCCAGCCGCATCCACCGGAGCTCAAATGAACTCCCCTGCAGGCACACACCCGCGATACCTGATTATAGATTATGGGTTCCCTTGGCATGCCCATTAAAAGCTGATGCTCCCTTAGGGAGGGGAGGATTGCATGATATATCGGGTTTTTCCTGTGTGTTATCAGCTCTATTTCTATGACAGGTTCCTTCCTGACCTTATCAAGGGTTCTGGTTACATCAAGAAAAGGCCCTTCAGTATGCCTTTGACGGGTTATTTTTCCCTCAAGTATTATCTCCGAGTTAGCGGGTACCAGAAGGTCGCTTCTAATGCATTTAACGAGCCTGAACTCACCCAGGGTGTTTGCGATATCAAGCTCGCTTTGTTCTATTTGGGTTGATAAGGCCGCGGCCAATAAAATAGCTGGATGCACTCCGATGCATAATGCCACCTTAAGCTCTCCCCCGGCTCTCTTCAGGTACTCATAGAGGTCTCTTTTACATAAGCGGGCGACAAGCTTGTTTTTTGATATTGGACTCGCCCTGTGAAAGCTCATGTTAAAGCCGTATTCAGGGTCTGATGTTATATAGACCGCTGATGTGATATAAGGCCCCATATCGCTGCTGGTGTATGTTGGTATCGGAAGCGCTGTTAAATCAACCTCCTCCTCTATGACCTGCTGACACGCCCCCTTAGATGTTTGCTTTGGCCTGGTGGGGTACTCAAGTGCGTTGTTTAGTTTAGTGATTAATTCTTGCTTATCCACACCCAATGCCCTGGCAAACTTAGACCTGCTGTTGCAGATGTTTCCTATCAGAGAGTAATCAGAGCTCTTGATGTTTTTGAAGTGAAACGCTTTATGCTCTTCTCTGAGTATGCGGGGTATCTCAAGACGGGGGTCTGCTTCCCGGGTGTAATCCAGCACCTCTATTTGTTTGATATAATCCCTCATCTTTTTTACCCCCATCTCCGATAGAGGTTGTTTTCTATCCCCAGGGCATCCAGTATTTTACCTGCGAAAAAGTTTGTCAGATCATCAACGGTCTTGGGTTTAATGTAGTATGCAATGTTGGGGGGCACAATCGATACGTTCTGTAGTTTAAGCTTTCTCATGTTTTCGATGGCGTTAAGGGAGAGAGGCGTGTCTCTGGGTGCTACAACCAGTTTCTTGTCGAGTTTAAGCACGTTCTCGGCTGCGCGTGATATCAGGTTGTCGGATAAGCCGTTGGCTACGGATGCGAGTGTTTTCATAGAGCAGGGAGCTATCACCATAGCATCAACCCCGAATGAAGAGCTGGCTAAGGCAGCTTCCAGCTGGTTTTCCTTGAACAATTCAACGCTCAAAGAGCGCACCCTCTCAAGGTCGAAGGGCTCATATTCACTAATCTTTAATGCAGCATCTGAGACGATGGTATAAGGCTTTTTTTTCTGAGCGGCTAATACCTCAACCAGCCGCTGGCCGAGAATTAAGCCGGATGCGCCGGTGATTGCCACCACTACTTTCATATATATTTATATACATTTCACCCATTTATCTAATAACGTGGAAAATGGAAACCTTTAAAATAAAGAAAATAGAGTTCGACGAGAAAGAAAAAAGAACCATCATGGCCATGGAAAACAAGTTCCTCATGACCCACATGAGCGATCTCGCGAAGCTGCAGCAGAAGGGACGATATGAGATGGCTGAGGAATTCATCAAAGAGGAAATCGAGAAAAGAGATGTGAGCGAAAGCGAGATTGATTATCAAAAGACCGTTAACTATCTGTCGGGTTATGGTGTTTTAGATCCTGTGCTGGAAAGAGACGATATAGAGGAGGTATTGATAAACGGGCATGAGGTCCCTCTTATGATAGTACACCGGCAGTTCGGTAAATGCTATACGAATATCACGTTCGAAAACAGGGGGGATTTGATGGCTTTGATAAACAAGATTATAATATTTTGCGGTGCCAAGAAGGGAAGGGCCATAATAGACGAGATACTACCCGAGGGCCCCAGAATAAACCTCACTCTCCCGCCCGTGTCATTTAATAAGCCGCTTTTGACCATAAGAAAATATCTTAGAGAGCTTCCCACAGTGGTTGATTTAATAAGCAACGGGACTCTCCCAATTGATATGACGGCCCTGCTTTGGGTTTGCGTTGAGGGCTTTGGCATAGCTCCCAGAAACATTTTGATTACCGGGGGAACGAGCTCTGGTAAGACAACCATGCTTAATTCGCTTCTGCCCTTCTCGGCCGAGCATGAGAGGATTGTTTCAATAGAAGACACCCTTGAGATAGACCTCCATTACTGTAATGACTGGTGCCGTACTACTACAACAGAGTTCGCTGACATGGAAAAGCTTGTGGAAAACAGCCTTCGTTTAAGGCCGGATAGGGTGATTGTCGGTGAGGTAAGAGGTAGCGAAGCCTTCAACCTGATTAACGCGATGAACCTCGGTCACACCGGAATGGGCACCATACACGCTGATAACGCACGAGACGCTTTGCTTAAGCTCAGCGCACCACCGATGAACGTCGACCCCGAGATGCTGGTCATACTGGACCTTATTGTTGTCGTCAACAGGTTTCATGAGAAAACCGCTGATGTTAGAAAGATTGCTCACATAGCCGAGATAGGTAATATCGTTGAGGGCCGGATACAGTTGGGTTCGGTCTGCGGATACAACCCCAAAACCAAGAAAACCGAGTTCCACAGGTTTCCTGCGGTAACCATCACCAAGATATCAGAGGCTGTTGGTTTAGAGCCGAAAGAGATAATAAACGAGATAAGGAAGAGAGAGGGTATCCTTGAGTATATGCTGTTGAATGGTATCTCCAAGGAAGTTGATGTTTTGAAGATGATTAGAGGATATCATAAGGACCCTGATAAAGTGTGGGGCAAGGTTTACGCTGGTCTGAAACATATGGGCAAGAAACGCGCCCGGATGAAGGAATACTCCACAGCCTCCCACGAAAAAGAGTAGGTGATGGAGACCGAGCAGATAACCGAGGGAGATATCAGTTTCTGGGTTCCGTCTGATAGAAAAAACACCAAAAAGGATGTTGTTTTTTTTAACCCACATATGCGCTTGAATCGGGATATTTCTGTTGCTGTGGCAGCTCAGATTAAACCTAAACGTTACTGTGATTTGCTGGCCGGCTCGGGTGTGAGGGGTTTGAGGATAGCGAAAGAATCGGCTGTTGGTTGTGTGTGGCTGAATGATGCTAACCCTAATGCTTTTGAGCTGATTAAGGCTAATGCTTTGTTGAATAAACTGGATGTTGAGGTATCCAATAGGGATGGTAATTCTCTTTTATGTGATGAATCTTTTGATTTCATAGACGTGGACCCCTTTGGGCCGCCGGTTTCTTTTGTTGACAGCACAATCAGGGCCTTGGATAAGGAGGGTATGCTGGCTTTTAGCGCGACCGATACCTCTGCTTTATGCGGTACCTATCCCCGGGCTGCTGGAAGAAAATATGATGCTTTAAGCCTTAGAACGGATTATTATAATGAAGCGGGTTTGCGTATTTTCCTGGGTTATCTGATAAGGAGGGGTTTAGGGCTTAATGTCGCTTTAGCGCCTGTTTTTTCTCATTGCAGCAGGCATTATTTCAGGGTTTATTTACATGCTAAGAAAAGCAGGAGAGCCTGTAATGAGTCTCTTAAAAAAGTTTGTTTTCTGCAGCATTGCTTTAGCTGTCTTAACCGCAGGTACGCCGGGCTTGATGATTTGATGGAGTTTTGTGGATGCGGGGGGCGTTTTGTTAATGCGGGACCTCTTTGGTCGGGTGTTTTAGCTGATAAATCATTTTGTGCGAGTATGGGCGATAAACTGGATTACAGCCCTGATGGGCGGCAACTGGTTGAGCTGGTTGGCGGGGAGGCTGAGCTCAGCAACCCTTATTTTAACCTACATAAGGTGTTTCATAAGCAGAAGATGCCTGCTAGGCCTACCCGGGAGCTGATTGATTCTCTGAAAGATGCTGGTTTTAGTGCTGTGAGGACGCATTTTTGCGCCTTGGGTTTGAGAACCGACGCGTCGGTTGAGGATATATACGCTATACTCTAATTGTTATTGTATGTTATATACAATAGTAAAACAGTAAAAACTTAAAGAAAGAATAATATAGTATGATATTGTATATTATATGCAATATGGATTCAGAAATTGGAATATTGCTTGGGGAATCGGCTCCATGTAACATAAACCAGCTTCTTGAATCCATCTTCTGGAAGGAAAAAAAGCTCGCACCCAAGGCAAATAAACTGCTTAAGCACATTAGAGAATGGAGCCGCACCCAAAAACCCTACACAACAGATGAATGGAGCAGATATTGTGCAAAAAACAACATAAGCCAAAGCAGCTACCACAACATGCTTAAAAGACTCAGGAAAGCCAAGATGATAGAAAAAAGATACAATAAACACAACAAAAAACACGAACTGCATTTAACAGACGGATTCTCTGAGTTGATGTTTAAGCAGGGTAATCTATGGGAGAGTTTCCTTAGAGAATAATCAAAGAGGGATTATCTCATTTAAGGCAATCTTCAACCAACCCAGGTAAGGTATCCTAATCCATCCCCTGGCCACAAGCTGCCTCTCGTTCACCGGCAGGGCTATTCCGCCGTTTGGACCGCACTGGTCTGGATAAGGATTATTATCCCCTTTTGTTATGTATAGATTAAACGAGCCTGAATCAGGGTAATCCCTGTAGAAACACTCACCGCCTTCAACACAATCCCTTACATGGCGGATGTATGTTTTATTGAAACCCTCAATGGTTAGACAGGCTAATGTGCCTTCAACACCCTCAACCCGCCAGTCACTCACCCTCACTAAGCCCACGACCCGGTGTATTATTGGCTCGTTTCCGGGGTGTAGTTTATCCCGGTTGTATATTACCACATCCCCCACCGCCGTCTCAGGAAACAAAGGCAAAAGCACGCCTCCGCCATCAGGTGTTACCGTGATAATCATATCCCCCTTAGAGAACCCGTAATAGAATGGTAGACCGTCAACTGAGATGTTTCTCCCGTCAAGCCAGCCATCCCAGCCGCTATGAGACTGACAGCCTGCACCACTTAATAAGCTGCCACCATGGTACATGCTGCAGGATGTTACCGCTACAAGAGGAAGCAAAAGATTCGCACCAAGAAAAATCTTTGATAAGATAATAATCACAGCTAAGACAACAAACACCTCAACCAGGTCCCTCACCCAACCCTTGACCTCCTCAATAAGTTTCTCTTCCATAGTATTCTTAATATTCAGAATAGAATAATTAATATCTTCCACAATAATTTTTAAGATACATTAAAATGGATTATGCATCCAGACTGGATAAGGTGAAGGAATCCGCGACCTTCAAGTACTCGGCGCAGGCTAAAAAAGACGGTGTGATAAACCTCACCCAGGGGCTTATAAACCACGAAACACCCAAAAAGATAAGAGACGCAGCCATAAAAGCCCTAGGTGAAGGCAAAACCACCTATACCCCCACGAGGGGCATACCCCAGCTGAGAGAGAAAATAAGCGATAAGCTTAAATCACAAAACGGGATTAAAGGTTTGGAGGCCGAAAATATTCTGGTTAGCTGCGGAGCCAAGCACCTTATCTTCGAGGCTGTGATGGCCTTAATCAATCCCGGTGAGCAGGTGGCACTTCCTAACCCCTCCTGGGTAAGCTATGAATCAATAGTACATCTAGCTGAAGGCAAAATTATCTGGCTGCCTCTTAAAGCCCATGAAGGCTTTATCCCGGATGATGATTTCTTTAGCAGGCTGGAAGACAGCAACCCGAAAATAATATTTATGAACTCCCCCAATAACCCAACCGGGGCAGTGTACCCTAAAAAGACAATCAAAAAAATAATCGACTTAGCCGAAAGAAAGGATGCCTGGATTATCTCAGATGAGATATATGAGAGAATAATATATGATGGAAGACATTTTTCTCCTGCAAGCGTCTACGATAAAACAATAACCATAAACGGGTATTCTAAAGAGTTTTCGATGACCGGGTGGCGTCTAGGATATGCTGCCTCGAAAGTTGAGGAGGTGATAGATAGGATGAATATCATACAATCACAGAGTGTCTCCTGCGCCACCTCATTCGTGCAATATGCAGCCCTTGAAGCCTACAGTAAAGAGGTAAGTGATGAGGTGGAGGATATGGTTTCAGAGCTTAAACACAGGCGAAACCTCCTTGTTGAGGGATTAAGTGATTTGGGTGTCCTAAACTATAGCCCACAGGGGGCCTTTTATTTGTTCCCTAAGCTGGGAGGCGACGATATCAGATTAGCGGATAAACTACTCGAAGATGGTGTGGGCGTTATACCCGGAAGCCCGTTTGGCTCAGCAGGCCAAGGTTGTGTGCGAATAAGCTACGGTTTTATCCCGGCGGATAGGATAGACGAGGTTGTTGTAAAGTTTGCAGGTAGCATTAAATAAAATGTTTTCTCAGCAAACCCTCTCTCTGATAGGAACCATTGCATTAATCGGTGTGGGGGTTTTTATTTTTACGCTTTTGTTTTCGCTTGGTGCGGTATATCTTATCTTCCGCGACAAGAAGCTTGTGGAGAAAATACATTCAACCACCAGCCACATAATCCTTGATATACTTTTATTTTTCCTTGACCTCTCCTATATTCCATTAAAGAAAATCATCTCGTTAACGGGCAGAAACGGCAACCGCATTGATGTGGTCTTGGTTGAAATAAGAAACATGCTCTTAAGGAAAAGCTTCGCTGCGGTGCCCTATGAGGACCGGTTGGTTTTGGTACCCCAGTGCCTTAGAAACATAGACTGCAAGACCTCCTTTAACTCTGTGGAGGGCGCAAGATGCTTGGGGTGCGGTAAATGCAAGATATATGATATAGTAAAAAAAGCAAAGATACTTGGATACATGGGAGTCTACATCGCCCCTGGAGGGGGTTTTGTGAGGAGAATAATCAAGGAAAAAAAACCCAAGGCTGTTTTAGGGTTAGGCTGCGCCTGGGAGGTTAATGCCGGTTTGGTGGAGGTCTCAAACCAGGGCATACCGGTTCAGGGGGTTATGCTGCTTCGAGACGGTTGTGTTGAAACGGATGTGGACCTTAAGGAGGTATATGAGGTAATGGAATATGGATCAAAACAATGAGGAAAGAAAGAAACTATTTTACTGGGATAGGCTGACAGAGGAGGGAGGTAATGGATTTGAGGGGATTATCGTGGTTTTTTTTGTTTTATCCTCTATGATTTCATTTTATGCCTACAGTATAGCCTCGATTGACATGTGGAATATTCTTTTGATGTTTTTTTCCCTGAGCATCAGCCTCAAGCAGATTTTCACCATTATCGTATCTCTTGTTCCGTTTCTATTGGTTTATCCCATACCCTTTGCCTTCATAGCCTACTATGGCATTAGGGCAAAAAATTTTCGTTACCGGATACCCCTGGTTGCATCATTTTTTTCTGTTGCCGCAGGATTTTTGTTTTTTGAGTTCACGTCCAGTTATCTTGTTTTTGCGCTATCCTATATCATAGGTGCGTTCATATGCGGCTTTTGGGCTAACATAAGATACCGGGAACTCAGCTCGCTTAGGATATATCGGGCGTCTACGAGAGCAGCATCCCAGGCTTATTTGATAATAAAGATTGGAATAATCGCTGCTGTCGTCTACACTATGGCATCCTCTGATTCATTGACGTCTGATTTCATGGACGGCTGCATGGACTCCTATGCATCCCTGTCCAAGCAGATGACGGAAAAGCAGTTGAGAAAACAGGTTGAGGAAAGCATAGAAGCCCAGATTAAGGTTCAAAACGAGCTTTTTGAAGATTTCGCCCGTTCACTTGGCTCCTCGTTTAAATCAATCGGCGTTGAGAAATTAGGTGAAATAGAAAAAAAGGAGCTGGAGATATTGGATAACTCAAGCCTGATTGATGAAAAAAAGCAGGAGTTGGAATCAGATTTTAGCGATTTATTGTTTGAGCAAAAAGATGATTGGAGCAATAAGGTAGATGAGCAGGTTGACTCTATTTTAAGCGATATAAGGGAGCAGCAGGGTAATGAAACAAGAAAACAGTTGATGGTTGAGCGCTACATGAGCGGGATGGGGGAGGATATGCTCACCCAGGAAAACGTCAAAGCCAGTATGGAGCAGATGCTTAAGGAGCATGTTATATTGGGGGGAAGGCAGGTGGTTTTATATGACTTCATGGAGCAGACTTTTCCTCTTCTCATAGTACTTGTACTGTGGGGGATGATGGGTATGGCAAAGAAGATGGTTTTTCTGCCTCTTGTGGGATTATATACCGAGATGCTCTCAAGGGTTTTATTGAGGGATGAGTCTAATTAATTAAATGAAAATGGATTATGAGACGATAAGGAAGTTGGAGCAAAAATTTTACTCTAACACGTTTGGTCGGCTGCCTCTTGCCCTTGAGAGGGGTGAAGGGATGTATCTTTTTGATTTCGGGGGTAGAAGATACCTTGATATGTTCTCTGGGATAGCCGTTAACTGCTTGGGACACGCTCATCCCGCGGTTTTAGAGGCAATAAAACGCCAATCAGGCAAGCTTATGCATGTCTCCAACTGGTACTATACTCTGCCCCAGGTCGAGTTAGCGCAGATGCTGACTAAACTAACGGGCATGGAAAAGGCTTTCTTCACCAACTCCGGGACAGAAGCCGTTGAGGCGGCGATTAAGCTTGTAAGAGCAAGGACAGGGAAAAAACAGATTATAGCGATGAAGGGGGCTTTCCATGGGAGGAGCCTTGGGGCTTTGAGCCTTACATGGGAGAGCAAATACCGCAAACCCTTTGAGCCTCTTATCCCTGGGATGCGTTTTGCTAAATACAACGATTTAGATTCTCTGAAAAACAATATAAGCGAGGACACTGCTGCGGTTATTCTCGAGCCGGTTTTGGGGGAAGCGGGTGTCATTATCCCGGACGCAGATTACCTGAAGGCTGTTAGGGAACTAACCGAAGAAAAAAATATTTTGTTGATTGTTGATGAGGTGCAGACGGGTTTCGGGAGAACGGGGGTGCTGTTCGCTTACCAGAAGTCGGGTATAACACCAGATATATTGTGTCTGGCTAAGGGGTTGGGCTCTGGTTTCCCAATCGGGGCCATGCTTTCTTCAGGGGTTGACTTTAAACCAGGCGAGCATGGGGGCACCTTTATCGGGAACCCCCTAGCCTGTGAGGTGGCGAAAGCTGTGATAAAAACAATAATAGAGGATAATCTGGTCGGGAACTCCGAACAAATAGGCTCATATCTAATAGAGAAGCTTAAGGACGGTGGCTTTGATGTGTGGGGCCGGGGTCTTATGATTGGTGTTGGCGTGCCAAACGGCGAAAAGAAGGTTTTGAGTTTGATTGATAAAGGTGTTTTATCTATCCACTCAGGTAATACCGTGAGGATACTGCCGCCTCTTATCATAGGAAAAAAACACGCTGATGAATTATTATCCTTATTCTGACTTATATTGATGTAATAGAAGGTATTATCTTCTTGATGATGGATTGCGAGAAAATAAAAAAGGAGTTACTGGACGATATCAGAATCTTCAGCGAGAAGCTTAGAGGACAGAAGGAGGTTTTGGTGGTCAGCCACCATGATGCGGATGGGATAACCGCTGCCGCTATTTTGATTGATTTGTTTCGTTTCCTTGACATCGATGTTGAATCCATGATAAGCAAACAGCTGGACAGCAAGGTCGTCAGGGAAATAAAAAATCAGGGGAAGACCGTGGTTTTCTCGGATATGGGCTCCGGGCAGCTTATGATTATAAGGGAAAACAAGCTCGACTACTACATAATAGACCATCATCAGCCTCTGAAAAAAGACGATAGACAGGTTAACCCTCATTTTTACGGGTACGACGGGGGCTCTGATGTTTCCGGCGCCGGGATGGCTTATCTGGTGGCGAAATCGCTTGGCAGAACCGATATGGCTCATCTGGCTTTGGTCGGGGCTGTTGGAGACATGCAGGATTCACAAGGCAAACTTGAGTCGATTAACAGGGTTATTCTATCGGATGCTGTGAAGCAAGGCAGCGTGAAGGTTAAAAATGACCTGCGTTTGTTTGGGCGCCAAAGCCGGCCCCTGCATCTGATGCTGGCTTATGCCTCTGACCCGATTATCCCGGGTCTCACTGGAAACCAGCAGGGGTGCATGCAGTTTATCGAATCGCTTGACATTAATCCCAGAAGGGATGACAATAATTTTAAAAGCTACGTTGACCTGGATATTAATGAAAGAAAAAAGCTGATTAGCGCCTTATATATGAGGCTTCTGGACTTTAACGTACCGGAATACTTGATTCAGGGGATGGTGGGTGAAGTGTATACCCTGCTGGCTGAGGAAAAAAGAAGCGAACTTAGGGATACTAAGGAATACGCTACCCTCATGAACGCCTGCGGGCGCCAGGAGAAACCCGAGATAGGCCTGCGCGTGTGCCTGGGGGATAGGGGTTTGGGATGGCAGCAAGCCAGGGAGCTTTTGCAGTCTCACCGGGAGATGCTTCGGAAAGGCATAGAGTATTTATCTAACCGGGGTGTTGAGGAGAGAAAAAACCTCTATTATTTCAAGGCAGGGGGTGACATAAACGAGAGAATCATTGGTGTAGTCGCCGGGATGGCCTATGGAGCCAGGATAATACCACCCGATAAGCCCATACTTGCTTTTGCCGAGGACAGGGAGGATCCGGAGTTGATGAAGGTTTCGGCCCGGGCTAACTGGCGCCTTATAAACAAGGGCATACACTTGGGTAATGCGATGAGGGAGGTGAGCAAATCCCTCGGAGGCGAGGGAGGCGGGCATGATATCGCAGCCGGGGCCACCATACCGAAGACAGAGGTTGATTCGTTTATTGAGTTAGTGGATGAGTTATTAGATAAACAGCTCGCGGGTATTTAAATAATGACTCGAATAATTATTTCTCTCATTCTGGGTGCACCGGATTGCTCTGGTGTACGCCGGGAAATAATAACTGTTTAATAATATAAAATGGCTCGCATGCATTCACGCAGAAGAGGCAATTCTGGCTCCAAAAAACCCAGCAGAAAACAAACAGGTTGGATGAGCTACGACCCCAAGGAAATGGAGGAATTGATTGTCAAGCTGGCTAAAGCAGATAAGACACCCAGCGAGATAGGAACCATCCTAAGAGACAGTTATAGCATAACAAGCGTAAAAGACGTTACCGGTAAAAAACTAGGGTATTACTTAAAGAAAAACAATCTGGCATCAGATATCCCGGAAGACCTTGAGAATCTCATACGTAAAGCGGTTAACCTGAGAAAACACCTTGAAACCCATAAAAAAGACATACACAACAAGAGGAATCTAGCCCTTATTGAGTCGAAAATCAGGCGGCTGGTCAGATACTACAAGAACACCAGGAAGCTGGCAGCGGACTGGAGATACGACCCTGAGAAAGCGAGGCTGATGATAAGATGAAAGCCAAAGCCCTACTTGAGACTAAATCAGTGGATGCGGCATCTATAGCCTTATCCCTTCAGACAGATAACGTGAGAATGGATAAATTATGTATTGAAACAAAAGCATCACAGGATTATATTATCACCCGGGTGCAGGCGCAAGACCTTGGTTGTCTGCTTAACACCCTAGACGATATAGTCAGAGCTCAGATGATTGCAGAAAAGGTGATTTCATAAAAAAAATGGCTCGAAAGAAGGTTTCATCATGGAAGAAAAAGCAATTTTTCACCATCCTAGCACCCAAGGACTTCGAGTACAGGAAGATAGGTGAGTGCATAGCTAAAGAGCCCGGTAATGTTGTTGGAAGAATGGTTGACGTGTCTCTTTGGGAGATGCTTAAAGACAAGAGCAAACAGCACATGAAGATTATTTTCGAGATAGTTGAGGTTAAAAGAGGTGAGGCTCACACGCGTTTCAAGAAATTCGAGGTCAACCCCGGATACCTGAGATCAAAAGTCAAAAAAGGCGCAAGCAAGATAGACAGCATAATAGAGGTTACGCTCAAAGACGACGTTAGGGTTCAGGTGAAAACATTAACCATCACCTACAAGCATATTTCGTCAACCAAGAAAAGAGATATCAGAGCCAAGGTTCTTGAAATCACCGAATCATACAGCAACCTTAACGTGAACGAGTTCATCCAGCAGGCTATTGCAGGTAAAATAGGGAGCAACATATACAAGGAAGTCAAAAGGATAAGCCCTGTTAGAAGGGTTGAGCTGGAAGAAATCAAAGCGCTCTGATTTAATAATATTTCTCGCAGTAGATGAAGGCATTGGGTATTTTTTCCATCACATCAGTGGCCGTGTAATAATATTTATTTTCCTCCCAACATAAATCACCCGCTAGACCCGATATGAACGAGCCGGCTGCAGCCGCGTAAAATAAGGTTGTATTCCGGTTGCAAGCTAAGGCACCTATGATGCCCGCTAAAACATCACCTGTCCCTCCCACAGTCATCCCGACATTGCCTGTTTTATTTAATTTAAGCTGGCTGCCATCAGAGATAACGTCAACCGGGGCCTTAAGAAGGATTACGGTATTGGTTTCATGTGCTTTATCCTTGAGCGTATCATAGTCTTTTGGTTTCACACCGAATAGTGTCTCATACTCTGCCCTGTGGGGTGTTAATATCACGTTGCCCCTGGAGTATCTTTTTAAAACACCCGGGGTTAGGAGTTTAAGGGCATCAGCGTCGAAGACAATCGGTTTATCAGTTCCCTTAAGCAGCTTTTTCAGGGCGTCAGCTGATTGTTTTTCTGTGCCAAGGCCGTTTCCAACAACAATGGAATCAAAGTTTAATTCAAGTATTTTTTCGACGTCTGATTTATCCAGATAATATTTGGAATCAAGTTTCGTGTATATCAGGTTGGGGTTTTTTTCCATCAACTCCAGTGCATAGGATGGGGCGGCTATAATGCTTAGGTCCGCTCCGGATTTAAGCGCCGAGTAGGCTGTGAGAACGGGTGCTCCAATGTATTCCCTGCTTGCCCCCACCACAAGAACACGCCCATAATCTCCCTTGTGTTTCTCCTGCACCCGCGCTGGTGCTGCAAGATAGACATCACCCGGACCGCAAATTAATTCAGCCTCCCTTGGTATGCTTATCTGCGCAACCTCTGCCTTCTGTGTCTTGGGGAGGTGGAAAGATAAAACCAGATCAGCTTTAAACCCGAAAGCAGGTAAATCAACCGCGATTTTATGGGACTTCGCGTGGTTTAATGCTTCAACAAGCCCTTTAACGGGTTGCCTTAGCTCTCCCCTGATGCCCGCGCCGATTAATGCCTCTATGATGCAGTCGTATTCGGTTAGTTCTTTGCTGATTTCATCGCACTGGCTTGAGTCAGTAACGTATTCGACGTCTATATAATCCAGTTTCTCAATTATGTCATGGTTTATCTGGTTTTCTTTTGTTCTCTCACCCTTGAGAGAATATACCTTGACTTTTTTGCCGATGGAAGAAAGCTGTCTTGCAGCGACCAACCCGTCTCCGCCGTTGTTCCCTAATCCTGCGAATACCGCTATCTTGTCGTATTTGTCCGCCTTTAAGGATATTTCTTTGCCTGCGTTTTCCATCAACAAAAGCCCTTCAATTCCCAGATATGATGAGTTCATATCCAATGCCCGGGTTAGCTTTAGGTTATCCATTATCGAGGGTTTATTTAGCGATAGAAGGCCATCTCCTTGTGGTCTGCGTCAATCTCTTTCTCGAATGATTTGATATCCAGTCTTGATATTGACGGGTTTATTTTTTTCAGGGCGTCCTTAAAGTGTTCCATGGTGACCTTATCTGATTTAATGTTCTTCCTCAGTGATATCATCGCAGCCTCCCTGCATACTGCCTCAATATCGGCTCCGCTGTATTCCTTGGTTTTCTCGGCCAGCTCGTCTAGGTCGACATCATCAATAGGCATTTCTTTTGTGTGTATCCCAAAAATCTGGAGCCTAGCTTTTTTATCTGGTATGGGCACAACAATCCTTGTATCGAATCTCCCGGGTCTCAGTAGAGCCGAATCGACTATATCTGGCCTGTTTGTTGCCCCGATGATTAATACGTTTTCCAGGGTTTCGATGCCGTCCATCTCGGCCAGTATTTGGTTCACAACAGTCTCTGATACGTGCGATCCGGATGAATCGTCCCCGCGTCTTCTTGGAGCCAGTGAATCTATTTCATCAAATAGTATGATTGTGGGTGAGGTCTGCTTTGCTTTCTTAAATATTTCCCTCACCGCCTTCTCTGATTCACCAACCCATTTAGATAAAAGCTCAGGTCCCTTAACGGCTATCAGATTAGCCTCTGATTCGTTTGCGGCTGCTTTCGCCAGAAGGGTTTTACCGCATCCGGGGGGACCATATAGCATGATGGCCTTCGAGGGTCTGATACCCATCCTTTTGAAGGCGTCAGGGTATTTCATAGGCCACTCCACAGCCTCCCGCAGAAGATTTTTCACTTCCTCAAGCCCTCCGATGTCATTCCATTTGACGTTTGGTATCTCAACGAGCACCTCCCTTAGTGCAGAGGGTGAAACAAGCTTTTTTGCGTCGATGAAATCATTTCTCTCAACCTTGAGTGTTTCCAGCAGCTCAACAGGTATTTCATCTTTTTCTAGGTCAATATGCGGTAGTATTCTTTTCAGGGTCTGCATGGCTGCTTCCTTGGAGAGGGATGCTAAATCCGCTCCCACAAAACCGTGTGTTGAAGAGGCTATCTCATCCAGGTCAACTTCTTTTGACAGGGGCATGTTTCTGGTATGAATCTGTAGTATTTCTTTCCTGCCTTCCCTGTCTGGCACGCCTATCTCTATTTCCCTGTCGAATCTACCCGGTCTTCTGAGGGCGGGGTCTATTGAGTTAGGTCGGTTTGTTGCCGCTATGACGACAACGTTTTCTCTTTCCATCAGCCCGTCCATCAGGGCTAGAAGCTGTGCTACAACTCTTCTTTCGACTTCACCCTTGGTTTCCTCTCTTTTCGGTGCGATGGAATCAAGCTCATCAATGAATATGATTGAAGGTGAGTTTTGCTGGGCTTCAGAGAATATTTCTCTGAGCTTTCTCTCTGATTCACCATAGTATTTGTCCATTATCTCGGGGCCGTTGAGCGGGATGAAATATGAGTTTGTTTCGCTTGCCACGGCCTTTGCTATTAGGGTTTTGCCTGTTCCCGGGGGCCCGTAAAGCAGCACACCCTTAGGGGGGAGTATCCCTAGTTTCTCGAATAGCTCGGGGTGTTTCATGGGGAGCTCAACCATCTCCCTGACCCTTGATATCTCATCTTTGAGTCCTCCGATGTCCTCGTATCTTACCGCCAGCTCTATTGGCTCCATCTGGAGGGGTTTTTCTCTTATCTCAAGGTTTGTGTTGGTGAGTATCTGAACCACGCCTGTTGGTTTGGTTTTGGCTACGACAAAGGGTATGGCCTGGCCCAGCACCCCGATAGAGAGGTTGTCTCCTTTCATTATGGGTCGGCCCATGAATCTTTGTTTTATGTGGCTTGCGAAGTCGCCGCCGAATTTTATTTCGTGTTTGATGGGTGCTATTATTATTTTTTTTGCCGGGCTGGCGTTGGCTTTACTTATCGTGATGCGGTCCCCCAGCGAGGTCTCTGAATTCTGTCTGAGAAGACCGTCTATTCTTATTATTCCCGCTCCTATGTCCTGGGGGTGAAGTGGCCATACGATGGCTGCTGTGTTTTTTTTGCCTTGGATTTCTATTATGTCCCCTGATGTTACATCAAGGTTTTTCATTGTGAACTCGTCTATTCTTGCTATACCTCTACCCACATCGTTTTGAAGGGCTTCCATTACCTTCAGTTCTGTTTGCTTTTTTTTGGCCATTTTTTTTTGTTTAATGAAATAGATATGTTCGAATAGATAAACATATGATGTAATATATATATTGAATTTAACATATAAAAAGCAGATTAGCTCTTCATAAACTCCTCTAAAAGCACAGTAGCATAACATCCCTTAGGCAGGATAAAACGTAATTCAACCATCGATTTAGAGGGATAATAATCATCTACACCAACACCCAATAAAACAAAATCACGGTAATAAACAAAAGCGTCCCTTAAAACACCTGCAGAACCCAGACCCGGAAGAGAGGATACCCGAAAATCCCCAGGCCCAACACCCTCATCTTCAAGTATCATGGACGTGACCTCATCCACCCCGCTTTTATACCCAACCAATGGAAGCCTCTCCACTATAAAACCCTCCCTGATATAATAGCTGAGAGCCAGGTTGAAAATGTAGGACTGATAAGCATGAACAAACATCTTTCTTAAACCATAAGGTAACTGCATTAAAGCACCCCCCCAATCGCCTTCTTCCCGTATCAGGTGGTTTATTAGAGAATGCTCGTACTCCAGATGCCGGGGGTATTCCCGCACAGCACGCCTCATATCCCCCGTATCCCGAAGCCTTTTCCTCACATCAGCTAAAGACTCACCCTCCCCTGGAAAACAGGAAGTCAGATAGATTAAAACAGCCTCCCTGAGGTTTCCTTTAACAATTTCTCTGCCTACAAGATGAGTTATCGGCCTTTTCGAGCCGAAACGCTGCACCCCGAAAAAATTAGGGTAACCTGATACAAGTTCCCCGTCTATCGCCTTAACCCTGCTTTCAATCTCCCCGGAAGATAAACCAACATCCCTTATTCTTACAGTGAAACGGTTAGCCTGTAAATCACCAAGATTTATTCTATCATCGCAGTATTGCGGGTCACGAATCCTAATTCCGCCCAGATTAACCCGCATAACATCATCAGCGCCCACCCCCCAAACCGAAATCCTCTGGGTGCTCACCGCTCTTTTATCCTTTGTTCCAGCGTAACCTATCCTTTTCTGGCTAACCCGCAAAGCATTAGACAGCTCTTTCACCGCCCTAAGCGTGCTAATGTTGCTTTTTTCAAGAGTTAAATGTATTTGTTCAGCCGGCTGCCCTAAATCCAATCCCAGGGATATGCCTGCTTTAAGTATTAAACCATCGGGTGTTATTTCTTCAACAAGAAAATCCTCAGCTTTATGCTTAAGCCGCCCCCCTATACCAGAAGTATGGGACTTATATACCATCACCCCAATCTCTTTTCCGGGTCGTGTTTTATCCATAGCCATATAATATATATCTTATGCCATCATTAAGTGAAACCCAAAAACAGGTTGAAGGCTATGACAAAAAACACGGGTGGGATGAAGATAAACCCAGCCACATAGTGCTGCACATGAGCGAGGAACTGGGTGAGATATCCAGAAGGATTCTGAGAAACGAAGGCTACAAAAAAGAAGACTTCGACCCTAAAGAGCTGGGTATGGAACTCACGGACCTGCTTTATCTAACCCTTAAACTGGCTAACAGCTTTGATATCCGCCTAGAGGATGAATGGAATAAGATGTGGGAACGCTACAAGACGAAAACAAACCGTTCTTAAGTTTTGTCTACGATATATTTATCTGATGGATGAAACAAAAAAACTGCTGGAGGAGCTGATTAAGCCAACACCAGCTAAGGTTTTAGTATCCTTTATCGTGGGAGTTTATCTCTTGTCCATCGAGTTCACGGACAAGATATGGTGCTATCAGGGGCTTCCGCTGCCCATATACAGGTGGTGTGGTCCAGAGAACATACCAAGGGATCACGCACTTTCATTGGGTCATTTTATCGTAGCCGATCTTGTGGTATGGTATCTTCTGGGGTGCCTGCTCTCATGGTTTCTTTTTCTATTGTTTGGGAGATACCTTAATATTAACTGAAAATGTCAATCTATCGAGCATACGATATCAGGGGCGTATATGGCAGGGATTTAACCCTTGATAAAGCCGTGAAAATAGGTCAAGCCTTCGCATCATATGTTGGTGGGGGAGAAATCGTTGTAGGATATGATGCGCGTGAAAGCGCACTTAAGCTGAGAGACTCGCTGGTTGAGGGTTTAACCTCCGGCGGATGCGATGTCCTCGATGTGGGTATGGTGCCCACCCCCGTATTATATTTCACGATATCCCACTTTAACAAAGACGGCGGGATTATGATAACCGGCTCCCATAACCCACCAGAGTACAATGGATTCAAGCTTTGCCGGGGAACCAAAACACTCTATGGGGAGGAGATACAGGAGCTGAAAAAAATCATCGAATCAGGTATAATGAGGGAAGGCAAGGGTTGTGTTGAGAAATTAAACGTTAAAGAGACCTACCTGAATTATGTAGCCGAAAGAATTAATCTGGGGAAGAAAATGAAGATTGTGGTAGATGCAGGTAATGGGGCCCTAGATGATTATGCCACCAGATTATTCCTAAGGCTCGGCTGTGAGGTTGAATGCATTTACTGTGAACCTGATGGGAGCTTCCCTAACCATTTCCCGGACCCGACTGTTGATGATAATCTGGTGGATTTAATCGATAAAGTCAGGGTGAATAAAGCGGATTTGGGTGTTGCATTCGACGGGGACTGCGATAGGCTTGGTGTCGTGGATGAAGCCGGGAATGTTGTTCGCGGGGATCAGGTTCTGGTTCTCTTCAGCAGGCAGGTGCTTGAAAGTAAACCTAATTCAAAGATTATCTTTGAGGTTAAATGCAGCCAGGCCTTGATTGATGAGATAATGAAACATGGGGGGATTCCCATAATGTATCGTACAGGACATTCTTTCATAAAAAAGAAGATGCGTGATGAGCATTCTCCTTTGGCGGGGGAGATGTCGGGTCACTTTTTTTTCGCAGACAACTATTATGGATTCGATGATGGGGTTTATGCAGCAGCCCGGTTGGTTGAGATACTGTCTAAATCCGCTAGCAGCTTATCTGAACTTGTTGAGGGGATGCCGAGCTATTATTCAACCCCCGAGATTAGATTGAAATGCAGCGAGGAGGAGAAATTTGCCGTAGTGGAGAGTGTCCGCGATAGGTTCAGTGGATTATATGATGTGATTGATGTGGATGGGGTGAGGGTTCAGTTCAAAGACGGGTGGGGGCTGGTTCGTGCCAGCAACACAGAGCCTGCGTTGATATTGAGGTTTGAGGCT
This sequence comes from Candidatus Altarchaeales archaeon ex4484_96, assembly GCA_002254405.1. Classification (GTDB taxonomy): domain Archaea; phylum Altiarchaeota; class Altiarchaeia; order IMC4; family QMZM01; genus EX4484-2. The sequence continues at coordinate 20,507 of NJDH01000001.1, forward strand.
AAATCAAAGCAGCGCCTTGAGGAGATAAGTAATCTCATAACCCAGGAACTGAAAAGATTTCCTTCTTTAATTTTCGACACCTAATTATTTAATCCATGATGAGATAATATCGGCTGAGTTCCTTTAACATAGGAATGATGATGAGGCTTATGAGCACTGAAAGATTGATATAACAATTTTATAGTCGGGGGTGTCTAATGAATATTATGGGGAAAAAGGTTATGATACTGGATGACCAGGAATTCAGCCGAGCTACAGCGATTACTTTATTGAAAAACAAGGGATTTAAGGAGTTTATCGAGTGTTCTGATGCACAAGACGCTCTTGAGAAATACAAAAAAACAAAACCTTATTTTGTCATAACTGATATTATTTTACCCGGGATGTCGGGTAAAGAGTTTCTAAAGAAGGTTCTGGAATTCGACCCCAAAGCCAGGGTTTTTGTTATGAGCGTATTAAGCAGGGAGGAAGACATGAGGGATTGCCTGGATCTGGGTTCCGCTGGTTTTCTGAGCAAACCCTTAACAGAGAACAAAATAGAGCATGTAATATACGCCCTCAAGCATATGGGGGATTAAAGAAGGTCATCGGGTATGTTTTGTTTGTTGAACAGGTCATTGAGGTCTTCTCTTTCCCGGATTAATTCAGCCGAATGCCCCCAGACCAGCACCTCAGGGGGGCGTGGTCTGCTGTTGTATTGACTGCTCATAGAAAAACCATAGGCCCCCACATCATATATGGCCAGTATATCACCTGCTTTGGTCTCGGGCAGGCTGCGGTTGGAGCCCAGTATATCACCTGACTCGCATATGTTGCCGACTACATCATAGTTCCTGTTGTTTTCTTTGGCGCTGAGGTTAGCTATTTTATGGTAGCTGCCGTACATGGCCGGCCGAAGAAGGGTATTAAATCCGCAGTCCAGGTTGATATAATTCTTGTAGGGTGTTTCTTTAACGCTTTGCGCCTCACATAATAATATACCAGCATTACCGACCACGTATCTTCCCGGTTCAAGCCAAAGCTGGGGCTCATATCCTGTCCTGTGGCTCCATCTTTCAAGCACCTGAACTAGTTCAGCAGCCAGCTCATCCGGTGTTGGGACATCCCCTCCCTCATAGTTTATACCCAACCCGCCTCCGATATCAATATACTCTAGTCTAATCTCAAGCTCTGCTTCTAGTTTCTTCACAAACTCCATCAGCTTATCTGTGGCTTCAAGGAAGGGTTTTATGTCGGTTATCTGCGAACCGATGTGCATGTGAACGCCTTTGATTTCAACCGTCTCCAGCTCGGCGGCGAAACGATAGGCTTTGAATGCTAGATTGTTTTCTATGTGGATTCCGAACTTTGAGTCTTTCATGCCGGTTGAAATCTTGGGGTGTGTTTTAGGGTCTATTGAGGGATTCACTCTGAAGGATATTGGTGTTTTCTTGTTTTTGGTTTTGGCGATTTCATGTATCCGGTTGAGTTCATCCATGGAGTCGATGTTTAGTATCGCACCTGATTTTATGGCCTGATTTATCTCCTCTATTGTTTTAGCGTTGTTTGAGTAGATTATATCTTTTCCGTCGAAACCGGCTTTTAGTGCAGCCTTCAACTCCCCGCCCGATACCACATCAGCGCATGCTCCCTCCTGCCTGAGCAAGCGCAGTATAGCCAGATTGGTGTTTGCCTTAAGAGCATAATATACTTTCGTCTTGGGGTAGCGGCTGCGGAATGCCAGAAGATAATCCCTGAAGTTTTTACGTATCCTCTCCTCGTCGTAGACGTAAACAGGTGTCTTGTATTTTTTCGCTATTTTAAGCAAAATCGATGAATCCATTTTTTTGATACAGAGCTTAATAGTTATTTAATTCATGTGTTTAAATTGGAGTCTTTGACGCCTGATTACCGGTTTGATGCCGTGTTGCTGGAGAACAGAATCAAGTCCCTGGGACGGGAGCTTGTGGATAAAAAATTCGATAGAGTAGAATGCAGAAAAAAAGTTGAGGAATGTGGTTTTGTGTTAGATAAAGTATCTTTGGTTGAACCCGGGCGCGGTGTGGAGTTTCTTGCTGCTGACTCATCTATTGTGAAAGAAGAACTCAGGTACATGGCTTTATGGGCTGTGCATTGTGTTGTTCTGAGGGGCTGTTTTGACCTGGATAAACACAGGGACCCTCTCATCGGAGGCGACATACGCTATAAGAACCTTATGTATGATTCATTTATTGATGCGGGACAGATTAAACCCTACCAGATGGTGGACGAGCAAATAAACAACATACGCATCCATCAGGAATATAAATCCCTTAATCGTTCGCTTAAGGATTTAAAAAATGAAGGAGTTAAACCCGATTATCTGCTGGTTGACGGCAGCCTTATCACAAACCAACGTAAACTGAGCAGATACAAAAACAAAGACGCTCTTGAGGAATACACGCGTTTAAAGAATGAATGCATGATTGTTGGTTTATGCGAGGACTCGCATGCTGGTGATCTTGCAGCTAAATTCGGGATGGACTCAACCAACATCATGTTTTTTGACCTTATACTGGATGAAAAAGAGTATGTGGTGCACAAAAAAGATGATGTATATATCTGCCACCTTAAGCTCCCATCCAAAAAACTCTCTTATACTGGTGGAATAAACAGCCCGCCTCTGACCGTAAGATGGGAGTTCACAAACAAGGATTTTATTATGGATTTAAATAAACTGGCTTTCATCTGGTCTTGTGAGGATGACCTGCTGCATCCACAGATTTATCCCCTCAGAATCGTGGATTATCTAACCCGGAAAATAAAAATGCCGGGACTGCTTAGAAGAATAATCGAGGAAAACAATCTAATGTTAAGGTATCGGGATATGAGGGAAAGCAGCATATGATTATATTCTCTCAACCTCGAGATCTGTTTCCTCTATTAACCCCAAAATCCTTTTTTTTTCTTTCCCCAGCCCCTTCCACTCAACATAGACGGTATCTGGTTTTGGAACAGTTTTTGTTATCATCTCATCAAGCATGTATTCATCCAGGTAAGCTAGATTATGTTTAGGGCAGATGTGCCCGATAGCATATTCTTTTATCCTGCTGAATTTTCGACAGTAGTGTCCGCCTCCCAGCCCTATGGCTGTTTTGGCTTTTTTCCCGGGTGAATAATTCATGAGCTCGCTGATTGTTTCAGCAGCTATCGAGCAGGCGCTCATATCGTTCCATTGTTTTAGGCTGCTGCCCACCTCCACAAACATTATGGGGTTATGTAAGGCTGTTGGCCCGTGGTGCGTGGCTTCTAAGCTGACCTCGTAGCCTATTTTTTTTATTTTTTGTTTCTTATCTAGCAGCTGTAATGCTTTCTGTAGATATAATGCGGGAGCAAACGAGAGCTGTCTTGGGTTTCCCCCATAGTCTGAGGTGTCATAATTCCCGGGTGAATGAGTGGTTAAACAGGGCTTACCTGAGGATGAAGCGTGTTTTGATGCGACAATACATAGCGTCTGGGGGTCTATCTTTAGTTTCTCCAAGCTTAATACATCACTTACTTCAAGCAATTTTGTTACATCGTGGTTTTCCCGCAGCTTTGAGCTTATGTTCACCCCCGCTGTATCTTCCCCGGAGTATAGTATTATTTTATCTCGCATTCTTTCATTAATTGGTTTACTAACTCATCGGGTTTAAGTTTCTGCTCTATTTTTTTTATTTTTATGATATCCGCCCTCGTGGAGGGCTTGCTGGGAACATAACCGCAGGAGCCGGGTTTTAAAAGCATGTATGTTTCTATTATTCTTGCTTTCTCTATTATCTCCTGCTTATCAAAGCCTGCTAGAGGACGGTATACTGGTAAATTAACTGCTTCATCTATCACCCTCAGATTATATATTGTTTGGGTGGCAGCCTGTCCTATGTTTTCTCCTGTGATTATCCCCTGCGCTCCTTCTTTTAATGCGATTTCTTCTGCTATTCGTAGCATCATCCTCTTACATAATACGCAGGTGTATTTACCTGCTTTCTCCTGTATTTTCATCAATGTTTTATCCCAGGGGATGAGAATTGATTTTATTTCATGTACGCTGTATTTTTCTAGTTTTTTAAGCACCTTAAGGTAATCCTGGCTGCTTCCATAGTGTAATGCGATTATCTCACATCCTCTTTTCATCATCATCCAGGCTGCTATGGGTGAATCAATTCCCTCGGATATTAATGCTATGAGCTTGCCTTGGGTTTTATATGGTAAGCCGCCTACTCCGTTGATTATTTTATCGTAGATGTATGCTTTTTTCCCTCTGATTTCAACGTATATTGTGGTATCAGGGTGTTCGAGGTTCACATGACAGTTTATGTGTTCTAGTATTATGGCGCCTAGTTTCTCCTCTATTTTTTTGCTTTTCAGCGGGTAGTCTTTGCTTCGGCTGACTCGACAGGCGAATGCATTTTCTTTTTTTATCACATTTGAGGCGTATTTCAGTACCTCCTGTGTTAGGTTTTTGATTTCTGATTCGGTTTCTTTTACCGGGCTGAGTGATTTAATGCCATAGATTTTGCTGATGCTTTTAGTGTGTTTTTCTATGTTTTTGGTTTTAACATATATTCTGTGTCTTCCTTTTTTGATTTTGGCTTCTGGGTTGTTTATTTTTAATCGGATGTTTTCGATTAATTGGTTTTCGAATTTGTTTTTCACGTATTCGCTTTTCAGGTATATCTCTGAGTATCTTATGAGGATTGTGTCATACATTTTTATTTCTGTTAGTTGTTAATATTATTTAACGCAGGAAAAAAATGGTTACTGTATTAAATATTGGGGATTTGTTTAAGGGGGTGGGTTGGGCTTTGAGGGATTTGTTTATGTTGTTGAATCCCTTTAGGTGGGATGATTTTTTCCTTGATATGAGGCTTCAGGAGCCTAAAATTAATCCTTTGTCTTTGTGGGCTCTTTTATCTGTTTTTTCTGTTATGGTTTTGCCTAGTATTTTCAGGGAGCAGTTTATGTTGGTGAATGCTGTGATATTGTTTATTTTGGTTTTTACTTTGTGGCTTGGGAATTATATCATGGATTTTTTTTTGTTGTCGGGTTATTTCACTTATATTGGTTATTTTGTTTCCGGGATCTATGGGACCATGGATTCTATGACCGCTACTAAGGTGGGTTTTCTTTATTTTTTTATTGGGGTGTTTTTTGTGTGCTTGATTTCTTATGCGCTTGTTTTGTTGAATAGGCAGAATCTTAGGTGGGCGGAGAGTTTTCCTTTAGCGGTTTATTCTGCGATACCTGGTTTGTTGGGTGGGATTTTTGTGGCTTACGCTGAGACTATTGTGTTGAGTTTTTTGTTTATCGCGTATAGTATTATCTTGTTTTATGTTGGTGTTAAGACCCGTTTGGGGTTTGATAGGGCGTTTTCTACTTTGGTTGTTAGTGTTTTTCTTAGTGGGGGGCTTAGCATGGTTTTGCTGAGGGTTTTGGCTCTCTTGTTGGGTGTTCCTGAGTGGGCGTTTTAGATGGATGAGATTAGGGTTCGCTTCAGGTTTTAGGTTAAGTTTGAGCAAATAGATTTTTTTTTATTTTAATAAGACCTATCGAGCTAAGCGATGATAGGTCATGTTTTGATCAAACTTTTGTTAAAAGTTTGCGGGGGATGGTGGTTTCCACCTAAACCGCGGAGGGGGACACCCCCTCCCCAGTTTCAAGGTCTTCCTGACCCTCACCCGATTTAAATATGTTTATATCTAAGCAGTTATAATCTTCTCTTATTAAAAGGTTAGAATATTTGATGATTTCTTGGATTGGAGTGGTGGGAAAAAACGTAGAAAACCAATTCCGAGAAGTATTAAATCGGAGGTTTTAAAGCGCCAGCATTATAAATGTAAGAATTGCAAGAAGGAACTTCCTGCAAGAAAACACTTTCACCATAAAAACGAAGATCCATCAGATAATCGGTTGAGTAATATAATTGCTTGTGTCCAAACTGCCATAGCGACCATCATCATAAGGAGCAGGTGAAAAAACATCAAGAAAAAGAGAAAAAGAAAGATGAACAAAATCTGTTTGATATAGGAATATCTTCTTTTGGATTAGAAGCTAATAGAACAAATAAAAAAGGGAAAAAAAGAAAAAGGATATGTTTGATTTTTAATAGGGAGTAGTTATCTAGTCCGTTAAGACCTATCGAGCATTGCGATGATAGGTCATGTTTTGATCAAACTTTTGTTAAAAGTTTGCGGGGGACGAGGTTCGAACTCGCGTAGGCCTGCGCCACTAGGTCCTAAGCCTAGCCCCTTTGACCACTCGGGCACCCCCGCATAATGGAGTTTCGGATGAGATTATATTGGATTCAGGATAAAATAATAGCCTAAAGCCCACGGGGGATGAGGTTCGAGCACCAGAATTTGCGGGGGACGAGGTCGGAAAAACGAGTTATGGAGAGCTTAATTTTTGAACCTGGGTTCAATGACCAAAGGAGAACTCCAGCAAGAAGTTGAAATAGGGTTTTTAGCCTGTTTCCGGAACATCTGTAGTTATATGGTACTGGAAACATAAAAATCCTGTGAACGGGATACTGCAACGCATTAACTCGGTTTCTAGCGGCTCTGCTCCCAAGGAGAATTAAACACTATGCTTGGTTCTCAATGGCTTTATTGTTTGTTCTTGTGATAAAGTTCAAGAAATATTATTTTCTCTTCTTTTTTCAGGTACATGTAGGATAACCTATACGATGAAACATACAGTTCACGGGTGTTTTTTCTAGTGTATCGCATGGGTTTGCCGGTCTCGGGTTTTTTAATGATTTTTGTGATTTGTTTCTTCACCTGATCCTTCAGTCTGCTATCTTTTATTTTCCTGATGCTGCGCTCAAAGCGGGAGTCAAAAGCGACAATCACCATTCTTCGAGTTCAGCCAAGAACTCCCCGCCGTCCATCTCCCTGAATCTTCCTTTCTCATAGCGTTCAAGTGCTTGAATGGTCTTCTTTGCGAAATCCAGATCCTCCAGGAAGTTCCCACCCACCTCCTTAACCGGCTTAAGTATGAGTTGATGGTCTCTTTTTATGATCAAAAATTTATCCCCAACAGAGAAATCCTTGCGCATATCCAGGGGTATGACAACCTGTCCTTTAGAGCTCATTTTTGTAACATCAACATTAACCACATCTATCACCATAATAAGATTAGTCTTACAGGTTAATAAATCGATGTAACTACTCTAAATCAAAGACCCTATATTTATTGATGTTCTACTGCCATGGGTTTAAATGAGGGATATAAAATGATTAGGATATGAAAAAGAAAACCACCGCATATATTATCGGGTTTTTTTTGTTGGCTTGTATCACCGGCATTGTATTGTTGATGCAGCCGAAAAACTGCGTTGAAGAAAAAATTGTTTTAGAGGGGAGATTAGAGATAGCATACGATAAATATCCGATTACTGTTTTATCCACCAAAGAAAAAAATATTTGGTTGTATGAACCCCCAAATAAATTCGATGAATACCTTAATAAAACAGTAAGAATCAAGGGCATCCTATCACCAGCCCACTCTGAAGATATGAGATGCAAGATCTGCTTCAGGGAGTGTCCCACATGCCAGTGCCCGCTTAATGAGCCGCTCCTATATGATGTTGAGATACTTGAGGTATTTTAACCTGAGGAGGTAATCATTTATTGTATGGTTGACGGGGGTTTATTTGTTGATGTATTACTGGGGTTGAGCTCTCTTGCTGTGCTTGTTGTGAGCGCCCGCTATGCTGTTGAGCGCATACACAGCCTGCTGGTGCACTACGGCATCTCGGATACCTCGGGGGTTTGGTGGTTTTCTCTATGGCCACAAGCCTGCCAGAGATATTCTCGCACCTGGCGGCCTCAATTGGTATATTATCCGGGAGCCTTGACTATGAGGTAGCATCAGCTACAGTGCTCGGAGCAAACATAAGCTCGGATGTCATCCAGCAGACGCTGATACTGGGGTTGGTGGTTTTTTTCATGGGAAAGCTAAGATTCAAAAAGGATTTCCTCAAAACAGGATATCTGCCGATGATAACAACCACATTAATGTGTATTGTTTGGGATACGACGGCATCTACTCGCGCCTGGATGGTCTCATATTGTTCGGGTCTTTCATCGCATACATGATATACCTCTATCGGAGAGAAGACCACCACATGAAACAAGACATGCAGGTGTTGGATAAAAGCGTGAACGTAAAAGCAGATTCTCTGATAGCATTAACCTGCTTTATTTTGATGTTGGGTAGCGCTCATTTTCTGCTTAAAACAGCCCAGGATGTTGTGGTTTTAACGGGATTAGGCGGCTCATTGATTGGTGTAATCGGCCTGGGAGTGGCCTCAGCATCCCCTGAGTTTTTTACCGCAGTATTTGGTTTAAAACAGCATAGTGAGGGAATATCGCTTGGGACTTTAATCGGGAGCAACATAACCAATCCATTGGTGGCCATGGGCGGGGGGGCTTTGATTTCAACCTACTGGGTTCCAAGGCCGTTAATATACTGGGATCTGCCGATGGAAACAATAACGGCGGCGCTGCTTTAGTTTACCTGATTAAATCCAGGGGCCGGCTTGGAAGATACGGCGCCATCTACCTGATGGGGTTATATTTCATATACCTGGGGATTAGGTTCACTTATTTTTCCCTGGATTAGTTGTTTTTTTCCTGGATTTAGATGGTTTCTTTTTTTTGCGCAGATACTTTTTTTTGCCCTCGAGATCAAAAAAATAATCAGCTGCATCAATCAGATGAGAGGAAGCGCTCTTGCGGAAGGCCATCACCTCCACCCGGCAGCCCTGGCCGTTGAGGTATCTGACCAGGTCCGTGAAATCCCCGTCCCCGGATACCAGAACAACAGTATCAAGCTTGGGGGCCATTCTTATGGCGTCCATCGCCAGGCCGACATCCCAGTCTCCTTTCTTATGGCCGCCTGCGAAAACCTGCAGGTCCTTGCTTCGCACATCAAAACCCATGTTTTCAAGAGCCTCAAAGAAGCTGCCCTCCTCCTCTCCGATGTCGGCTTTGATGACGTAGGCGAAGGCCCGGATAAGGTTTCTTCCTTGGACGGCGTCGTTTAATATAATCCTGAAGTCTACTTTGCTGTTGTATAGGTTTATCGCGCTGTAGTACATGTTTTGTATGTCAACGAAAACCCCCACGCGCTGGTTAACGTGAAATCCTTTCATATGAATGTATTAGAGCAGGCAGGTAATAAACACGGGTGTTTTATTCACTGTATCTGATATATTATAGTGGTGTTTTGCTGCACTAGATAACATATGTTTTTTTTGTCTAGTATTATGAGTTTGAAGACTATGAAGTCCCCTGAATCCGGGGACAGGCTGATTATTGTATCCAACCGGGAGCCCTGCATACATGAGAGAAACAAAAGAAACAAGTATAGTATTCCAACCGGGGGTTTGGTTTCTGCATTAAACCCGGTAATGAGCTCATGCCATGGTTTATGGGTTGCATGGGGGTCCGGTAGGGGGGACTTTAAGGTAGTGGATGAGGAAAACAGGATAGGGGTGCCCCCTGAAGACCCGGCTTATGTGTTGAAGAGGGTGCAGCTTGGTAAAGAGGAGGTTGAGGGGTTCTATCACGGGTTCTCAAACAGCATAATGTGGCCTATATGTCATTCCTTCATAAGCAAGGTTGAGTTTAAACCAGAGTATTGGAACCAGTACCAGAGGGTTAATCAGAAATTCTCTCAGGCGGTTAATTCCGAGATTGTTGACCTCAAAAGAGATTATATCTGGGTTCACGACTATCATCTGAGCCTTGTTCCAGGATATATCAGGGAGAAAAACAGTGAAGCAAGAATATCTTTTTTCTGGCATGTTCCCTGGCCGCCTTGGGAGATGTTCGGTCGGCTTCCCTGGAGAAGAGATATACTCAAAGGCTTGTTAAACTGTGATCTCATCGGGTTCCAGACCGAATCCCATCTCAGAAACTTTCTTGACTCAGTCAGGCGGGGCACTAACGCCTACGTGGATGAGAAAAAAAGGTTTATCAGGGTGAACGACAGGGAGATACACGTGGATGATTTCCCTATTGGGATAGATTTTGATAAATTCAACTGCTTTCACAGGAACGAAAAAAAAATAAACGCCTCAGATGATTTGATGGATGAATTCAATGGGTTGAAAATTATCTTGGGCGTGGACAGGTTAGACTACACCAAGGGCATATTACATCGTCTGGAAGCCTATCAGAGGTTTCTGGAGAAGTATCCGATATATCAGGGGGGGGTGATTTTTCTGCAGATAATGAATCCAAGCAGATGGAGGGTGAACGAGTACCAGAAGATGAAGAAAAGCGTAGAGGCGGCTGTTGGCAGGATAAACGGCAAGTTCAGTAGAGTCGATTGGACTCCGATAAAATATTTCTACCGGAAATTCAGCCAAGAGCAGTTGATGTATTATTATCACATATCCGATGTTGCTTTGATAACTCCCTTAATCGATGGTATGAATCTTGTTGCTAAGGAGTTTCTGGCAACAAACAAGGACAAGGGGATGCTTGTTTTAAGCGAGTTTGCTGGAGCAGCAGGTCAGCTTAATAAATCGATATTGGTTAATCCATATGATTGTGAGGGGATGGCTGATTCAATAAAGCAGGCGCTGGAGATGCCCGAGAAAGAGAAGAGAATCAGGTGTCATCACATGAAGAACATTATCGAGGATATGGATATCGTATGGTGGCTTGATAATTTTTTCGGTTCCTGGGCTCGGGTATATGATGCTGAATCCATGGATTTCGGTTAACAGTGATATAAATGAAACACCTCCTGGAATGCTGGGATAAGCTTGCAGATGATTTCAACGTAAATGAGGTTTTTATTTTGTTGGATTGTGATGGAACCCTCACACCGATAGTGGATTATCCCGGGAACGCAATTCTTGATAATGCGGTTAAGGATGTTCTCAGAGAGTTAAGCCGAAAATATATGGTTGCTATCATAAGCGGGCGCTCTTTGGTTGATGTTAAATCATTGGTTGATGTTGGAGGTATTTATTATGCTGGAAACCATGGATTTGAGATCAGCGGACCGGGTATCAATTTACATAAACCGGGTCTTGTAAGCATCAAGCCGTTAATGGAGGAAATCAGCCTTAATCTGATGGAGTTTTTTAAGGACATAGATGGTGTTTTGGTGGAAAACAAGGGGGTGACGGTTTCCCTGCATTACCGGATGGTTTCACCTGAAAAACGCAGGAGGGTTAAAAGGCTTTTTTTGGAGCGTATTGCGGAGTATGTTGACGGGGGGAAGCTGAGGTTTAGCTCTGGTAAGATGGTTTATGAGATAAGACCGGATATTGACTGGGATAAGGGTGCAGCTGTTAGGTGGCTTGTTGACTCGTTGGGCAAGCAAGACAACCTGCTCGTGTACGTGGGTGATGATAGAACAGACGAGGATGCGTTCGGGGCTTTGGGGGAGGGGGATGTTGCTGTTTTGGTCTGCGCTGATGGGGTCCGGGATTCGTTGGCTGATTATTTCTTGCGGGATGTTTCTGAGGTAAGAAATTTCCTGCATCTGTTGTCTTCCGTAAAAGATTAATAGATTAAATACGTTTTTCTATTGAGGGTTATGAAGAAGAGATTAGATGATTACCGGGATGTTGTATTAGATGAGGTTGTTGACTTAATCTATGAGCAGGCCCATAAGCTGTCAGATAAACACGTGGTTCACGTGAATTCCACATACGAGGGTGGTGGTGTGGCTGAGATGCTTAAATCGGTTGTGCCCTTGTTAAATGATGCTGGGGTGAAAACGGGGTGGAGGATATTGTTTGGTTCATATGGGTTCTACAAGATAACCAAGGAATTCCATAACGCGCTTCAGGGAGATGAGTTAACCCTCTCCGCCGAGAAAAAAAACAGATATGAGGAGTTGAATGCGAACAATTCCAGCTTCATGCACCTGGACCATGATTATGTGATAATACACGACCCCCAACCTCTTCCTTTAATACGTTTTGTTAAGAAAAAGCAGCCTTGGATTTGGAGGGCGCACATCGACCTGTCCAACCCCAACCAGAGTCTTTTATCTTATCTGAAAAAATTTATCGTGATGTATGATTCCATTATTGTATCCCGGGAAAGCTATATGCTGCCGTATGATATGCATCAGGCCGTGATTCATCCATCCATAGACCCTTTAACATTAAAAAACAGGGATATGGATGAGGATAGGGTGTCAAAGCTTTTAGGGGATTTTAAAATAACGCAGGATAAACCGATAATATCCCAGGTTTCTCGTTTTGACCGGTGGAAGGATCCAAATGGTGTTATAAGGGTTTATGATAGGGTAAGGAAAAAAATCGACTGCAGTCTTGTTTTGCTGGGCTCAACCGCGTTCGACGACCCTGAGGGTGAAGCAATCTATCATGATGTGTTAAATCAGGTAAACGAGTACGAAGACGTTCATGTTATCTCTCAGGCAAACGATAACCTGGTTAATGCCGTGCAGAGAGCCTCCAGCGTTGTGTTGCAAAAATCTGTTCGTGAGGGTTTTGCCTTAACCGTCTCCGAGGCTCTTTGGAAGGAAACCCCTGTTGTAGCCTCTAATGTGGGGGGGATTCCGCTGCAGGTTAAAGACGGTTTTAATGGTTATCTCGTCGAGCCCACAGATTATAATAAATGCGCTGAGAGAGTGATTAAGCTATTATCTGATCCCAGGAAGGCCCACAAGATGGGAGTGAACGGGCGTAAGTACGTGAAAGATAATTTTTTGGTGACCCGACATCTTTTGGACTGGATTAAATTTCTCGGGGAAATATAAAGAATCGATTATATTTTTTTACATGAGCTTGGATTTATCTACCGTAAGTGGTTTAACCGCATCATTTGAGGGTGATCTTATTCTTTCCATGGTTGTTTTTTTCCTCACCGTGTCGGTTTTTAGGCTGTTTAAGTTTTTTATACTACATAAACTGCAGGATATGGCTAAAAAAACAGGCTCTGAGTTTGATGATTTGTTGATTGAGATGATACGCGAGATAAAGTGGCCTTTTTATGTCTTGCTTGCTCTTTATTTCTCGCTTAATTTCTTGGATTTTGGCTATTCGGTTTTTGCCTTACAGACCCTGGAATATGTTCTTCTAATTATCGCAGCCTATTATGTGATTAAATCAGTGCAAACAGGCATAGACTACGCAACCAGAAAGGTTGTTTTGATGAAAAAAGAGGATGAGGAGGTGGAGGATGTTTCCCTCATCAACAACCTGTCTAGCATCCTTAAAGCCTTGGTATGGGGTGTTGTGATCATTATAATACTTGATAATCTGGGATATGACATTAATGCCCTGATAGCGGGGTTTGGTATTGGGGGAATCGCTTTGGCTCTTGCTGCCCAAAACATAGCTGAGGATCTTTTCAGCTCTCTTTCCATCCATTTTGATAAGCCTTTTGTTGTGGGGGATTTTATTGTGGTGGGCTCTGATCCTGGCACCGTGAAAAATATCGGGATAAAGAGCACAAGGATACAGACACTACAGGGTGAGGAGCTTGTTGTATCCAACCGGGAGCTGACCTCCAGCAGGATACACAACTACAAGAAGATGGAGAAACGCCGTGTTGTGTTTGGTTTCGGGGTGACCTATGAGACACCCACCGATAAGCTTAAGATGATTCCCTCTATTGTCGAGGGGGTTTTTTCCTCGGTTGATGGTGTTAATCTTGATAGGGTTCATTTTAAGGAGTTCGCTGATTTCAGCCTGAATTATGAGGTGGTTTATCATGTCATGTCCGGTGACTACAACCTTTATATGGATTACCAGCAGGCTATTAATCTGGGGATAAAGCAGGGGCTTGAGGAGGCTGGTGTTGACATGGCTTATCCGACTCAGACGATTTATCTAAACCAGTGAGTTTTGCCCTTTTGGGCTTTTTTATATCCTGAGGATTAAATAGATACTATGCACCGCAAAGGCAGGCCCAAGTGCATCAGGATAGTAAAAGATAAACCAGGAATAGACTACTTCAAGCCAAGGGGCACACCCTTGAATAAACTGAAATCAGTGATATTAAGCATAGAGGAGATAGAGGCTATGAGGCTGGTGGACCTTGAGGGGTTGGAGCAGGAAAAAGCCGCTAAAGAGATGAAGGTATCCAGAAGAACCCTGGCAAGAGACCTTAAAAGAGGGCGCAAAAAGACCGTTGAGGCACTGGTTGAGGGCAAGGCTATTGAAATCCGAGGTGGTTTTTTTGCCACAGAAGATGGGGTTTTTATCTGCAGGGAATGCAGCCACGAATGGGTTGCACCATCAGGAGAAGGCAAACCCACACGCTGCCCCGAGTGCGATGTGAAAGACATCAGGAGGATGATACAAAATGGATAATAAGGATATGGCTAAATTAAACCAGCTTGTACATGATCGGATGGGGGATATTGAGCGGAAAATCATGGTCATGAGCGGTAAAGGCGGTGTGGGTAAGACAACAATAGCGGTTAATCTGTCATTCGGCCTGCAGATGAACGGTTTGAGAACCGGGATACTTGACGCTGACCTGCATGGCCCTAATGTCCCCCAGATGCTGGGGATTTCAGATGAAAAACTTAATGCAACAGAGGACTCTATTATTCCCGCCAGGATACCCTTGGGTGTGGACATGAATCTTAAGGCCATGTCCATTGCTTTTATGATAAAAAAAGACGACCCTGTCGTGTGGAGAGGCCCACTTAAAATGAATGCACTGCAGCAGTTTCTGGGTCAGGTTGATTGGGGCAAACTTGATTATCTTATAGTGGATTTGCCGCCCGGAACAGGGGATGAACCTTTGTCTATCGCGCAGTTGATTCCTGACATCCACGGGTCTATTGTTGTGACAACACCCCAGGAGGTTGCTTTATCCGATTCAAGGCGTGCTGTGAACTTTTCCAAGAAGCTGGGTGTTCGGGTTCTCGGCATAGTTGAGAACATGTCTGGTTTTGTTTGCCCTAAATGTGGGGAAGAAACCTATCTGTTTAAGAGAGGGGGTGGGGAGAAGGCGGCCAGCGAGCTTGGGGTGCCTTTCCTTGGTAGGATACCGATTGACCCCGATATAGTGCAGGACAGCGATGTGGGGCAGCCGTATATACTGTCGCATAAGGACTCTTCTGCATCAAATTCCATTATGGATATCATAGATAAAATAAGAGGTGATTGATATGGATAGTATGAAGGATAAACTTAAGGAAGCACAGGATACGATGGCGGTTTTAGGTAAGGATTATCCAAGGCTGCAGGGGCCATTTGGTGTGTTAAAGAGGCATAGTTCTGAAAAAGACGGCGCTCTTGATGTGAAGACCAAGAAATTGATTGCGGTGGCGTTGGCTCTTTGCGCTGGATGCGAGTATTGTATTGCTCTTCACACGAAGGGGGCATTGGATGCCGGGGCGACAAAAGACGAGCTTGTTGAAACAGGTTATGTTGCTGTTTTGATGGGTGGCGGACCTCCCTTAACTTATATGGCCAAGCTTTTGAAGGCTGTTGAGGAGTTCAGCGAGTAGATGTTTTGTATTTATATAGCTGAATGTAGAATAAATAATAAAGCCCTTATGGGCAAAAGAGGTGATATTATGCCAGCAGGAGACGGAACAGGACCCCAGGGAACAGGAGGCAGATGCACTCCACTATGGAGAAGCGGCCAGATACCCCAACCAACAGGCAGGCCAATGGGATACGGTGGAGGGGGTGGATTCGGTCGCGGAAGAGGCTACAGAAATGTTTATCGAGCCACAGGATTACCCTACTGGGCCAGGATGGATCAAACAACACCACACACGACCACACAAGAACCGCAGCAAACCCGCGAACAGGAGATACAGCAGCTTAAGCAGGAACTCAGCGACATAAAAAAGAGGCTCAATGAACTCCAAAAACAATGAAAATATGCGTATCAACAACAACAGGCGGCCTGGATGATGAGGTATCCCCGCTTTTTGGCAGATGCCCGAATTTCACTATAGTGGAAACAGAGGGTAAGCAAATAATAAACACCCAGGTGCTGGATAACCCCTATTCCGGAGCCGCAGGCGGAGCAGGCATACAGGCAGCCCAGTATGTAGCCAACCAGGGATGTGCCGCGGCTATTGCGGGAAACTACGGGCCTAACTCTTTCCCAATACTGCATAATTCAGGTGTTGAGGTGATTACCTCCCAGGGAATCAGCGTAAGAGATGCCGTAAATAAATACCTGAATGGTGAACTCAAGGCTCAATCTCAGGCTACCGGCCCGAGATATGGTGGAATGGGCGGTGGCATGGGAGCAGGCGGGGGCCGGGGAATGGGTAGAGGCATGGGAAGAGCTATGAGATTCACTTCACCCCCCACACCTCAAGCACCAAGCCAACCGCAAAGCAGGGAAGATGAAATCCAGAACCTTGAGGAAGAGGCATTCAAGCTGGAGGAACAGCTGAAAAAAACCAAGGAAAAAATCAATAAACTATCGGATGATAAATAGATAAAATGCCTGGTGGAGACGGTAGAGGTCCTGCAATGGGCTCAGGTAGAGGACGGGCAGGAGGCGGGCCGAAAGACTGTGTTTGCCCATCCTGCGGTTATCGGGAAGCAAAGATTAGGGGTGTGCCCTGCGCACAAAAAACCTGTCCTAAATGCAGCATAGGGCTTGTAGGTGGGTTTTAAAAAAAAATGAGGATAGCGGTTCCAAGCAACGGAAACAGAGGATTGGATGAGATGGTTGGAGAGCACTTTGGGAGAGTGCCATTTTATACTATAGTTGACGATACAGATATGGATGTTAGGGTAATACCTAATTCAAGCCATCACATGGGAGGACAGGGTTACCCACCCCAACTCTTGGCCGAGGAGGGAGTTGACATCATGGTATGCTCTTCCCTTGGAAGAAGAGCTGTTGATTTATTTGAAAATAAAGGGATCAGAGTTTATGTTGGAGCAACCGCAACAGTAAGGGACGCGATAGGGCAATGGCAATCAGGCAAACTAAACGAGGCAACCGATGAAAACGCCTGCAGGCAACATGCCTTCAGAGGAAGCGGCCAAGGCTATAAAACAAAATGATTACAGCCGTGGCAAGTGGCAAGGGAGGAACCGGAAAGACCACGGTAGCCGTCAACCTTGCTCTTTGCCTGGGCGAAATACAGCTTCTTGACTGTGATGTCGAGGAACCTAATGCTCATCTTTTTTTGAATCCAGTAATCGAAGAGAAAAAACCTGTTGAGGTGCTGATTCCCCTGATAAATGAAGAGCTTTGTGTCAGATGCGGCAAATGCGCTGAATTCTGCCAGTATAATGCCTTGGCGGTTACCAAGGAATTGGTTATGTTTTTCCCGGAATTATGTCACTCATGCGGGGGTTGTGCGATAGTATGCCCGAATAATGCCATATCCGAGGGTAAACGCACCACGGGTGTTGTTGAAGTAGGGGGAAAAGATAAAATACGTTTCGTGCACGGCATACTTGAGGTGGGTGAGGCTATGGCTTCACCTGTTATATCTGAGGTGAAAAAACAAATAAACAAGGATGTGGACGCAATACTTGACGTCCCGCCGGGCACATCCTGCGCTGTTATTGAATCTGTTAGGGATTCCGACTACTGCATACTCGTAACCGAACCCACACCCTTTGGTTTAAACGACCTAAAACTTGCAGTAAACATGCTCAGGGAGATGAAAATACCCCATGGCGTGATAGTGAACCGCGCGGGGATAGGTGATGGGCGGGTGCAAGAATACTGCGATAAAGAGGGTATCAGGCTGTTGATGGAGATACCTCATGACGAGCAGATAGCGGCTCTTTACTCAAACGGCATAGCTTTTGTCGAGAGGATGCCAGAGTACGAGAAAAAGTTCAGGCAGGTTTATGAGGTCATCAAAAAGGAGGTTGGATGATGAAGCAGATTACGGTTTTAAGCGGCAAAGGAGGAACAGGAAAGACCTCGTTGGTGAGCGCCTTCGCTTCCCTGGCTAAAAATAAGGTGCTGGCTGACTGCGATGTTGACGCAGCAGACCTGCATCTGATACTGAAACCTGAGATAATTGAGGAAAATGATTTCAGGGCGTTGAAGACCGCCAGCATAGATGGTGAGAAATGCACAAGATGCGGTGAGTGCGTTAAATACTGCGTCTTTGATGCCATATCAGACTACCTGGTTAATCCATTAGCCTGCGAGGGATGCGCTGTATGCGAACTCGTCTGTCCCGTGGATGCTGTCTCGATGAACGAAAAAAACGCAGGCAAGACCTTCATCTCAAACACAAGATGCGGGCCACTGGTCCATGCAATACTCTACGCAGGGGAGGAGGCATCAGGCAAGCTTGTGGCCTTGGTCAGGAAGAAAGCCAAGGATGTTGCCCAAGATAAAGGCCTGGATTTGATAATCATCGACGGCTCGCCCGGGATAGGATGCCCTGTTATCGCCTCTCTTTCCGGGGCGGATTTGGCTTTGATTGTGACCGAGCCAACGATATCCGGACTACACGACCTTGAGAGGATTGTTGGTGTGACAGAATTTTTTAAAATAAAATCCATGGTCTGCATAAACAAATACAATATAAACAGAGAGAAAACCATTGAGATAAAAAAATACTGTCTTAGGAATAATATACCTGTTGCTGGGGAGATACCCTATAGCGGGGATTTCACAAAAGCCATGGTTCAAGCTAAAAGTATAGTGGAATACGGGGGTGATGTTTCACAGATTGTTAAGGGGGTGTGGGATGAGGTTAACAATAGTATACGATAATGAGTTGTTTGGTGAATCCCCGGATTTGGAGACAGGGTGGGGTTTCTCCTGTCTTATTGAGGTTGGTGAGCTGAAAATCCTGTTTGACACCGGGTGGAAGGGTGCTGCCTTGGTTAGAAATCTTGAGAAACTCGATTTTAATGTAGAGGATATCGATTTGGTGATTTTAAGCCACCAGCACTGGGATCATGTTGGGGGGTTGCCTTGTGTTATGAACCAGGGCAGAGACCTGAAGATTTACGTTCCAGCCAGCTTCTCAGCGAACATGAAAAGGGATATAGCATCAGAGCATGTGTTGTTTGAGGTTTTGGATGCCACAAAAATAGTTGACGGGGTTTATTCAACCGGGGAGCTTGGCTCGCAGATAAAAGAGCAGTCTATTGTTTTAGAAGGCTCGAAGGGTTTTTTTGTTGTCACGGGATGCGCTCACCCCGGATTGGATGTTATATTGGATGCTGCTGGGGAATTTGGGTTACTCTACGGGGTTTTAGGCGGATTCCATGGGTTTGATAAGTATGATGCGTTAACGGGTTTGGATTTGATTGTGCCATGTCATTGCACCCAGCATAAGAAGGAGATAATGGATTTATTTCCTGATAACACAATATTTGGCGGAGCAGGCTATAGAATCGAGTTATAGAATGAAATGGTTGACAGATACCTTAAGTACTATGAGACGCCTCTGGGGGCGCAGATATTAAAAGAGGAAACCTCTTACCTGAGAAATCATCTAGGTGGTTGCGGGAAAATACTGGATGTGGGCTGCGGACCGGGTGTGTTCGAAAAGGAGCTTATAGGGTATGATATCGTTGGAGTAGATGCAAACGAACAGATGATAAAGAAGGCTGAAATCCTGGCTGATAATGTTTTTGTTTGCGCTAAAGCCGAGAAAATGCCTTTCGAAGACAACAGCTTCACCTGCGTTTTTTATGTTACCTCAATGGAGTTCATAGGCGATTACCGGGCTGCTGTGGATGAGACCATCAGGGTTTTATCTGATGGTGGGCGGATTCTAATTTTAATGCTGAATCCTAAATCGGCATACTTTAAGCTTAAGGTTGAGGAAGAAGGCTATATCTCCAGATACGTTAACATCAACACAGAAGAGATAAAAGAGTATCTTGAGGGGTTTTTTATAGTGGATGAGGAGTTTTTTTTAGGGATTGGAGATGATGTGGTTTTCAACTCAGATAATCCAAAGTATGCTTCAATAATTGCTTTAAGAGGTGTTTTAAGATGAGAGTTAACCTGGATTGCGTGCCCTGCTTCATGCAGCAGGCTTTGAAGACCGCGAAACTGGCGACAGATGATGAGAGAAAACAAGAGCAGATTCTTAGGGAAACAGCGGCTTTATTGCATGAATTATCTTACGGGTGCAGCCCCCCCCATATAGCGCATCAGGTTCATGAGATAGTTAGGAGAGTATCAGGCAACCCGGACCCTTACAGTAAAATCAAATCACATGATAATAAACTCGCCTTAAGGTTGTATCCTTGGCTGAAAAAGCAGGTGAGCCAATCAGATGACCCTATTTATACCGCCTTAAAGCTCGCTGTGGCAGGCAACATAATAGATTATGGGGTGAACCACGTATTTGATGTGGAAGAGACAGTTAAGAGGGTATTGGGGGTTGATTTCGCACTTGATTCCCTGGATGAGTTCAGGCAGGAGCTTGAAAAAGCCAGGCAGATAATTTATCTGGCTGATAACGCCGGTGAAATAGTCTTTGATAGGGTCTTGATTGAGGAGTTGGATGATATAAGGGTTACGCTTGTTGTGAAGGGGGGCCCTATAATAAATGATGCAACAGTAGGAGATGTTCGGGAAGCGGGTTTGACAGGTAAGGTTGAACTCGACTACATGGGCAATGGCATGCCGGGTACCGGACCTGAACGAACCGACCCGGTTTTTCTCAAAAAGCTCAAGAAGGCGGATTTGGTGTTGAGCAAGGGACAAGGCAACTTTGAGGGATTAAACGAGCAGGACTATATTTTTTTCCTGCTGATGGCTAAATGCCCCCTCATCGCAAAACATATTGGTGTCGGGGTGGGAGATATCGTTTTTATCAGGGGGTTTAATAGATGAAGTGCGCTGTCTGCGAGAAAAAAGAATGCTATGAAGGCAAAGACTGCACTGGTTTAGCAGATAGTGTTTTGGATGAATACTCTGATGATGAGCTAAGGGGGTTGGATGCGGCTGCAAGCCTTGAAGCCCAAGGCTACATGAAGCTCACAAGGCTTGAGGAGGTGATGGCGTTTGCACGAAACATGGGCTATAAAAGGCTCGGGCTGGCTTTCTGCATTGGATTAGAGGATGCTGCCGGGATTATAGAGGGGATATTATCAGCTGAATTCGAGGTTTACTCTGTGTGCTGCAAGGTCTGCGGCCTAAGTAAAGACGAGCTTGGATTAAGTGGCTTTGAGGGCGGGAGCATAAGCTCATGTAATCCGGTTGGTCAGGCATTGATATTAAACGATAAAAAAACCCAGCTTAATCTGGTATTGGGCTTATGCATGGGGCATGATATATTATTCACCGGGCGCTCTAATGCGCCTGTTTCGGTTCTCGCGGTGAAAGACCGGGTTTTGGCCCATAATCCCCTGGGAGCTGTTTACTCCCGTTATTATCGGAGGAAGAGATTTAATCTGAAATGAGATACTTGTTCGGTCCAGTGCCATCGCGCAGGCTCGGGAGCTCGCTGGGGGTTGATTTAGTACCATATAAGACCTGCTCCTTTGACTGCGTATACTGTCAGCTGGGTAAGACCACTAAAAAGACAACCAAAAGAATAGAGTATGTTCCCTTCAAGGAGGTATTATCCGAGATTGAAGACTACATTAATGCAGGGGGGTCATGCGATTATATTACGCTTTCGGGCTCGGGCGAGCCGACACTTAACTCGTGTTTAGGTGAAATAATAGACGCAATTAAATCATTGACTGATATACCTGTTGCTGTGTTAACCAACAGCTCATTGTTAGGTGATGATGTGATTAGACGGGAGTTGGCTGGTGCGGATTTGCTTGTGCCCTCATTGGATGCGGCAACCCAGGGTGTTTTTGAGCAGGTGAACAGGCCCTGTCCAGGGATTGATATAGAGGATATAATAGGGGGCCTGGTTGAGATGCGTAAAATCCTTGATGGTCTGATGTGGCTTGAGGTTTTGCTCGTAGCCGGTGTCAACGACAAACCGGGTGAAGTTGATGCCTTAAAGGATGCTATTGAGGCAATCAAGCCGGATAGAATACAGTTGAATACGGTAATCAGACCCCCCGCCGAATCCTATGCCAAGCCTGTTTCAGAGGAGAGGATGGGTAAAATAGCTGCGGTCCTGGGAGCTGAGTTGGTTCAGGCAAGCAATATAGAGTTCACTTATTCATATAAAAGAGATGTTGAGGAGTCGATATTGGATCTGCTCGGAAGAAGACCATGCACGTTGGGGGACCTATCTGTTTGCCTGGGATTGCATGTTAATGAGGTAGTCAAGTACCTTCAGGAGTTGATGAAAAATAAAAAAATAGAGTCCATATCCTCTGGGGGTGGGAGATACTACAGGAGAGCTTAGTCTTTTAGTTTATCTATTAGTGCTTCCTTATCTGGAGCCTCACCAGCACAAAAAATTTCCCCGTCTATTAGTATTGATGGTGTGGAGGCTATCTGGTACTGCAGTGCTGTTAGCATGTTGTCTTCTTCGTCTATGTTCAGTATCTCCCAGTCCACGCCCTTTTTTAACCTTAGGGCGCTGGTTACCTCCTCAACAATCTTTTTGGCCTTGGGGCACCTGGGGCAGTTTTTTCCTGTGTAAAGAATTAATCTGGTCATTTTTTAGAAATCATATTCGCTATCCCACCCGTTTTTCCCGGTATGCTGTAGCCTTCTTTTGGTTTGCTCTTTTACCTCGGTGCTCTCGCCTGAGGTACCATAGCGTCTTCTTTCTGCGAGTTCCTCTAGTTTCCCCTTATTCCAGCCGGCTACGTTCTGGTAGTATCCTGTTATCCGGGACCACCACTCGATGTTGGTTGAGCCGCATTTAGGGCATTCATCTGTTAAGCCCCCTACCGTGAAGTTGCAGTTTTTGCAGACAGAGAGGTCTTTTGTGAAAGCGAAGTACTGTATCGCTGTTTTTGTGGCTATTTTTTTGGTCAGCTCATAGATTCCCTCAGCCCCGGGATTGGATTCTCCCAGCCAGACATGGCTCATAGCTCCTCCGTCTGTCAGGGGATGGAACGCCCCCTCAATGCTCAGTCTCTTCCACAGCGGAACATCTGCTGAGGGGTTCACGTGAAAGGAGTTACTGTAGTATGCAGCATCCTGTGGCCCGTTGGCTATGACCCGGCCATCGTATCTTTCAAGGTCTATTTGAGCCAGCCTGTAACTGCATGATTCAGCCGGGGTGCGGGCTAAAGCAAAGTTTAATCCCGTTTTTTCCCGGAAATCAGCTACAATATCGCGCATTCTTTTCATAACCTTCAATCCAAACCTCCAAGCATCATCTGACTCGTGTAATTCATTTCCTGTGTGGGCCTTCACCATTTCATTCATGCCAACTAGGCCTATGATATAGCTTTGCTTGTCTGTGGCAAGATATTTTGTTCCTTCATCGTCTATCGGCTGGTTCATGAATGGCAGTAGATTGTTTCTTAGGTTGCGGTCTATTATTTCTTTTTTCAAAACAAGAGCTTGCTTGGCCTTCTCCATCCTCTCCTGCAGGACCTCAAACAGCTTGTCGTCGTCTCCGCTTGATTCATAGGCCAGCTGCGGCAGGTTGATGGTGACAACCTGCAGCCCACCCCCTCTTATCGTTCCGTTGGCTACGTCGTCTTCGGTTGAGGCGTCATCCAGGGGCATCAGGAAACTACAGCACTGGTAACATGCGAAATCCGGCATATAGGGTTGATGTATTATGTAGTAGGGTGTGCCGAATTTAGCGGCCAGCTCAGATACCTTCAGCAGTTCATCCTCGTTTTTTCCTTTTTTAATGTCTTTGGGGTCAACCTGAACCTCGAATTTCGGGAAATTAAAGCTTTTACCTATGTAATCGCCTTCAAGGTACACATCAAGTATTGCGTTAAAGAGTGTGGTGGTTTCGTCCTCGAAATCCGAAAACGTTACGGAATCCTTAACCTTACCCCCCGGCAATACAGCGGGTATATCCTTAAACTGGTGGGATACTGACATGTCGCAGTCTATGGAAGAGAATACTACCTGCCCTCCGCGGGCAACATACATCTGGGACAGCTCATATATGAACATCTGGGCCAGTTGCTTTATTCTCTTGTAATTTAGGCCTTCAATGTAGGGTGAGAGGAAGGTGTTGAAGTAGCTGAATCCCTGTCCCCCGGCGCAGTTTGTCTGCGAGGCCGCTAGTACTTTCGCGGCGTGTAGAAAGGCCACCTCAGGTCTTTTAGCAGGGCCCGCTATGGCGGTGTGGTTGCCCACACCATCTGCTTTAAATCCGTTTTTCAAAAAGAACCTTATGTCGTGGCTGAAACAAAAGGGTCTGGTAGAGAAATAATCAAGGTCGTGTATGTGTATTTCTCCTCTCATGTGGCTGTCAGCTAAATCAATCGGTAAAACGTTTATGAGAGAGTATTCCTTGCTTATCTGGTCTGCCATAAGCTTGTGCACGGATTCGGGGTTGTACTGCAGGTTCGCGTTTTCTGTTGAGGGCAGTTCTATCAGGCCTTTTACGTCGTAAACCGGCATACCCAGTCTCGTGTATCTTGCTCTTTCTTTTTCCAGCCCGTTTTCCAGCAGCTTCACGCAGGCGATTTCCCTGATAAGCGGTGCTGTCACATAGGAGAGCTTGAGCTTTTCAAGCTCCTTTTCCACATCCCTTGATATTTTATCGGCTGTTTCTCTGGCAAGTTGTGTTTCCTTAACAAGAGATTCAGCTATCTTCTGTCTATCAAATCCCTCAAGGGTTGTTTTGGAGGTTCTGACCCGAAGTTTAGCCCGGTACTTGTATTTCTCAGCGAGCTTGGGGCTTATTTTCCTGAGCTTCTTGTAGGTCATCAGCCGGATTTCAGCCGTGCTTATGCCATCGTAAATGTTTTCTGCTACCTGCGTGGCTACCTTGGCGGAAACAAGAGATGATGCCCCGATATTTCTGAGGCTGCACATTATCTCCTCACCGATATTTCTGAGGCTGCACATTATCTCCTCAACATCAAAATCCTCCATAGAATCGTCAGCATGCACTACCCTCATGTTGACTTTCTCGTTTAGATAGGCTATTTCAACCATTTTAAATATTGTTTAATAATGCGGGTATAATATTATGTCTGATTGTTCATAAAAAAGGGTTAGTTTATCTTTTCATCTTGGAGGTTATCCTATCCGGTTTTATTGCCGGATGTATTGTATCTCCTCCTGTTGGATAACTCCTCCAGTTTGCCCTTATTCCAGCCGGTTACATTCTGATAGTATCCTGTTATCCTCGACCACCACTCGATGTTGGTTGAACCGCACGAAGGGCACTTATTCAACAGACTGCCTCCCGTGAAATTACATTTGCGGCAGATGGACAGGTCCTTTGTGAAGGCAAAATACTGTATCTCGGTTTTTTTCGCTATGCTTTTCGTTAACTCAAGGGTTCCCTCCGGGCTGGGGTTGGATTCACCCAGCCACACGTGGCTCATAGCCCCCCCGGTGGTTATGGGATGGAAGGGGCTTTCTATTCCAAGCCGCTTCCAAAGGGGTATGTCGGCTGAAGGATTCACGTGAAACGAATTCGTATAGTAGGCGGATTCCCCGACCCCATTGTGGATGACCTTGCTGCCATACCGGTTTGAGTCTATCTGGGCCATGCGCGCTCCTGATGACTCGGCTGGTGTTCTGGCTAGACAGAAGTTTAAGCCGGTTTCCTGCTTATACCTGTCTGTTATCTCCCTCATCCTTCTAAATACCTTTAATGCAAACCGGTGGCCCTCTGGCTCGTGAATCTCTTCTCCAGTGAAGGCCTTCGTCATCTCATTTGCTCCAATCATCCCGATGTTATATTTCTGTCTGGTTGGCTCAAGATATCTTCTGCCGTTAACCTCCTGCGATAAAAACGGGAGCAGGCCGTTTTTCAGCTCTTTTTCTATTAAATCCTTTTTCAAAAGCAGTATCTGTTTTGTTTTCCCCATTCGATCCTCAAGTATCTCAAAGAAGCTGGTTTCATCTGTTGCCTCATAGGATATCTGCGGCAGGTTTATTGAGATAACCTGCATGCCGCCGTTTCTTAGACCGCCAAGCTCTAGGTCACCCTCTGCCAGATCATAGTCCAAGTGCATGAGATATGCACAACACTGGTATGCAGAGAGCTTGGGCATGTGTGGTTGTTTGAGTATGTAGTAGGGTGTCCCGTATTTGGCAGCTAATCGGGAGATATCCATTAGTATCTCCTCGTTCTCGGATTTGTTTATTTTATCCGGTTCAATTTGTACCTCGAACTTCGGGAAAACAAAGGCTTTCCCACTGTGGTCTCCGCCCAAGTATACCTCATTTATTGCTTTTAGAAAGTCCCTGGCTTCGTCCTCGAAGTCCGAGTAGGTTGTTCTATCATTCATTCTGCCTTCGGGCAGGACGGCAGGGATGTCTGACAGGATGGAGGGGATGGAAAGATCAAAGTCTATGGAGGAAAAGACGGTTTGACCCCCTCTTGCAACATACATCTCCGACATCTCGTAGATGAACATCTGTGCCAGCTGCTTTATTTTATCGTAACTTAATCCCTGCATGTAGGGTGCCAGGAAGGTGTTGAAGTAGCTGAATCCCTGGCCTCCGGCGCAGTTCGTTTGTGAAGCGGCTAATATCTTTGCCGCGTGTAGGATTGCTACCTCCGGCTTTTTTGCGGGCCCGGCCACTGAGGTATGGTTTCCTACCCCATCTGCCTTAAACCCGTTCAGGAAGAAGTATCTTAGGTCATGATTTTCGCAAAATGGCCTAGTGAAGTAGTCCAGATCGTGTATGTGGATTTCTGCCTTCATATGAGAATCCGCCAGATTAACGGGCAGCAGGTTAAGTAGCGCATATTCCCTGCTTATCTGGTCTGCCATGAGCTTGTGCACGGATTCGGGGTTATACTGTAGGTTTGCGTTTTCGGTGGATGGGCGCTCTATCAGGTTTTTAACATCATATACGGGCATACCAAGTCTGGTGTACCTGGCTCTCTCTTTTTCCAATCCGTTCTCCAGCAGCTTAACGCATGTTATTTCCCTGATTAACGGGGCGGTAACGTATGAGACTCTCATCCGCTCCAATTCCAGCTCTACCTGTTTTACTATCATGTAAGCATCATTTTTGTCTAATTGTGTTTCCTTCATAAGTGACTGTATTATTTTTTTTCTATCAAAGCGCTCTAGCGTGGTCTTGGAGGTTCTGACCCGAAGTTTAGCCCTGTACTTGTATTTCTCGGCGAGCTTGGGGCTTATTTTCCTGAGCTTCTTGTAGGTCATCAGCCGGATTTCAGCCGTGCTTATGCCGTCGTATACGTTTTCTGCTATCTCTGTGGCTACCTTGGTTGCAACAAGAGATGATGCCCCGATATTTCTGAGGCCGCATATTATCTCCTCGACATCAAAGTCTTCCTTAGAATCGTCCGGGTGGATGACCTTCATGTTGACTTTTTCGTTTAGATAGGCTATTTCCATCATTTTCAGCAGCTATTTTTGAGTATAATATTATAGTCAGATATCACTATAAAGTAAATTTTTTAAAAGGGTTTGTTTTGATAATATTACATATGATGCGGGGCTACGCTGTCGCTTTTTATCTGTATTTAATCTTTATATTACTATAAAATAAAATAATGATAAATTATCTATTTTATGCACTAATAGGATGCCTGCTTGGAACAGTAACCGGGCTGACGCCGGGGCTTCATGTCAACACCATAGCTCTCATCGGGTTAAGCCTCTATCCACGGCTTGGATTAACGCCGATAGAATTTGCCATCGCCATGGTAGGGATGTCCGTAACCCACACCTTCCTGGACTTCATACCCTCGATTTATCTGGGAGTCCCGGAAGAGGAAACCGCGTTGTCTGTTTTGCCCACACACCAGCTGCTTCTCGCTGGCAAGGCCATGGAGGCTACTAAATTAACAGCATACGGAAGCCTTCTTGGTTTGTTTTATTCAATCGTGTTTTTGATTCCCGCATTATACCTGATACCAGCCACCTATCAGTGCTTCAGAGAATATATCGTATATGTTCTCATAGCTGCGGTTTTGCTTTTGATATTGAGAGAGAAAAAGAAAAACAAGATAATTGCAGCGTCAGCAATATTGATTCTCTCAGGAGTTCTTGGTATGTTGATGTTCAGGCAGAAAATACTTTCCACCACTGAAGTATTGTTTCCTGTTTTTGTGGGAATATTCGGTTTAAGCAACATAATAAACTCCCTGCAAAACAAGCAGTCACAGATGGTGCCTCAGGATAAATACATTAAAGTAGAGCTGGATAAAAATATGTTATCTTCCAGCCTGCTTGGAGCAATAGGAGGATTGCTGGTAGGAATACTGCCGGCCATGAGCCCATCCCAGGTTGGGGTTTTAATGTATGAGCTTATGGGCTCCAACATCCAGAGATTTATCATCTCTGTAAGCGCAATAAACACATCAGATGCAATATACTCCTTTATTTCATTATATACCATAAACAACCCACGCAGCGGGGTAGCCACCATGGTAGGTAAGGTGCTATTGATAGACTTCAACACCCTCATGCTTTTAGTTGGCGTAACGGCTTTCGTGGGGTTCATAGCAACAATCATCCATATTAGGATAGGTGAAGCGGCATTGGATTTGGTCGAGAGAATAGATTACAGGATGCTGTCTGCGCTCTCTATGCTTGTTGTTCTGGTTTTGGTCTACTCGCTTACGGGGTTTATGGGGTTATATGCCGCGTTTGTTGCAACAAGCATCGGATTGCTTCCGATACTTTCGGGGGTCTCAAGAACACACTGCATGGGAGTATTAATCATACCGACCGCGCTTTTTTTCCTGGGAATAAACATTTAGGTTAACCCGGCCTGTGCGGTGGTTTTGTAAGATGTCTTCTGGCCCTAGGTGGGACCACATAAAGACCCAATTTAGCCTTTCTTTTGGTTTTTCTTATAATAGCGACTTCTGGCCCCAGCCTTCTGCCACATTTTTTGCACTTATATCCCTTGTTTCTACCAGCTGAGCTCATGCTCTTATCACAGCATAAGGGGGATATCTTTTTTGTGTTTTCCGCCAGTTGCAGTATCTCAAGCTTCTCCAGGTTGATTGTTGTAGTATGCTTGCCTATTCCACCCGAAACCCTGATAACATCCCCTACTATGAGCTTTTTGACCTCATCCCTGAATTCCCCGGTGGGTTCGTATGCAGCGCACTCTATAGAAGAGGAATCATCTTGCAACCCGAATAGCACATGTCCGCCTTGGATGGTGGTTGGTTTTTTTGAGACAACACCCTTTACGGTTACACAATCATATGGTTTGATTTGTTTTATTTTTTTTTCTCTGAGATGCGCATCTGTTGCCTGGTTGGATACGAAAATCTGGATACGCTCTATCTCCTCTTGGATTTTTATCATATTCCATGCCCTGTTGACCTCCTGCGCGCTCTCACCTCTTATACCGCAAAAGACAGGGTCATAGCCTTTTGGTGTTAAAAGAAGTTGCCCGGTTTGCGGGTCTATGCTGTCAAAGACCTTTGGAAACATCCGCTTGTTCATATTACGCACGGAATCAATATCTATTTTCTTTTCCAGGCCATAGTTTTTTTTCAGCCTGTAGGCGAGTAATTCAAATGTGTGGTCATCGCATAAGGTGGCCCCTATCGATGATAAGGCCCCGATTACTCCTCTTCCGTTGTTGAATCCATATATTTCCGCCCCTATTTCATAGGCTATTTTTTCCACTTCTCTGAGGGTGACGTGCTCAGAAACTGCTTTTTTGTAGAGATTCTCAAGCAGCATTAGTTTAGAGTAGTCTCTTACAAAGGCTATTCCCGGGTTTGTGTTTTCTTCGTCTAATCTGGCCTGTCCTGCAACAAACTTGAATACCAGCTCTCTTGCCTTATCCACCATGCCATCCGGAACCCAGAAGGCTATGGCGCCATTGCCTCTTGTCTTGTAGGGAATATTTGGGTTTAACCTGATGAGATGGGGGTAATTAACAAATTTCCGATTTTTGGGTAAAGAAGCGTCGTCTTCTGGTTCTGAATCGCCAAAGAGACCTAATTTATCCATCATGAGGGAAGCTAGATAGGTTGTGCATCCCCCGGATAATGAATCTGTATCATCTAAGCCAACAAACATTTTATTTTAACTTAAAAAATAGGCTTATGAAGATAAATAACTTGCGTTCTATTATATACTGGTGGTTATTATGCTTTCTAAAATACCGATAGATTTGGGTAAAGTAGATGAAAAGAATCTGGATAAGGAAATCCTGCGTGCCGCTATTATAGCGGAGCTTGATGCAATAAACCTCTACGAGGAGATGGCTGCTTTAACCAACGATAACGACCTGAGAAAAATACTTTTGGATGTCGCTAAAGAAGAAAAAACCCATGTCGGGGAGTTCCAGACCCTGCTGCTGGAAAGAGACCCAGAGCAGGAAACCGAGCTTGTGAAAGGTAGGGAAGAGGTTAAGGAAGGGCTTGGAGAGTAAATGGTTTTCGTAGAGTCGGGTTATATAACACTGGGTCTTCTTGGGTTGTGGTTTGGGTCCGATATTGTCGTAGATAACGCAAGGACTATAGCCAAGAGCCTTGGGGTTTCCGAGCTCCTGATTGGGTTGAGCATCACCTCTATTGGAACATCACTTCCCGAGATATCCACTAACATCTCTGCGGGTTTCAGCACGGCAGCCGGAGTAGATGCATCCGGCATAGCCGTCGGTAACATTATCGGCAGCGAGCTAAGCCAGATAACAATAATCCTGGGTATAGCGGGTTTCATGGCTACCCTGAGCACAACCCGAAGATCACTTAGAAGAGATGGGTTTATGATGTTGTCTGCCCTCCTGTTGATGTATCTTGTCTGCTTCGATGGGTTTGTCTCCCGCGGGGAAGGTGCTTTTCTGGTGATTATATACCTGACATACCTGGCTTTTCTGTTCTTTGATGAGGGGATTGTAAGCAAGTTAAGCTCACACGAGGGGTTGGGAAGAAACTTTTTATATAAGATTATTCTGTTGTTTGTTGGTGTGGTTATCATAATCTACTCGGCTGATGTTATTGTTGAAAAGGGGGTTTTGCTGGCCGATAAATTATCTATCACGGAGTCGTTGATTGGTTTGTTCATCGGGTTTGGCACCAGCATACCGGAGCTTAGCGTAACGGTTAAAGCTGTTACCAAGAAAGCGAACAGCCTATCCCTTGGAAATCTGATGGGAAGCAACATAACAGACCCGCTTTTATCCTTTGGCTTGGGGGCTGTGGTGGGGGGTTTTACTGTAAGCCAGAGCGTGCTGGCATATGATTTTGTTTACTGGGGGGTGGCAACAGTTATTGCTTTGTTATTGTTGTTCAATCACCTGAACCTGAACAGAAAAGAATCGTCGGTTCTGATAGTGCTTTATTTGTTTTTCATGTACAGCAGGATTGTGTTTTTTCCCTAGGTAACTAGGATTCAAAAACAGATAAATCGTCTTTTATATGGCTTTTATCAGAGATTTCCCCCACATAATCTGTTAACATCATCTCAGCTGCTTTTTTCCTGTTTTTTGTTTGCCCCAGAACCCACATCAGCTTAACAAGAGCTGTTTCAGGCAGCATATCAGCACAGGGTATCACCCCGCAATCAATAAGCACCCTCCCGGTAGAATACACGTTCATGTTAACGCGCCCGTTTAGTGTCTGCGAACTCATGCAGAAAAGAATGCCTGAATCGGTTCCCGCCTTAATCGAATCAAACAATCTCTCGGAGGTATGTCCCAGACCGGTGCCCTCCAAAACAATCCCCTCATAGCCTGAATCAACAAGGTAATCAATTACCTGGGGTTTCAGTCCGGGATGATATTTTATCAAAGACACAGCCTCGTTTATTTTTGTATTAAGCTCGGGTTTGTTTACGCGGGGAGTATATTCCTGATGTAAGATTATTTCTTTCTCAGAAACACGACCCAGGGGTGCGCAGTTAACAGACTGGAAGGCGTCTCTTCTCGATGAATGCATTTTTCTCACACGAGCGGGGTTGTGTATCAGAGAGATATCATCAGATAGGTTTGCATGCATTACAACGCAAACACCAGGGTATTTTGATTCAGCGGCTGTTTTCACGGAATGAATCAGGTTCAAAGCCGCATCGCTGCTGCCGCGGTCTGAGCTTCTCTGGGCCCCGGTTAACACTACCGGAACAGGTGTTTTCAACATGAAAGCCAGCGCCGCAGCAGTATAGCCTAAAGTATCCGTGCCGTGTGTCACAACCACACCCAAGGCCTTATCGTCTAATTCGCGAGCAACAGACTTGGCTATTGAAACCCAGTCCCCGGGTTGGATATTCTCCGAGAATTTGTTATAAAGCTGTTTACCTCTTATATCGGCTATCGACTTAAGCTCGGGGACAGCCGATATTAACTCCTGGGCGGAAAAAGCAGAATGCACCCCACCGGTCAGGTAATCAACCCTGCTGGCTATGGTCCCCCCGGTGGCGATAACAGAAACATGGGGTTTATCCCCTTTATTCTCGCGGCCGGGTTTAGTGTGTTTTCCGGCCTTAACGCTGCCTAAATCCCTGATGGATTTTATTTTTTTCTTCTCCAAGCCGATGTTGTATCCGTTATCAAGCTTCAAAACAATATATTTTTTATCGGCGAGAGCGGGTCTTTCAAGCAACACACCCTGGTATTTCTTTTCAGTGGTCTTAATCTCCACACGATGAAGAGGCTTAACTTCTTTCATTGTTACTTATTTAACTTCAATACAAATATTATTTTCCTCATAAGTAGATAAGATGGCTGAAACAAAGGATAAAGCAGGTAAAAAATGCACCAGCTGCGAGAAGGAAGTGGATGAGAGATACACAGAGTTTAAATGCCCAAAATGCGGCAAGGAGACCATAGTAAGATGTAGTTCCTGCCGCGTATTAGGTGTAAACTACACGTGTTCTGCGTGTGGTTTCACTGGACCATGATTCTGCTTAAAGTAAATCCCGCTAAACCAGATAAAAAAACAGTGCAAAAGGTTGTTGGCTGCCTGAATAAGGGCGGTGTTATAATCTACCCCACGGACACAGTATATGGTCTGGGTTGCCGGATAGATAAGCCTGATTCCATACGAAAGATAGTTGAGATAAAGAAAAGAAAAACAGATAAACCCCTGTCTATAGCCTGCGCAGATTTTTCTATGATAAAGCAATATGCTGTGGTTGATGAGATAAAAAAAGATTTTATTCTGGATAAAGCGGATAAGGGATACACTTTCATACTGCAGAAAAAGAATACCGTAGATGGGCTTGTTGTGG
>NJDH01000027.1 GCA_002254405.1 Candidatus Altarchaeales archaeon ex4484_96
ATTCACAGTGCCCTTGGATGTCTTTAAAACCCTGGTGGTTAAAAGAATATCCGAGTCGACGGAGTAACCAATCAACATAAGAAGGGATACCA
Source organism: Candidatus Altarchaeales archaeon ex4484_96 (assembly GCA_002254405.1). Lineage (GTDB taxonomy): Archaea > Altiarchaeota > Altiarchaeia > IMC4 > QMZM01 > EX4484-2. The sequence continues at coordinate 93 of NJDH01000027.1, forward strand.
GAGCAGCCGGCTCAAGCAGAAGGTTTAAGGCGCTCATACCACCTAAAGCGAAAACAGCATCAAAGGATGCTGCCGCAATAATAGCAACCGACGGAATAAAATCCCGGAACACGAAAAAAACAACCGCGATAATCAGTATATAAGCAAACAAAACAGCATAAAGACCCTGCTCCCAGAATTTATCACCCAGTGTTTTACCTATGCTCTCCATCCTGTAGTTTTTGCTCTTAAGCTCAACGCTTGCTCCCTCATCAAGATAAAACTCCAGCGCACGCTTCAGCTCCTCTGCGTCAATATCCAGGGCCTTCACAACCAACACGGATTCATTATCAATAAATGATATATCAGAGCCCGCTATCCTGCTGCTTATTTTCTCCTGTATGTCGGGTTTGGGCTCGGTTTCGAGTTTAATCCGGGCGACATCAATGCTTCTTAACTCCCCCAAGTTTTTTTCGAGGAGTATTCTGGTATCCTCCTCATCCAATACTGTGGTTGTGCTTATTGTTATCTTGTGGTTGTCGCTTCCAAGCTGGGCTCCCAGATAGATTTCCAGGTTTTCAGCCCCCATCCCTGTGAGCTCGGATTCGATAGATTTAAGCGTTTGCGGTTTAATCTCCTCTCTTAAGGTAATCTCGATCCAGCTCCCCCCGGCGAAATCAAGACCCTGGGGTATTCCGTTTACTGCAATAAGAAGAGCCATAAAAATTGCGAGAGCTATCGGGAGAACCATTAGTTTCTTGTAGGAGAATCTATTAATCATCTGACTGTACATGTCGTCGAACATGTTTTAATACTATAAATAAACCCTTATATATGCTTAATAATTACTTTATTGATGGCATATATAACCCGCGGCTTCTATTTGTTTACTGACGGTAAAATGTATGCGAGGGTCGTTGTGGGCGGAACCTTCAACAGGTTGCATAAAGGGCATAAACAGATACTTCAAGCTGCTTTCGAGATAGGGCGTTCTGTTGTTATCGGATTAACCTCCGACGAGTTTGCCTCCCGTTTCCGCGTGCTGGAAACCAAACCCTATCGCCAGCGGGAGAAACAGATTAATGATTACATTAAACAACAAGGGAAAGGCAAACCCTGTACCATAATCCAGATAGACGACTCCTATGGTATAACAACCCTTGACCCCGAGATAGATTGTATCGTGGTATCCGAGGAAACCCTATTACGGGCCGAGGAAATCAACGCAATCAGGTTCAAAAAAGAGCTTAGCAGGATAAGCATTCATGTAATACCCATCGTTTTAGCGGATGACAGAAAACCCATATCCGGTGAGCGCATAAGCAGGGGCGAAATAAACGAGGACGGTAGGGTTATCGTAAAATGAAGGTTCTATTAACTCTCGGAACGACACAGGAGCCCATAGACCCTGTGAGATACATTACAACCGCAAGCTCTGGGAGGATGGGGCAGGCGATGGCTGAGGAGGCCCTGAAAAGAGGATATGATGTGTCGATTGTGGCTGGTGTAACCGGGCTTACACTCCCTTCGAAGGCGCAGATACACAGGGTCCAAACAACCAAGCAGATGATAATCAAATCACTTGAGGAGATAGCGAAAGGCTATGATATTCTGATATCAACAGCCGCTATCGCTGACTATAGCCCAACCGCAAGAGAGGAAAAAATCAAGTCCACCAACAAGACCCTCGTCCTCAAGCTGAAACCCAACCCAAAGCTGACGAGAATAGTGAAAGAAAAATACAGGCGTGTCTATGTTGTAGCATTTAAGGCAGAATACGGCCTGCCTAAGGCGGAGCTTATGCGGGCTGCATACAATAAACTCAGAGACGAGAATCTTGATGTTGTAGTAGGCAATGATATCAAAAAACACCAGATGGGTTCCCAAAAAAACGAGGTTGTGGTGTTAAACAAAAACGGAGAGTATGTTTTCATACCCCCTGCGGGGAAAAAAAAGATTGCAACAAGGATATGGGATATAATAGATTCAACGTATAGTAAAGATTAAATAGCATTCAATTAAATTAATTAACGATGTGCGCGAAAAAAAACCATAAAACTGTATTTGTGGTTGTGTTATTTCTTTTGTTACTCAGCTTTGATGTTTTCGCATTAGATGAGAACAAGATGAGGGAGTTAGCTCAGCTATACTATGAGGAGGCGTCAGCCCAGTATTATCTAAACAACTGCAGGAGCGCTATCTCAAATGCCAACAGAAGCCGTTCGCTCTATAGTCAGCTGGGGGAGCAGGATAAGGTGGTTGAGGCAAGCCTTTTAATATCAAAAATAAACGACTGCCTGATGAGCGAAGGAGACAGCTTCTATGTGGATGCAGTGCAATCATACAACGACGGGAACATATTTTTTGATACTGAACGATTTGATGATGCTAAAATAAAATACCAGGATGCCAAAACAAATGTATTGGAGGCGAATATCAGCTACTTTATGATGGAGCCCTCTGATGATGCCTCCCTGGTTAAGGTGAACGAACTCTATGAGACTATTCTCGCCCAGATACGTCTTATTGAATTAAATAAGGCAGACGATTATTATATCCAAGCGAATCGATACTACTTTGATTACGATGACATGGGCTACACTTACCCGCAGTATGCGAGGGTTAAGGAATACGCTGAAGACGCTCTTGAAGTGTATGTGAGATACAATGATTCCGATGGAATGTATAAGGCCCAGAAGATGCTTGACCGGGTCGTCAGCGACATAGAAGAGATTAGAATATATGCTGAAGGCCAGAAAGAGATGGCCAGAGACTCATACGACGATGAAGACTATATCACGGCATTAAACCATTACCTGAAAGCCAAAGACGCTTACACCATGATAGAAAGCGTGGGTGATATAGCCTACTGTGAGCGCCAGATTGAGATAGTCATAGAGCTTATCGAGGCAAGCGAAGCCCAAATGCGCGCTAGTGCAGAGCAGTATTATGGGGATGCTGAGAAAGCCTATCTCGGGCATGAATACACGGAGGCATTAACCAACCTAAACAAATCCAAGGCAATATACGTCATCATGAGGGATATGGCTAGGGCGCGTAAAAATCCATTGAAGGAGAGTGAATTCCAGAGTCTTATTGATGAATGCAATAAATTCTATTCCCAAGTATATTCCGAGGTACTGAATCAGGACGTATACAATGAAGCCGGAGCACAATATGATGAAGCATTCGACAAATACAAGGAAGGCAAATACGAGGGAGCTCTTGTTTTAGTAACCGAGGCCTGGATTAAATATAAACAAATATCATCCTATGGTGGGATGAGCAACTGCGAGAGGCTTAATGAGAGCATAGCCGACAGGTTCACCCAGATGAGGGAGGCTGAAAAGCACTATAACATATCGCTATCATCCTATGAGGTGGCTTTTTTCGAGAACGCGACCTATCACGCTAATGAATCGCTTACAATCTATAAGGAAATCAAACGGGAAAACGAGACTGAACTGGTAACGAAGCTGATAACCAAAATAAACGAAGGCATACATAAAAAAAATACAGCAGACCAGTATTACCGGCTAGCCTTAGACTACAACAAAGTAGACCAGCTGGATGACGCTGAAACAAATGCCAAAAGAGCCTATGATTTATACTATGAGGTGAACTGGGGGCTGGGAATAAACCAATCCACCATATTACTTGACAGTATAAGAGAGAAAAAAGGCATGTTCCGCCCCATTGAAGCGCTCAGGTTGTTTGTTCCAATCATCATAGCAGTTGTTATCGTGGTTATTGGAATAAGATGGTACCATGAGAGAGAGCAGATGAGATTTGAGGTTAAAGAAAGAGAAAGACTAAAAAAGCACCAAGAAAAAGAAAAGAAGCTCAGAAGAGAACAAAAGGTTGAAGATGAACGCAAAAGACGGCGGGAAATGGTTGAGGAAGAAAGAAAAACACACCCTGCACCAGAACGAGATAAAACCGAACATGAAGATAGGCCATTGTTTAGAATCAAAGAACCCAAGGAGCCCGCACCCGTTGTGGAAGATAAGCCAGTGGCAGAAGATATTTCAGCCAGGGAAAAATACGCTCTCGACGAGATAAGCAGAGAGGAGTTTCTCAGGATGCAGTCGGGTGAGGATGTAACGACCCGAGAGAGCGCAGTAGCAGCCGAAAGAAAGAAACTGAAAAGGGAGCCTGAAGATAAAAGCTCCATCGGTTTAGAGAGAGAGAAAATCTCGGAAAAAGATACAATAATGAAAGAAGCGCTGAAGGAGGAGAGAAAAAAGCTCAGTGAGCTGGAAGAACAAAACGAATTAAACGAGGATCATATCGAGAATCAGATAAAGCAAATAAAAGACTCCTTCAGCAAGGTAGATAAAGAGAAGAAAGATGTATCAGGAGATTCTGAAGATAAGTAAAAGAAGGGGATTAATGTATCCCTCCTTTGAAATCTATGGAGGGCTATCGGGTTTCTACGACTACGGGCCCGTTGGCAGCCGGATTAAACAAAACATCGAAAACCTGATACGGGAGTATTATGTGCTGGATGAGGAATTCATGGAGGTTGAGTGCCCTATTTTATCCCCCCAGGATGTCTGGGTTGCATCAGGTCATCTGGATAATTTCACCGATAAACTAACGGAGTGCGTTAAATGCGGTGAACCCTACCGGGCGGATCATCTGGTAGAGGATAAGCTCGGAGTCGGCTGCGATCATATGAGCGTCACCCAATTAAATGATAACATAATCAAATACAAAATCAGCTGCCCTAAATGCGGCGGCAGATTAGATAAAGTATACGATTATAACCTGATGTTCAAGACCTATGTCGGGCCCGGGAAATACAAGGTATGCTCTTATCTTCGACCCGAAACCGCCCAGTCAACCTATCTCTCCTTTAAACGATACTGGGAGGTGGGAAGGAAAAAGCTGCCTTTTGGGGTGCTGCAGATAGGGCGTTCATTCAGAAACGAGATTTCCCCCCGCAAGGGGATGGTGAGGTTGAGGGAGTTCAATCAGGCTGAAATCCAGGTTTTCGTCGACCCCGAGGCCAAGAATGCGCCCCGCTTTGACGAGCTATCGTCCATGGAGGTTGATGTGCTGGATGGTGAAGACAAGGAGCATCAGACTACATTATCAGGGGCAATGGATGGGGGCTTAATCGATAACCAGCTGATAGCTTATTTTCTAGGTAAATCCGTTAAACTTTTTAAGGAGATGGGGATAAACCCCGACGCATTAAGGCTCAGACAGCATAAAGACGATGAGAGGGCGTTTTATTCATCCGATACGTGGGACATCGAATACCTGAGCCCGTCTCTGGGACGGATTGAGCTGGTTGGCGTATCCGATAGAACAGATTACGACCTGACACAGCATAGCAAACTATCCGGGGCGAACATGCAGGTGAGCCTGGACGGGAGAAAATTCACCCCCCACGTTATTGAGATAGCCTACGGGATAGACAGGCCCTTTTATTGTGTCATCGAGTCCGCTTTCCACCAGGATGATAAAAGAACATATTTTTCTTTCCCCCCGAAAACCGCCCCTTATACTGCGGCAGTATATCCCCTGGTCAGGAAAGACAATATACCCGAGAAGGCCAGGGAGGTATACGATAATCTCAGAGAAAAAGGCGTCATGGCATTATATGACCGCACAGGAAGCATAGGGAAAAGATATGCGAGAGCCGATGAAATCGGAGTACCCTACTGCATCACGGTAGACTATGACAGCCTCAAAGACGACACGGTGACCATAAGATTCAGGGACAGCATGCAACAGGAGCGGGTTAAGATAAAAGAAATACCCTCCAAGTTCTAGGCTGCCTTGATGAATATCTCATCAAATAATTTCTCCTGTTTCAGTTTAACCTTCTGCTTGTTGGATAGATGCAGAAGAGATATGAGGGTTGATATTACTTCATCCCTGTTGTCTGTGATTTCAGAGAACAAGACCATGTTTTTATTGGATAAGATATCCATAATCCGAAGGTATGTTTCCTCTATGATTTTGCCCATATCCCGGTTTATTTCAACCTCGATAATCTTCGTTTCTTTTTTGCTTACCTTACGGTATTCCCTGATTTTCTTATCTTCCAGCACCTCCTGGATTGCTGATATGAGCTCGAAGGCAGTTACCTTCCTTTTCGGGACCCTCTTCGGTTTAACGGCAAGTGATACAGCCTGCCAGTCAACCATTTCCGCGTTCATATCCTGATGGCCTTCGGCGAAAAGCTCAGGGTCGAAATCCGAAAATGATATGAAATCTATTTCATCTACTTTATCATCCCTGTAGTCATCGGGGTTGAAGTTTATTGAAGCGATAATATCCGCTTTCATCCGAAGCAAAACAGAGCTGACGATTATTACGTTAGCTGGTATCTTAAAATCGTCTTTATCCATCTCATCGACTCTCTTGGCGTACCGGCTTGCCAGATGAGCGATGTCGATGTCCCAGGGGTTCATCTGACTTATTATCTCATATATTATGTCTTTCCAGAACATATCCTTCATCATGTTATCGAATTCTGGGCCGTCCATTTTAAGGCGAAGGGTAAATATATTGTGCGATTACCATTTAAATACGTTTCTCTTTCTTTTGGCTATTTTTCAATAATCCATCCTAATCATAGATACAAAAAACAATCCCGTGAGAGCAATGGAAAAAAAACCAATACTATGCCTGCTGCTTACATCATATATTCTCATGTCAGGGGTATCGGCCACAGAAGAGTTCATGTCCCTTGAATGGAAATACGATACCTCAGGCAGCGCAAGCCATGTATACCCTTTTAAGACATTCGAGGGGGAGAATGCCATAATAACGGGCGTATCATATTATACCACAACCGGTGCCGCCGGCTGGCTTGATGCAATAAATGAAAAAGGTGAGCTCCTGTGGGAGAAAAAAGGATTCCCTCCCATCTCATCCATGAGGGTGCTGGATTTAGACGGGGACGGGGAGGATGAGATAATCATGGGGGTGCTGCAGTATATCTACTGCTACAACAGCAAGGGTAAAGAAAAATGGCATTATGCCACGGGACCGGGTAATGTAATAAACTGCCTTGAGATAGGGGACATCAACGGTGATGGGTCAGATGACATAATAGCGGGAGGAGACAGCACCCACTACAGCAACATCAACGTCGTGGACGGGGAAGGCAACAGCATCTGGAAGGCCCGCACGGCACAGGCCGTTAATGCCCTGGCCATCGGCGACATCAACGAAAACGGCAAACCCGAGATTATAGCGGGCACGGTCGCAAAACATGGGATATTCTACAGCCCCTCCCGGGTGTACGTGTTTGACAGCAGCGGGAACAAGATGTGGGATAAGCTCATGGAAAGAGGAACCGCATCCGTTGAGGTGGCTGACATAGACGGGGATGGTAAAAAAGAGATACTTGCCGGATCCCTTCACTATTTCACGGTACTGGACCACCAGGCCAACAGACTAATGGACTATGAAACAAAAGGCTATGTTAATGATATTATTGTCGCAGATATTGATGTCGATGGAGAAAACGAGATTCTTTTAGGCTCAAACGACCTGTATGTCTTGGATTCAGAGGGGGAGCTTGAGTGGGAGAACTCCGCCGGGGGGGAGGCAATAAACGACATGGAGCTTGCGGATTTAAACTCAGATGGGCATCCAGAGATTATTATCGGCTCAGACAGCATCTATATAGTTGACTACCATGGTGATGAAATATGGGAGTATGCCACCGAGAAAGCCGTTAAGGACATCCATTTAAGCGATGTTGACGGCGATTCATATCCCGAGCTGGCTGCGGGCTCACTTGACAACTTTGTTTATAGTTTCAGCTCACAGATATACCAGCTGAGGATTAAGGCACAAAACAATTATGCTGAGGCTAAAAGATATTATTCCTCGGGGCGCCTGGATACGGCGATGGAATACGCCCTGAAGGCTAAAGACTTCTACCAGCAGCTTGAAAACGAGCAGGGGATATCGGATACAAATAAACTCATAGAATATATCAACTCAGCGTCAACCAAAAAAATCGAGGAGAAACAGCTCGCATACTCCTACTACAACCAGTCAAGAGCCTGTTATCTTGCAGGGGATTACGTTAACTCCACCTACTGGGCGAGGAAGGCTCAATACAAGTATGATTCATTAAACAACGAGTCGATGGCTTTGAAGTCCGAGGAGATAATAAACAATTCGCTCAAGTTCATGCTAAAGGAGGCTGATGAATCCTACAATAAAGCATTAACACAATATAATGGGTCAAATTATTCGGTTGCATTATCGCATGCGCAGTCTGCAGCTAAAAGATACGTGCAGCTGGGTTACATAAACCAGACCCTGGATGTGTTGGAGCTGGCAGCAGATGCTTATACGCTGCTGGCTGAAAAACAGCGCTCAGGCGGCGAATTCGAGGAATCTGGCTATAGCGCCCAGAAGGCATTGTATATCTACTCCTGTATCGAGGAGTCGCCTAAGGGTTATCCGCCAGAGTGCTATCCAGGGGATATTAACCTGAAAAACATTTCATATATCGCAGTTGACTTACAAAACAGGTCCTTTAATGATAGCCTTTACATGAACGAATCAGTTTATCTGAAATCCATCATAATGGCTGCTTCATTAAACGATACCGGGGAATATAGTTTTTCGCTGGATTCAATTACGTCCCCTATAACCGGTTCGGTGGATTATCTCATCAAGCTGGTAACATGGAACAGCAGCATTTTAACGGTGGTTTTCGCGCTATTGGTAACAATTATATTGTTTGCGGCGCTTTATTCCATGCTAAGCGAGCAGGGTATTGTTCCCCCGATTGCTTTATTGGGTAAACTAACAAAAAAGGCGCATCTGCCGAAACGCAAACCCAAGCCTGTTATAAAGCAGGAACATAAACCCCTGGATGTGAAATACTCGGGTTATGATGTGGGGGGAGAACAAACCAAGACCGAATCCAAGGTGGATAAGATAAAAAAAGACAGCGTAAGAGGCGAGGGTTTAAGCCTGAATTCGCTTAAGGATGTCTAGAAACCAAAATGAAAAAAATAACTGTTATACCCGGGGATGGCATCGGTCCGGAGGTCGTTGATGCGACGTTGAAGATTATTGATGCCTCAGGAGCCAGGCTGGATTACGAGTATGCTGAGGCAGGTCAGGGGGTGATGGAAAAGGATGGTACTCCACTGCCTGATTACGTCATTGAGGCGGTTAAGAGAAACAAGATAGCTTTAAAGGGTCCGATAACCACTCCAGTGGGCTCTGGTTTCAGAAGCGTTAATGTCGCGTTGAGGAAAAAGCTTGAATTATACGCTAACCTCAGGCCTGCAAGATCCTTAAAAGGCATATCCTCGCGATACGATGATGTTGATTTAGTGGTTGTGCGCGAGAACCTGGAGGGCCTATACATCGGGGACGAGAAATACCTTAACGAGGAGAAAACCGAGGCGCAGGCTATCAGGCTGATAACGCGTGCGGGCTCTGAGCGGGTTTATAAATACGCCTTCGATTATGCGATGCGTGAGGGAAGACATAAGGTTACAGCAGTGCATAAGGCTAATATATTAAAGTACACGGACGGGATTTTTTTGGATGCTGGCAGAAAAATAAGCAAAGATTATCCCGGCATAGAGTTCGAGGACAGGATAATCGATAACATGTGCATGCAGTTGGTTAAAAAACCCCGGTTGTATGAT
>NJDH01000028.1 GCA_002254405.1 Candidatus Altarchaeales archaeon ex4484_96
GGTATGTCACAAGACCTAATCAATCACCTAGCTATCACTTAAATATTTGGGAAACCAAATATCTAACCATAAAAACAAGGGTTATTCAAAACCCTCGATAATATTCTCTCTCACAGCGGCTTATATCCCTGTTTTGGTTTATGTTGTTTTCGTATGGTGGCTTGACAGATACGAGAGAGAACCAATCCCCCTGATAGCAATCGCATTCGCCTGGGGGGCGTTCGGCAGTTTCATTATTGCCATGGTATTCGAGCTGCTGCTCAACGAACCACTTAACCTGCTGCTCACCCTGGAGGAATCAAGCTCGCTTTTATCTTTCACACTCGGCCCGGCAATAGAGGAAACAGCTAAAGCGCTTTTATTGTTCGCGTTATTCTTCTACTACAGCTTCGATGATGTCACAGACGGCATAGTATACGGGGCAATAGTTGGATTCGGTTTCTCAGCCTCAGAGAACCTGCTAAGCTTTATGAGCAGCTATTTCACAATGGGGGCATCCGCCTGGATTGCGACAATAATCCTGCGATTAATGGTAACATCGCTGGCCCACGGCGTCTTCACCGCAATGGTCGGAGCTGGACTGGGGTTCATCAAAACAAACCGGATAAAAAAACAACGGCATCTTGATACACTAATGATACCCCTCACCCTGCTGGCAGCCATAATGCTTCACTCGCTTTTTAACGTAGGCGTCCTATTAACACAATACCTGAATCCCCTGTTCATCCTGATAAACATCGCTCTCGTGCTGGCTGGAGTCACCATACTGCTTCTAGTCATGTTCATCTATCTCGAGGCTGAATCCCATCTAATCAAAAAAATGCTTTATCCCGAGCTTGTAAACGGTTTTATAATCGAAGGCGAATATAATATTATCCCATACTATCTAAGCCGAAAAAAGGCTTCAAGAACCATCTCGAAAAAACACGGGAAAGAAGGCAAAAACCTGCTGGATAAATTATTTTATCTGGAGACAAGGCTTGCCTTCAAGAAAAAACATTTAACCGAGCCATACAGCGGGGAGCTGGAGGATACGGATGCGAGAATCAAAAAAAACAAGAGATGAGATTAAACAAGTCAAAGAAGGATTAGCTCATATAGTTGATGACATCCAGAAAATAAAATGAGTTACGCGAAAAACACCATAATACCTGTTTTCATATTATTGATTGCATGCAGCCTGTGCCTGGACGGGGAGCCTAAAACAACAACCACATCAATCAACTCAACCTCAACAACCAATACTATCGCCTCCACCCAAACCACCAGCTCATCATCGAGCTCAACCACCCAATCCACCTCCTCAACCAGGATCACCATACCCTGGGTTTTATGCTACGACATAGTAGATGAGCGGCTTCGAGACGAGTGCTTCAAGGATGAGGGCATAAAAAATATTGACCCAGCCTACTGCAGGGAGATAACAAGCAGCCAATGGCGCGACGAATGTTTATGGAATGTTGCGGTGCTCTCAGGCGATGAAAGCCTGTGCTATGGCATCCATACCTCAGAGAACATATATGGCTGCTTCAACGACCTGGCGATGGAAAAAAACAACATAAGCATCTGCTCCAACATCGACCTTGATGAGATGAGGGAAGAATGCATGAAAAACATAGCAGTTAAACGACTTAATGAATCCATCTGTCAAAAGCTGCAATATGAGCGTAAACAAGATGAATGCTATAGTGCTGTTGCCCTTGAAAAAAATGAACCTGATTTATGCAAACACATCCACAACTACATCATCAGCAAAAACTGCTATGAAACAACAACCTTAAACAAGAACAAAACAGTGGAATGCATCATAGTAGAGGATGAACAATGGAGGTGGTATTGCCTCATCCAGGTAGCGAAAAACACCAAAAAACAGATAGCATGCGACCTAATCAACTCAACAGAGTGGAACAGCATATGTATTAAAGAACTCGCAGTCCACCTGAAAAACGCAGCATTATGCAACCAAGCCGTTGATTTAGACTGGCGGGACAGCTGCTTTTATGAGCTAAGCGTATTAAACCAAAGCAACAGATACTGCAACAACATAACCGACCCTGTTATCAGAAAAACATGCAACGATGAATTCAAAATAAATTAATCAATAAGCATCCTCGTATCCGATATCGAAATAGAGCTTCCGCCTTTTTTCCGAAGCTTCGGTAGAAGATACTTTAAATCCCGCTCATCGATCACAATAAAAACATCAAATCCCCCGTCTTTGAGGTTGTTGATTGTGGGTTTCATAACATAATCCTGCAGTATCTCCAGTATAGCTGGCAGTCTATCATCCTCCATGACGTTCATGAAAACATTAACCTTGCCTTTGCCTTTAATCGCTCCCTTAAATAACTCCACCAGCTCGTTGATTTTGTTTTTCTTGTTCTTATCCTTCAGCGAGTCTGTGCAGGCTATTAAAACAGAGCTCGCATCCAAAACCTCATCTATGATGCAACAGCTGTTTTCCCTGATGGTTCTCCCGGTTTCCACAGTCTCGATGATTAAATCAGCCTCCGGGTTGGGGGGAATAATCCAGGCCTCTGTTTTACCCGCCGGCTTATCTATTATAGCGTTTATATCATTGTCTTTAAGGTATTTTTTGGCGATATTATAGTATTCGGTTGCTACAACAACCTTCTTCCCTTGTTTTTCAAGCTTAAAAGCATAATCCCTGAAGTCTTCGATGGATTTGATTTCAGGCAACACCTCCTCGGATACCGCCGCAACCAATCGGGTGGCTCCATAACCTAAATCCAGCAACGATTTTATTTTCTTCCCCTGTCTTGGATTACCTAACCTAAAATCTTGCAGTATATCCGAGCCCGTTACCGCCAGATCGCCTTTACCCAGGCTGACCACGAAAGGAAAATCCTGAGGCCTGATGCGCTTTAACACAATATCGGGGTCGTCTATTTTTGGATTATATCCCCTGTCGCTCATGCTTATCTCAAACCCAGCCTGCTTGAACAAACCAAGGGTTTTCCCCTCCAAGTGCCCGTCTGGTATGTAAAACTTAATCATTTTTTTTTTATTGTTGGGAGTATATTATTTGGTTTTTACTGTATTAAGGTAGTCAGCTATTATCTGTCTGTGGTCGAAGGCCAGCTCCGGCAGCTCATCCAGCCTGAACCAACCGGCTTCAGCGGCATCAGATGAGGCCTGCAGTTTTCCACCACATATCTCACACAAAAAAACCACACTAACCGTATGACCTCGCGGATCCCTATCCGGCTGGCTGTACACCCCACAAAGCCTAATCACATCAACCTTCAACCCTGTTTCCTCTTTTGACTCACGCACCACAGCCGCCTCAACGGTTTCCCCATAATCCACGAACCCCCCGGGCAAAGCCCATAATCCCCTATAAGGCGGATTCAATCTCTTAACCAACAATATCTCTTCCCCATCAACAATCAAAGCATCAACCGTCAAAGACGGAACCGGTTTTTCCCTATTCCCACCTACCATATTATTATTTTTATCTACGTAATCAAAAATAACGAATACAATACGGGCCCGTGGTCTAGACGGTTATGACGCTGCCCTTACAAGGCAGAGGTCCTGAGTTCAAATCTCAGCGGGCCCATACCCTGCCTTTTTTTTTGTAAAAAGAAAGGTGTAAGCTATCCCAAAGAAAAATATTTTCTTTCTAAAATAGTATTAGCTGATATGGTGTGAAACCGCAGATGTCATGCTCATATTTATATTAATCATATCTACTATGAAAACTACGACTCTTTCGGTGGATGAGGAAACCAGGGAGCGGCTTAAGAAGTTCGGAACCAAGGGAGAGGATTATGATAAGATACTCAACCGGATGATGGACATCCTCGGGGAAATGAACCTAAACAATTATATAGAAGCTAAATACAAGAAACTGATGGAAGATAAACATAAATTCATTTCCCTGGAGGAATACGAGAAAAAAGATAGTATCCCAGGATGAAATACGCTTTAAGACTGCATCCTGATGTAATCAAATACCTGTATAAACTAGACGTCACCGAGAAAAACAATCTTATCGAATCAATCAAACTTTTAAGTATCAACCCATGCTATAAGAGGTCGAGGCTAAAGATAAATTAACGCAAAAAACCATTCCCACCCTATTTCTTCCTATCATCTAGTTCGATTATAATCAGCCTGCGGCATAAAATATTCATCCAACACTCTCAGGCTAGTGCCTGAGGCCTTAAACAACAACAATATCATCAGGATATCCAAAATCAACATAAGAAAAACAGACAGCAAACTCAAAATAATCGTTAAACAACATAAACCGATGATGATACTTAAAATACCTGCAACAGTCGCTCCCAAACCATAATGTTTTTTCAGCTTCAACAATGAATAACCAAAAACAACATAAACAATTCCATCAAAAAAAAACACCCTCTGAGGAGATAATAAGAGCAAACAAAGTCCCTGACTCAATAAACCCCATAAACCTCAGCAACTGGCTTGCTTGTGTGAATAACATTGAAATAATCCATAAATACACTGCCACCTGCATAAGATGATTCCCGGTTTTATCCCTACAAGCTTAAAACCCCATAAATAAAAAAGACCGACGGGGAGCAAAAAAAGCGAAAAAATGATGTAGACACTCTCCCACAACCCCGAAACCAATTCAAACATAACAAGTAACATAAGAGCAATCAAGGGAAATCCAAGAACAAATGAAGCTATCCCTGTATATGCAGAATATCTGATGGTTTTATCCATACTAAACAGATTTGTTTTCCTACATTAAAAATCAAATAACTTTAGAGATGGCTTCAACCATCTTCTGCTTGTTTCGGCCGTTGCAGCCTACGAAGCCGTTTATCATACGCCCTGAGCTGAAATCATAGACTAAACGATTACCTCCCACATCAAACACAAGGCCTCCGGCTTCCTCCAAAATAACCTGCGGAGCAGCACAATCCCACAAACAAAGCCTATCCGTCGTATAAAAACACAACTCAGCCTCACCCTGCGCAATCAAACCAAACTTAATCCCAACACTCCCTGACCTCGTGAACGAACTAATACCCAGAATACTAGACACCCTCTCATCCACCCTGCGCCGATGAAACCTGGAAACCAGCATCCTAAAAGAACCCAAATCACTAACATCCGACACATGAATCCTTCTATCATCCAAAAAAGCCCCCCCACCCCGGACAGCATACCAGGTTTTACCTGAAACAGGAGCATGAACCACACCCAAAACAGGCACACCATCGACTAAAAGACCAACCATAACCGAATAATCCCCCGTGCGCTCAACAAAATCCCTAGTACCATCCAAGGGATCAATCAACCAGCAACCGCTCTTACCTGATCTGCTGAACCCGGATTCCTCCGAAAAAAAACCATAACCATAATCCGATAAACCCTCAAGCAAAGTCTCCTCAGACACCCAATCAGCCTGCGTAACCGGGCTGTTATCTGATTTATGTTCTACCTCAAAATCATCCCCATAAACCTCCAACACACCCTTACCGGCCTGCTTAACCAACCCCAAAACATCCCTTAAAATGCTTGGATAATCCATATTCAACCCCTATTACGATACAAATTCGGCTCAATCACCGAAACCATCTCCTCCTCATCCAAAACACCCCCCAAAAAACGATTCAAGGCCTTAACCTCCCTGCGCGGGTGCTCAAGCAAATCATTATAGCTGACATAACAAACCATCATATCCTCCCTATCGTTGATATATGATTTCATCAACATAAGATAATTTCTTAAAAGCTCCTCCATCTCCTCATCAGATACCTTATTTGGGTCTTCCCCACGCCTAACCAGCATCTTCTTCTGGGATGCTATTATCTCAGGTATCCTTCTCTGCATGAAAACAACCTTATAATTGTATCCCTGTGGCAGGTGTTTTATCAGCTCAGCCAACACCTTAACGGCTTTACCCCGGGCCCTGGGAACCCAATCAGATTCCTGAGGTAGTTTCTTAACGCGCTCAAACTCATAATAACCCCTAGGATTATCCACGTCAGCCTCCCTAATCTCGTCTGTCAAGGGTTTAATCCCGCCCGCGTCAAGCATCTTCATAAGCATCGAGGTGCCGCTTCTAGGCAACCCCGATACCACCACAACATCATCAACCATTTTTATTTTCAACCCCATAACTCGGGGGAATCCCTCACCTCATCAAAGCTGAAAACAGGCCCGTCAATGCAAACAATCTTGTCTCCGATATTACAGTGGCCGCATTTACCTATCCCGCATTTCATCCTTCTCTCGAAAGACAATATTATTTTATCATCAGGATACCATAGTTTCTTCAACTCACCTACAACGCATTTCATCATAATCGAAGGCCCGCATACTATCGCAATAGTGTTTTCGGTGTCTAAGGTGACCTCCGAAAGCAGCTCGCTGACATAGCCAACCCTCCCATACCATCCCTCGCACTCCATGTCAGCGATTAAATGCAGATTAAACATGCTACGCCAGTCGTTGAATTCACCCCTGAACACCATATCATCAGCTGTTCTCGCCCCATATAAAACAGAGACATCATTAAAATCATCACGCTTATCCCTGATATAATCAATGAAAGAACGCAGGGGAGCTAAACCAATGCCCCCCCCCATGAAAAGCAGGTCATTATCACCGACCTCATCAACCGGGAACCCCCTCCCATACGGTCCCCTCAACCCAACGGTATCGCCGGGTTGGGTTTCATGCACCACAGAGGTAACGGAGCCGGTTTTTTTCACGCTCAAATCGATGTAATCCGTTATCGTAGGGCTTGAGCTAACCGAGACAGGTATCTCCCCGAAGCCGAAAACAGATAACATCATAAACTGGCCGGGCATGTGAGATGTTTTTTTGACATCCAATCTAAGCGTCAGCACATCATGGGATTCGCTTATGACATCAAGCACCTCAACGGTAGCTGGGAGATAAGGGTTTTCGCTCATCTCACACCCTCCTGAATTATTTCAAGCATGCTAATATGAGACGGGCATTCCCTTACGCAGCGGCCGCATCCAACGCAGCCAAAAACCCCGTATCTATCCCGCATATACTCGAGCTTGTGTCTAATGCGGTTAACGAACCTGTCCACCTTCTTGTTACGTGGATTAAAGTTACCTGCCATAAGAGTGAACTGCGGGTTCATGCAGGAATCCCAGCACCTGATTCTCTGCCCCTCACAGCCTTTCGGGTTCATGCGGTCCACAACATCAAAGCAATAGCATGTAGGGCAGATAAAAGTGCAGCTATAGCAGTTCAGACACCAACTGCCTTTATCCCTTATTTTCTCTAAATCAAGTTTAAGTTTCGAGGATTCAACATTGCTCATCTTCTTAGCGCATTCATCCACCAGCTTAGCCGCTTTTTTTTCATCAGCATCCGATGCCTCAACAAAATAATCAGAGCCAGATAACAGTTTCGCGCCTTTATCCGAGCCCACTCTCACAAGAAAATAATCCCCGATGTCCGTGTAAACCAAATCAGCTCCCATCTCAAGCCCCGGACCAGAGCCGAAAACACGGCAAAAACAATCCACGCCGGGTTTAACGCATTCCAGGGCAATCAAAATAGTCTTCTGTCTTCTCTCGAGATAATAAGGGTCCATGTATTCTTCCCTGGCGACGTTGTCGAGAACCAAAAGCCCGTTAACGTCACAGGGTCGGATTCCAAACAACACCCTCCCACCCACCTCATGCTCGTCTATGAGCTCGATTTTATCGTTTGCCTCCCTAAACCCCAGTATCTTTTCTTTCATGGGGAGGAAAAAACCCTTAGGGGAAACAACCGAGTTAACGTAATCGAGGGTAGGTTCATCTTTTTTCGAAAGCCTTTTGAACTCGACTACCCCATCCTCATCTACCGGAGCGAATACCTCATGTTCTTTCTTTAAATCGCCTAAAAATTTTTTTACATCAGCTTTTTTTATTTTTTTCATTCTCCTCCAATATGGCATCAGCCTCAAGGTCAAATACGGAGAGAGGGGGTTTGTCGTTTTCATCCATCCCTGCTTCGACCCCGAAAAGCTGCTCAACGTCCCTGCATACCCTGGAATAAAGATGCATCAGGGGGATGTCAACCGGGCAGGCTCTCTCACATTCACCGCATTCAACACATCGCCCGGCCATATGCATCGCCTTAATGGCGTGATAAACAAAAATATCGCTAATGTCCCCTCCTCTTGCAACCCACTCGGGGTCTTTTTTCTCCAAAACACACTCCTTACAGTAACACATAGGGCATACGTTTCGGCAGGCCATGCAGCTTATGCACCTGCTAAACTGCTTGCTCCAGTAACTCATGCGCTCATCACGGGATCCAAGACCAAGCTCATCGTCTTTTAGCCGGGGTTTCTCTTCAACCAGTTTACCCAAGAAACCATCATAAACAACCGGATTCCTGTGCGTGCATACACTGCAGCTACGGTATTGTCTACCCTCTGAGTCCACCATCCCCGGGCATGAGACACCCCAAATAAATAAATCACTTCTATCTAGCTGTTTAGCCTTAAGCAACTCAACAATAGCCCTGGAATCACAGCCTTTCGCCACCACCCCAACCCTGCCATCGCATTCCCTCAGATAGCGGGCTAGATTAATCTTGCACCGGTTGTTGTAGATGAGTTTATCCACCTCATCAGCTGCATAAACCATGCAGGGAACAACCCTGTCCCCGCTCATACAGTAACCCAGTATCTTATCTACCTTACCTTCTTCTAAAAGCTTTCTGGCTTCGCTTCTTAAGGCATCCTGGATTTCAGCGCTCATCTTGCATCATCTGGTTTTTTAAATCAAGGGGTCCCATCTTTTTCAGCTCATCAGTGTATTCTCTAACAACCTCAGCGAATCTCTCACCCTCCGAGGCTGAAACCCACTCGACCCTGAGCCTTCTTGAGTCAACGCCCATGTAATCCAATAATCTTCTCATCAACATGAATCTTCTTCTCGTATAATAGTTGCCTTCCATATAATGACAGTCCTGGGGGTGGCATCCGCCTATGAGAATACCATCGGCTCCCCTCTGATAGGCCTTCAAAACAAACAATGGATTCACTCTCGAAGAGCACATCACCCTGATGACTCTCAGGTTAGGGGGATACTCTAACCTGGAAGTGCCTGCTAAATCGGCTCCGGCATAAGAGCACCAGTTGCACAGGAACCCCACAATACTGGGCTCAAACCCCTTCTTCTTTTGTTTACCGCCTTCCATATCAGCTCTCCAGCAACGCCTCTATTTGGGCGTTTATCTGCGAATCCAGAAAATGAGTCTGCGCAATAGCCGATGAAGGGCATATTGCAGCGCATGAGCCGCATCCCTTGCACAGTATCTCGTTTATTTTTACAACACCCTCCTTCGTTAATCTAATCGCATCATACGGGCATACGTTAACGCATAAACCGCAGCCTGAGCATTTATCTTTCATAACGTAGGCTGTTGTCGCCTCCATGGGTATCTCATCCTTCAAAACAATTTCAGCCGCCGCCATAGCGGCACTCCCCCCCTGCGCAACCGATT
>NJDH01000029.1 GCA_002254405.1 Candidatus Altarchaeales archaeon ex4484_96
TATATATGACCCAATCCCTATTATCAATATACGCCATAGTGGTCTCCCCACTATGGCTATCTCCTTTTCACAAAGAAATACTTTACGATTTATTCAACACAGCACTTAATAGGGTAAAATGATTTAAACTACCCTAAAACTGAATCCCACCACCGCAAAAAAGACACACAATACACAAAAAAAGCCTCCACTAAGTCACTTCATTCAAACAAACCAACGCACAACAGCATCTATCTGCTGGGATAATACCTGTATTCTCTCTGATAAACCCGCCTCTGCTTCAACTTATTAATACCAACCGACATCGCAACATCCCTCGTCGTGATAATCCCCACAATAGCATTCTTCTCGGTCACAGGCAAACGCCTAACATGATGCTCGCCGAAAACCCTGCTAGCATCCACTACATCCGAATCCACATCAATCGTATGATTCAAAGACGTCATAACCTCAGAAACACCAACATCCCCTGGAATGCGATTACAGGCAACAACCTTCTTCAAAATATCCCTCTCAGTCAACATACCCAAACCCTGCTCACCCCTAACCAACACAGAACCAATATTCTTCCCAGACATAACCTTCGCAGCATCCAACACCGAACCAGTACCACCCACAACAGTAGTATTGTGCATAATATGTCGGACTTTCATAACAAAAACCCCAATACATTATGGGAAAACAACGACTAAATAATAAAAAACAAAACAAGAATAATAATATGGCAGACATTAATCTCATGATGCTCGCCAAATACCCCTTCCACGAGCAAAGCAAAGAATACGTCACATCACTTGGTTTAAGCATAGCGCAAATGCGGGAGCACCCCATATACGGGAGCAGCTTTGAATTAGGAACACAAAGAGCAACCCAAGCCCTCGAAAACAAACTAACCCACAAAGCCGAAGACAAAATAAGCGCCGAACTATCCATCCTAAGCTTCGCAATAGCGCGAATACTCGTAAACCTAACCCGAAACAAAAGCATCATAAGACGATACGCTAAAGCAGAAGCCCAAATGGCGCACGCATTACTACTACGGGAAAAACCAGAGATAATAGAAAACATAAAAACAGATGTAGGTCTAAGAATACAAGACAACAAGATATCTTACACCCAATACGTGCATTATGCGAAAGAACTGGCTAAAACCAATCCAAGATGGAAGCTAGTGAACAGGAGAATGCATGAAGGCATAATCGGATTAAACAAAGCCGAACAGCTTATAATAATGCAGGAAGCAATACAACAAAAAATCGCTACCCCCATAAACGTCACAAAAACCCCGCATGAATTCAAGCAAACAGCTGAAAACATCAACCTTAGATACTCAGGGCGGCCAACCGAAATAAGCATGAAAGAATTAGAGCTCAACGCGCTCCCACCATGCATCAAGCAGATAATAGCGCAGCTGGAATCAGGGAACGCATCCCACAACAGCATGTTTGTACTAGCAACAACATTAATAGACCTGGGGTTGAAAACCGAAAACATACTGAAAATATTCTCCCGCTACCCAAGCTACAACGAAGAAAAATCCAGATACCAGATTGAGTTTCTCGCAGGAGAGAAAAGCACAACCCGGTACTCAAGCCCCACCTGCGCCCGGATAAAAGGATACGGGTTATGTGTTGCTGAATGCAAAATAAAACACCCGCTGATGTACTATCGGGATAGGAAAAAACGCTAACAACCCCACTTATCCAAGGCTCTTTTAAGCTCCATATGGCTGGAAGCGTATTCATTTAATGGCACATCATCCATTACCGCAGCAAGAGATTGTCTGAGGGCCTTAGCGCCCTTCAATGTTCCATCAGGGTGCCCGTGCACTCCCCCACCAGCTTGGATGATGATATCCTCGCCCAAAATCGAAATCAACTCAGGCAATGAACCCGGGTGCAGGCCGCCGGAACAAACCGGGAAAACAGGTTTAATACCATATAATTCAGATGTTATCGATTTTTTTATTTCCTCAACCTCAGCCCTCTCGCCCTCCATCTTGCCTACTACGGTGCCGATATGCAGTTGGTCGACTCCCACGTAACGAGCCATTAAAGCAAGAGCCTTCATAGACAAACCATGACGCTTGTTTCTAGTGTAAGCCGCATGCATCGCCCGATGAGCGTGTAAAACCAGATCAGAGTCCAATCCCCTGATACTCTGGACAGCGGAAAAACCAGCTGTGACAATATCAATCATAACATATCTCCCACTCATCCCCTTAACAAATTCAGCTCTCCTCATCATCTCACATGACTCGGCTGTGATATTGGGCATATACACTTTTTTTTCACCCGTCTCCTGCTGGGCTGCATCCCTTGCCTCAAGGGTTGCCATAATCCTCTCCTCGAAGGGGTTGAAATCCTGGTTTGTGAGGTTCTCATCGTCTTTGACGATATCACAGCCGCCGACCCAGGAATTAAAGGCGACCTCAGCATGTTCTTTAGCGGATAAGCCCACCTTAGGTTTCACGATAGTGCCTAAAAGAGGCCTATCCCTGACATCAAGTATCTCCCTCACACCATCTATCCCGTATCTCGGCCCTTTAAATGACGTAGAAAGAGACTTAGGGAAGCTGAAATCCAAAAGCCTGAGGTTGTTTACGGCCTTCATCCCATAAATGTTGCCCGCTATGCTGGATAAAATCTGGGGCATATTATCCCCCTCAAACAACTCGGTTGGATAAGATATCTCACATACAGCCGATTTTTTATCGATAGAGTACACGTGAGGTTTAAGCCGGGATGCGATATCGGGTTTCATTGTTGCGATATCCGTCCAAGTCCCGATAGAAGACTCGCCCGCTATATGGTTAGCAGCCTCCTCCAGGCTAATGTTGTTTGGCTCCACAAAAAAACGGCATATGACTTCCTCACCAGGAACATAACCGAGGTCAACGTACTCCATTTTATTTAAATCACGCCTTTTGTTGAGGGAATACCCTCGCCGCTAACACTCACTGCGTCGCGTAAAGCCCGGGATAAGGCCTTAAAGCAGGCTTCAACCCTGTGGTGGTCGTTGGCTCCCTCAACCCGAAGATAGAGATTCATTTTAGCATTCAAGGCCAGTGACTCAAAAAAATGAGCTATATTCTCCTTGGAGACGTCCCCCAGTTTCGCATTCTTGAATTCAGAGTATCTGATGTCAATAATTGAATAGGGTCTGCCGCCTAAATCAACCGCGCAGGTAGCGCAGCAGTCATCCATGGGAGTGTTTATTTTGCCTTCTCCCGCACCATCTAGACTCAAATCAAGTTTTATTTTTGTTTCCCTGGTTTTCCTATCAAAGGATGCGGTTCTCATTTTAGAATTATTTATCTCCCAGAAATAAATACTGTTAACTCAAACGGAAATCCCCAAGCACAGTATAAGCAGGGCCCTTAGGCGATAGATGGCTTTCCATTAAAGTAATTCTCTCAACCGTATACTCCCCGAACACCTGCTCGCGGTTTTTGACAAGGATTTCCCTAAGTCCAAGTTTGTTGTTTAAATACTTTACTCTGGCAAGCGTATAATGGGGGTGGAATCTTTTATCCGCTGTGAAACCGACTTTAATCATTTCTGAGCTGATTTTTTCGTGGATGCTAGCTATTTCATCAACCCCCTTTTCGACCCCCAACCAGATAACCCTAGGTCTTTTGTTGTTGGGGAATGCGCCTAAGCCATAAACCCTTAACTCAAATTTTTTATATTCTCTGATGGGGGCAAGTGCCTTTTCGATATCCGGGATTTTATCCACCTCGACGTTGCCCAAAAATTTCAGGGTTAGATGAACATTATCAGGTTCAACAAGCTTCATTTTCCCCAAATGCCGTATCTTATCTTGCAACCCGGATAATGTATCATGGAACCCATAAGGCAGGGGCAGCGCGATGAACAATCTTTTTTTCATACATAGATTAATATGATTGACGTCAAATAAGATAGTATCGAAGATGAAAATAACAGCAGTAGGCGGCTACAAGGCAGTAGGGAGAAACATGACGGGTGTTAGCATAAAAAACGAAACAATAGCCTTAGACAACGGCATAAGGCTTGACACCCTGCAAATCTATGATGAAGACACAAACCGGCTGAAGAAAAGCTCTATCGCTGAACTGCAGGAGATGGATATCATCACGGACCCCAGCAGGTTAAGCAACATTAAAGCCCAGGTGGTTTCACACGGCCACTTGGACCACTTCGGGGCGATACCGATACATAAGCCTAAGACACCGGTTATCTCAACACCCTATACACTGGATATAACAAAAAAAGAATACCGGGGGGGAAACTACAAGCCTGTGGATTATCTTGAGCAAATTGATGCAGGCAGACATTTTGCCGTAGAATTGGTTGAAGTAACACACTCCATCCCCTATGCCTCTATTGTAGTATTACATACGGATGAAGGAATAGTCGTCTATGCGGCTGATTATCGCCTGGATAATCATTCACTCATAGCCCAAACGGATTATAAGCGGCTGAGGGAGCTGGGTAAAGATAACGTGAAAGCCTTGATTGTTGAGTCCACTAGGGTCGCATGTCAGGGTAAAACGCCATCGGAGTCCGTGGTCAGAGCCAAGCTAAGGGATGTGCTGGAGTTTATTGATGGGGGATTGATTGTTGCCACAACCTTCTCAAGCCATGTTGAACGGATTCAGGCCATCGTCGACGAGATAGAGAAAACCGGGCGTATGCCGGTTATCATGGGGCGTTCATTGTCAAAAAACATTAATTTAGCGAAAAAATATGATTTAATCGATTTACCCTCCGAGTCAAGAATCTGTTCATCAGCTAAGGCTATAAGAAACATGCTGGGAGAGATAAATAACGGAGCCAGAGAGGATTATTTCCTTATTGTGACAGGGCACCAGGGCGAGCCTGATTCGGTGCTATCCCGGATGATAGACGGGAGATTACCCTTCAGGTTTCAAGAAAATGATTCGCTAATATTCTGCGCTAATGTCATCCCAACGCCATTAAATGAGGCAAGCAGGTATGCGCTTGAAACCAAACTAAGCCACTATGGGGTGAAGGTGTTCGACAGGATTCATGTTTCAGGGCATGCATCCCGGGAAGACCACCGTTACCTGATGAAACTATTAAAGCCCGAGCATATTATACCCTGCCACGGCAGCATGATGATGAGAGGCAGCTTCGCTGAGCTTGCGACAGGCCAAGGATACGAGATAGGCTCCAACGTGCATCTTCTAACCAACGGTAAAAGCATCGACATATGAGCTGAGATAATATTCAGTCATTTAATAAGATGTCCCTATAATTAACATGGGGTAAGTAGAGATGTTGCTTGAAACAAATCTTCCATTAAAGCATTACTCGAGAGGCAAGGTGCGGGATATCTATGATTTAGATGATAAGCTTTTGATTATAGCAACAGATAGGATTTCTGCCTTCGATTGTGTTCTGCCTGATGCAATACCCTGTAAAGGACAGGTTTTAACCCAACTGTCTGCCTACTGGTTTGATTATACCTGCGATATAATCAAAAATCACCTTATTTCCACCAACTTAGGGGATTTCCCCGATAGGTTAGATGGGCATTTGAGTGAGCTTGAAGGGAGAACCATGCTTGTGAAAAAAACCGAAAGAATCGATGTTGAATGCGTGGTCAGAGGCTATCTAGCCGGTTCGGGATTAAGCGAGTATAAGGTGGATGGTACGGTATGCGGTGTTAGGTTGCCCTCGGGTTTAGTGGAATACGAAAAGCTGGATGAACCGATATTCACTCCCGCCATAAAAGCATCAAGCGGACATGATATGAATGTATCCTTTGATGTTATAGCAGATAAAATAGGTAGTGAACTAGCCGAGAAACTTAAGGAAACAAGCATAAAAATATATGATAAAACATCAAAGCATGCGCAAAAAAGGGGTATAATAATCGCTGACACAAAATTCGAGTACGGGCTAATAGAAGATGAATTGATTCTCATAGACGAAATACTGACTCCTGACTCATCAAGATTCTGGCCGGCACAAGACTACTGCAAGGGCGTATCCCCAAAAAGCTTCGATAAACAGTATGTAAGAGACTATCTAAACGGGCTTGAATGGGATAAAAAACCACCTGCTCCGAAGCTGCCACAGGATGTGATAAAAAAAACCAAGGAGAAATATCTCAAAGCCTATTTGTTGATAACAGGCAGTAATTTACCCAAAAATATTTATGGTATGAAATGTTAATTTAATTTAATATTCTAATCAAGATGGTGGAGAAAATAAAAACCGGAATAAACGCATTACCTGATTTAGTTAAAAAGAAAGGAAAAATAAAACTATCTGTAGCCGCTAAACTTCTTGACACCGACAAGAAATCTCTTGAAGAGCTGGCCAAGATTCTGGAAGACCAAGACATACTTAAACTAGAATACACGTTCACTGGAGACAAGATACTTACCGCCGGGAAGAATATTGACATGAATCTGGGAGAAGAGAAGAAAACAAAAAAACAAGAGGCAGGCGGAGAACGTGATGAAGAGCTTGATAAGGTGCTGGGTGTTATCAAAAAACGGATAGCCACAAAAAAGAGGAAGGGAGCTATTAAGGAAGAAACCAAAGGCAAGGATAAAAAGAAGGCTGAAGAAGAAGCCAAGAAGAAGGCCGAGGAGGAGGCTAAAAAGAAGGCCGAGGAGGAGGCTAAAAAGAAGGCCGAGGAGAAGAAGAAGGCTGAGGAGAAGAAGAAGGCCGAGGAGGAGGCCAAGAAGAAGGCTGAAGAGGATAAGAAAAAAGCTGAAGAAGAAGCTAAGAAGAAGGCCGAGGAAGATAAGAAGAAAAAGATTGAAGAGAAAAAAGCAGCTATTGATGTTAAAAAGAAGGAAATGCAGCATAAAGAATTCAAGATAGATCTACTAACAGAGATAGCGCAAGCCGATAAGGAAATAACCCTGCTGGAAGCTGAGATGCAAAATCTTAAAAAAGCAGCCAAAAAAACCGAAGACGAGATTGCCGGATTAGAGGATAAAAAGAAAAAAATAGCGGTGGGATTAGGGGATTTAGAGAAACAAGAACAGGAAATCCTAAAAAAGAGACAAAAAGGCTTCGATGATATTAGAGAGCTTAAATCAAACATCGGGGAAATCAACGAAAGAAAAACAAAACTCCAAGAGAAAAAACAGGATATTGAATCAAGAATAAACAACATAACCGAAAAAAGGAAAATACAAAGGAAAGCCATGACCGGATTAGTGGAAAGGCGAACAGAACTAGGAAACGAAATAGCAGACCTGCAGAAGAAAACAGAGACCTATACAACCAAGATAAAAGATTTAGAGGATAAAGCCAAGAGCATAAACGATGAGGTATCCAATCTCGAAAACCAGGAGAAGGCTATTGAAAAGAAAAAACAGGAATGTAAGGTCAAAGCCGAGGAAATAAGCTCTAAAGAAGAAGAGATAAAAAACAAACAAAATGAATTAGCCGAAGAAAAAGAAAACATAACAAACAAAATAAGCGAGTTTTCTGAAAGAAAAAAGCTACTGAAAGGAGATTTCGACGAATTAATGAAGAAAAAAAACAAGCTTTCCACAGAGCTTGACAGCATAGGTGGACATTACTCATCCTATGATAAAAAAATATCCCAATTAGAGAGTAAAGTACAGAGCATAAGTGATGAGGTATCCAATCTCGAAAACCAGGAGAAGGCTATTGAAAAGAAAAAACAGGAATGTAAGGTCAAAGCCGAGGAAATAAGCCTTAAAGAAGATGATATAAAAAAGAAACTAACAACCTTAAACGAAGAAAAAACACAGCTTACAGAAAAAATCAACGAATTCACTAAATCAAGGGATGAGGTTAAACAGGAATACACTGAAATAATGAACAACCGAGCGAAGCTCAACAATGAATTAGATAAATTCAAGGATGAGAGCTCAAAATATGATGATCGGATAAACGAGCTAGAAAACAAAATCAAGGGCGTCAACAGAGAAATAAAAAACCTTGAGATGCAGGAAGAAAACATCAAAAAAAGAAAGGAACTA
The DNA here is from genome assembly GCA_002254405.1 of Candidatus Altarchaeales archaeon ex4484_96. GTDB lineage: Archaea > Altiarchaeota > Altiarchaeia > IMC4 > QMZM01 > EX4484-2. The sequence continues at coordinate 7,982 of NJDH01000029.1, forward strand.
AAAGAAAAAGAATCAAAGGCAATAAAGCAATCAAGAAAAGATAGGGAAGAGGAAAGGAAAAAAATAGAGTTGAAGAAAAAAGAGATAGTGGATAAAGTAAACGACTTAATAGCTGAAAGAGTTGATTTAGACAAGAAAATCGAGGAGATGGCTAAAGAAAAATCCGAAATAGACCTGATATCAGATAAAGCAGAAAGAGATGCGTTGTTGGCTAAAGAGAAATATATGCAGGAAGCGGTATTAAAGATTCAGGCCGAGGTTGATAAGGTATCAACGGATTTAGGTCCAACAGAAGATAAACTAAAGGAAATAGACGAGCAGATAGCCAAAATGGATGCCCTGTGGGAGGAAAAAGAGAAATTGAAGGCTGAGAGGGAAGCCGAGGTTGAGGAGATAAAAAAGCAGGAGCAGGGGATTAAGGATGAAAAGAGCAATCTATCCCAGAGAAAAACAGATCTTATGGCGGATATTGAGGGTGAGCGTTCATCTTGTGAGGGGCAGATTGCTGATTTAGAGAAGCAGGTTTCTGATATTAACTCCGAGATAGAGGATTACAACAAGCAGGAGGCAGATATCGACAAAGGAATTAGAGAAAAGAAAAAAAGAAATAAACGAAGGGCTTGAGAACCTCAAAGCAGAAAGATCCGACATAGAACAACAATTCAAGGACATGATAACCGAGAGAAACGAATGCGCAACTGAACTGGAGAATCTCGAAAAACAATCAAAGAAGATAGAGGAAGAAATACCCGAACTAGAGAAGAAAAGAGAGGCCATCAATAAATCAATAAGCAACCTACACGATGAAAGAAAGTCTTTGAAGGAAAAAAGAGATCTTAAGCAGAAGGAATTAGATGAAATCGACGCGCAGATAGCTCAATCAAAAGAGAAGCTGACTAGTGAAAAAACAACAATAGACAATAAAATGAGCGAGTTCAACAAAAAGAGAACCGAATACAAGAAAAAACTCGAGGACTTCAAAAAGAACAGGGATGCCCTGGAGTCTGCTCTCGAAAGCAGATTAATTAAGCTGGATGAGCTTTGATTTATTCTTGCATGAAACCAATAATAGCGGTTGTCGGAGGGGAGAAATCTGTTTCTCTAAAATCAATTAATTATGCTGAAAAAATAGGACAAGACATAGCCTTAAACGATTGCATACTGGTTTGCGGCGGAAGAGGGGGTGTTATGCGGGCCGCATGTAAGGGTGCAAGACAAAAAAACGGCTTGACAATCGGAATACTGCCTTCACTGGATAAAAAAGAAGCAAACGAGCATGTTGTAGTGCCATTAACCACAGGGTTAGGTAACACCCGTAATGCGCTTGTAGTCTCATCAGCTGATGCTGTGATAGCAGTGGACGGTGGAGTTGGAACCTTATCTGAGATATCATTAGCATTATGCAACAATAAACCGGTTGTTTTAGTGGAGAACTCATCGGGGGTAACTGATTTACTCCTAAAAGAAAAAGAAAAACCGGGTTTCGAAGACCGAATACATAGGGCATCCGCATCTAAGGCGGTTAAAAAAGCGCTTGATTTGATATTAGAAGGGAAGTAAGGCTATCAATTCATCATGGATGCTTGCGAAAATACTTGCTCCCGCAATGTAGGTTCCAAGCCCGGAACCCAGGTTCGCGAAGGCAATAACCAGAAGAATCCGGGTCACTCCGTTTCTCCAATAGTCTCCGAGATTGTTTAGTTTCAGCATCTGCTCGAAATCCTTTACTTTAGGCTTTCTGAGCTTAGCCTCCATTAATCCCGCAAACCAGCCGGCTGCCAGAAGAGGATTAAGCGATGTGAGAGGGGCTGCTAAAAAAGCCGTTAATACCGAAAGCGGATGGCCGAATGCTAAAACAACCCCGAGAGCAGAAAAGCATCCGTTAATCAAAACCCACTTTAAAAGACTCTCGTAGACGAAAACCCCACCCTTCAGCGTGAACCCCAAAACAACCAATATTACTATGAGGGCGGGAACAAGATAACCCGCGTATTTCCATAATGAGAGGGATTCAGTCACATCATCCAGTTTTTTTATTTCATCCAGTCGGCTTATTTTTGATATGGGCTTCTCTGATTCTATTATCTGCTTTATTCCCTCTATATGCCCTGCTCCTAAAACGGCTACGATACTTCGGGCTTGTATATCCAGTAGCTTGTATGCTATGTACCTATCTCTTTCGTCTATTAGTGCTTTTTTTATGGATGGGGCTTCACGTCCGAGCTCCTCAATCAGGGAGGTGATAATATCCTTGTCCTTCAGCTGCTCCATTAGCTCCTGAGAGTCCTGCTCTCCCTCAAACAACGACTCGAATAGAGCGTAAACAAAAAAAAATTTTTCTTTCAGACTCATTAGATTAAAGGCTCTTTTTAGGCTGACCTTAATGTCCCTGTCAACCAAGGCGATTTTGATGTTTTTTTCTTGAGCTATTTTGATGGATTTAAGCATCTCGGAACCGGGTTTAATATCCAGCTCATCACCTATTTTTCTCTGGAAGTTGCTTAACAATAATTGCATCAGAAACAGGTATGATTTGCCTTCCCTGATGACCTTGTCTATTTCAGTATCATCCCATCTTTTTTGCTCTAATATCGCATCATGTCTCTGCTGGCATAATTCTACGGCAACAACATCGGGGTTTATTTCGTTTATTGTTTGCTCAACCAGCTTAACGGACTCAGGTGATACGTGTGCTGTGCCAACTAAATAAATCGTTTTATCATCCAGAGTTATTTTATCAACCTGGTTAAGCATTTTAGAATATTCGTTCATATTAATTGCTATTCAGGGATAATATATCGAACATGAGCTCATTAGGTTATGTTAGTGGTTACGTGAAAAAATTCATCCACCTCGTTCAGCTTGAACGCGACGCGGAAATGATCAAACACGAGAAAGAGATAAAAACATTAAGCGGGCGGGAAAGAGAGCGGAAAGGAAGAGCCCTGTTAAACATGAGGGGCAAGAAAACAGGGACTGGATTAGGCGGTAGAATACACGTCAAATACAGCAAAAAAGGGGAGGGAACGCAGCTGCCCGAGCATGAAATATCAGTCGGCGACCTCGTGATGTTAAGCAAAAAAGACCCCCTGAACCCGGATAACCCCACCGCCACGGTAACAGAAAAAACCACATACTCCCTAACCCTTGCCTTCGATTCCACCCCACCCCCTTATCTGCTGAAAGGCACCTGCAGAATAGACCTCTATGTAAACGATGTGACATACCAGAGAATGCTTGAAGCCCTAAAAAAGGTTGATGACGCATCAGGCCGGCTTAAAAAGCTAACAGCGGTATTGCTTGGATTTAAAGCACCCTCCTTCAACCCGGTTAAATCACACAACCCGATAAACCAAAAACTCAACAGATACCAGATGCAAGCAGTGCAGAAAGCGCTTATGGCCAAAGACATCTACCTCATACACGGCCCGCCGGGGACCGGGAAAACAGTATCTGCCGTGGAACTCATACACCAATCGGTTGAAGCAGGAAACAGGATACTGGCGTGTGCGGACTCGAATGTTGCGGTAGACAACATATTAGAGAAGCTGGTGGAATCAGGGGTTAAAGCAGTCAGGGTAGGCCACCCAGCCAGGGTCACACCCCTGCTGCGAGAGCATACCCTCGACAGCATGATAGAGGATAACCCAAGATACCTGCAGGTGCGCCAGCTGAGGGACAAAGCCTTTCAACTAATCGAGGAACGCCATAAACAACCATATCCTCATATGCGGTGGAGACGCGGCATGAGCGACAATAAGATACTGAGGCTTGCCTCGCAGGGAGCCGGCTCAAGAGGGGTTTCAGGCGCTAAAATAAAGGAGATGGCTAAGTGGGTGAAACTCCAGCAGAAAATAGACGCATTTTTCGACGGAGCACAGGAAAAAGAGAGAGAGATCATAGAGCAGATACTACAAGACGCAGACGTAGTGTGCACCACCAACTCCACAGCAGGCTCAGAGCTCATGCAGGAGCGTAGCTTTGATTTGCTGGTGTTAGATGAAGCCACCCAGTCCACGGAGCCATCCGCTCTAATCCCTCTTGTTTGCGCAAAAAAGGTTGTTTTAGCCGGAGACCACAAGCAACTGCCTCCAACCGTGCTGAACCAGGAAGCGAAACGTTTAGGGCTGTCACAGAGTCTATTTGAGCGGCTTATGCGATTACATGACGATAAAATAAGAAGCGTATTAAGGATACAATACCGGATGCACGCTGACATAATGGACTTCTCAAACAAAGCATTCTACAATGGTGCGCTTATAGCACATGATTCGGTTAAGAATCACAGGTTAGGGGATTTGGGTTATCCGGAGGGGGCTAATCCGGTAATATACCTGGACACATCAGATGAGTGCCCGAAGGAGAAAACTCGAATGGGCTCGACATCAAAGATAAACCCGCTGGAAGCAGACTACATCAAAGCCATACTCAGGTTGTTATTAAACGCGGGGGTGCCCCCAGCGGATATTGGGGTAATATCTCCCTATGATGACCAGGTTAATCTGCTGCGAATGAATAATCCAATCGAGCTGAGAGACGAGCTGGAGATCAAGACAGTGGACGGGTTTCAGGGAAGGGAAAAACAGGTTATCATCGTATCCTTTGTTCGCTCTAACCCCGGGGGGGATATAGGATTTCTCTCTGATCTAAGACGTCTTAATGTCTCCCTAACCCGGGCTAAAAGGAAACTTATATTGGTTGGGGACTCAAAAACATTAAGCAAAAACAAAACATACCAAAATCTTATCAAATACCTGCATGAGAGGGCTTCTGTTTACATTCGGCTTGAGGATTTCAGGATATGATGCTTTTACTTTTTTATTATGATGCTGATGATATCCCCGTCAGATAAAACATGCTCAAGCCCTTTTTTTTGACCGGAGTATTTAACCGAATGACCCCATATTCTCGCGTACCTGAAATTCTTTTCAAAATCCCTGTGTATCTTGCGGCACACCTCCCTTACGCTCACGCCTTTTTTTACAATCAAAGGCTCACTGAGGTCTGCTTCCCCCCCCTGTGGCTTCATATATAATCGGATTAAACCCAGCTTGCGATAGATTTCATCTCTTAGGACGTTCAGGTTCGTTTCCATGGTAGCTGATATCGGGATAACCTTCCGGTCCAGGGATTTCATCAAATCAATGAGTTTATCCCTATCCATCGTATCAATCTTGTTTACCGCCGTTATCGAGGGAATATAGGCTCTGTTATCCGATACGACGTCAATTAACTCATCCACGGAGGCGTCCTCATGTAGTGTTACCTCAGCTGAGTGTATGCTAAAAGAGGAGAGAATGTCTTTAATCAATTTCTCGTCTAGTTTGCTTAATTCAACACTTGAGGCTACTCTAACGCCTCCCCGCTCGGTTTTCTTTATTCTTATGTTGGGTTTAGCACAATCAAGTCTCAGTCCCGCCTCATAAAGCTCTTTTTTTATCTCTGCTATCTGGTGTGGTTTGTTCACGTCAACCAGTATGAGCACCAAATCTGTTGTCCTCACCATGGAGAGAATCTCCTTACCCCTGCCTTTACCCCTATATGAGCCCTCTATTATTCCGGGTAAATCAAGTATCTGTATTTTTGAGCTCTTGTATTGCATGACACCTGGGATGACGTTTAGGGTCGTGAACTCATAGCTACCTGTCCTTGATTTAGCGCATGTCAGCTTGTTGAGGAGAGTGGATTTACCGCATGAGGGAAACCCGACTAATACAATCGATGCGTCGCCTTCTTTTTTCACACCAAAACCGCCTGCTCCCCCGCCTGATTTCTTTTTGGTCAACTCCTCTTTAAGCTGCGCGAGCTTAGCCTTCAGCTTGCCGATGTGGTGCTGTGTTGCCTTATTGTAGGGGGTGGTGCTGATTTCGTCTTCTATTTCCTGGATTTTATCCGCTAAATCTGCCATCATCTAACGAAAGATTTTTATTATCATGCGAGATATTACTTAATATATTATCTTATGTTTATAGATTCTTGGGTGTTTAATTAATGGTACTGGAAAGCGAAGAACTCAGCCTGCCTGATCTTTTATCCGAGGAGCGCACGCTGCTGGCGAAAGAACGCACAAGCCTGTCTTATATAAGAACCGGGACAGCCTTGGTTGCCGTGGGCCTGGGCGCCCTAAAAATATTTGAGATGAACAAGATGGTGATGGTATTGGCTGCTATCATGCTTGCGATAGGGTTTGTTATGATAATATACCATACGATGTGGGATAGGCGATACATCCACCGCATACACCATTTCGAGAAAAAAATCCATAAACTATCCTCTGGAGAAGAAGTAACCGATGAATCCCTAATCAACAATAGATAGTTTATCTTTTCTTTATCCGACCCTTACCTGCTGGAATCCAACATTGTATCTCCTGGAGCGATATTTTCTCTATCAGGGGTCTGTATTCTTTTTTTGTTTTATCAGCTACTTTTTTTCTTATCTCAGAAGCAAGCTCCTTGCTTTTTTTGCTACCCGGCGTCAGCTGAACAAATAAATCTGTTTTAGACTTAACAGCCTCAACAGGCCCACCAATAACCTCAACACCCTCCCGCCCAATCACGAAACCCACCGCAACATACAGGGGGGTGTTTCTCTCCCACTTCTTCCTGCCGTATATCATAAAAGCGCCCTTGGGTAGGTATTCGCCTGAGGGGGCGTCCTTTGAAACCTGCTCGGGGCTGACATAATAGACGTCCACCGAGCCAATACCCTGGCTCCATGCCTTGCTGTATGCCGCCGCCGCCTGCGCCACCTGCCTTCCAGTGGACTCGGGGATTAACTTGTTTTCCGGGTTTTTCACCACAAAAAAAGGAGCCCCCTGCACCTGGGAATGATAGACAATATCCCCCCCGGATGTGTGTTTTTTAATCAGGTTCTCGTTTGTTGACGCGTCTTTACCCCCAACCACAAGAAAACCATCACTGCTCGTAAAAAAACGAAACCTCTCAAACCAATATTTTTTCTTTACAGGTTCCTTCTTTTTCGGGACATTAACCTCAACCAGTTCAGTACGGTCTAATGCCTTAATCTTTTCGTTGGTCTTATCTAAGGCTATCTTAGCGCCCTTTATTTTTTTAGCCGCCTTCTTGGATTTATCATAATACAGTTGAGCGTTCTCTGAAACCGTTTTCCTCGCATCTAAGCTGAACTTCATCATAGCTCCCAGCTGAATTTCTCCTTCACCACCTGATAAACCGCTTCCGGGGGCATGAGCCCCAATTCTGTTATAATCTTTTCCACCAGCCTGGAATCGGTTACATCAAAGGCGGGATTAAATATATCTAAACCCGGATATGGTCTATCCCACACCTCATCTAAGCTTCTCTCCTCGATTTTCACAACAGAGCCCATCAGCGACTGCGGAGAAAACTTGATGGACTCGACCGCGACAATAAAATCAATATCATGCTCTCTAGCACATAAGGCTATCTGGGATGTCCCGATTTTGTTTATCACATCCCCGTCCACGTAAACAGTATCTGCGCCAACCAAAACCTTATCTATCTTTTTCTCATGCATCGTGAGGCATGCAGCCGAATCAACTATCAGGGTGACGGGTATCCCCTCATCAATCAATTCTTTTGCTGTTATGTGACCCTGCAATCTGGGTCTGGTCTCGGTCGCGTAGACCATAAATCTCTTACCCTTAGCATGTGCCCGCTTAAGTATGTGCACCACTGTATCCGAGTTACAGTGAGTTAATATCCTATCGTTTTCTTCTATGACATTAGAGCCTATTTCGGCTATCTCATCAAGGGAACATGCGAGTTCCTTGATGAACTCATTTATCTCATCAACCAGCTGTTTTTTGTATTCCTCACCTCCCAAATCCAGGTTTTTCGCCGCGAGATAATTGATGTAATCAACCGAGTTAGGGAGCGATACCGCAGTGGGTCGTGCTCCCTTCAACTTATCGCCTGCAATCCTAAGCTGCTCTTGTATCAAAGGGGGGTTTGCTTCAAGCGAGCGCACAAGACCCCCCAACGCCTTAGAGGCCTCGATTGCTATGTTTAGCGCACCCCGCACCCTCATCGAGCTGATGTCCAAAACAACCGAATCAACATCGGATGACACACTTTTTTTAACCATATTTATCTATTCAAATACATAGTGATATATTGGAATTCTAGGAATCAATTTATCTCTAAAATGCACCTGCTTTCGATGACCGATTTAGGTGATGCGGAACTGAGCAATATCCTGACCGAAACAGAGCGCATCAAGAAAAACCCGATTGTTTCAAGGGATGCTCTGGTGGATAAATCCCTTGTGTTACTGTTTGAGAAGCCGTCTACGAGAACCAAGGTATCCTTTGAGGTGGCTATGTTTCAGCTTGGAGGACAATCCATAAACCTTAATGTCGGCTCATCCCAGCTTTCCAGAGGAGAAAGCATTGGAGACAGCGCCCGTGTTTTAAGCCGATACGCTAATGCAATAGCTGCCCGCGTATACAATCATAAGTCCCTTCTTGAGCTGGCTGAGTACTCAACGGTGCCGGTAATCAACGCATTATCTGATTTAGAGCACCCCTGCCAGGTTATATCAGACCTTTACACTATCCGGGAATCACGGGGCAGGCTTAAAGGAGTCAAGCTGGCCTACGTGGGAGACGGAAACAACGTATGCAACTCGCTGATACTGGGTTGCGCGATGACGGGCGTTGATTTATCTATTGCCTCGCCCCTTGGATACGCCCCCGACGAGAAACTTTTATTAAAGGCCCAATCCATGGCATCATCTGAGATAAAAAAATACACCAATCCCGTTGATGCAGTTACAGGAGCCGATTATATCTACACCGACGTCTGGGTGGGGATGGGCGATGAATCCGAGAAAAAAAAGAGGCTTAAGGCATTCCAGGACTATCAGGTGAATGAGTCATTGCTTGAGAAGGCCGCCGACGGATGCCGCATCATGCATTGCCTGCCCGCTCATCGAGGCATGGAGATAACCGATGAAGTACTTGATGGACCACAATCCATAGTATGGGAGCAGGCTGAAAACCGCCTTCACACCCAGAAAGCGATATTACTTAAGCTGCTACAATGAGATCCGAGCTTTCATCCCTGGATGTTAAGATTCTGGCACATGAATTAAACACCCTGCTTGAAGGCGCCAGGGTGAGAAACGTTTATCAGATAGGAGACCATGAGCTTAAAATAAAACTTTTTTTCCCTGGTGAAGGAAACAGGGATTTGATTATCGCATCAAACTACCTATGCCTCAGCTCATATGAGCGCAGCTCACCTTCTGCGCCCACCTCGTATGCGATGCAGTTGAGGAAACACCTGAAGGGTTGTTTTATCCGTAAGGTCAAGCAAGCCGATTTCGACCGCATAATAGAGTTTGTTTTCGAGGGGAAGCAGTGTTTCTATCTGCTGGTGGCTGAGTTATTCGGCTCAGGTAACATAATATTCTGTGATAAGGACAAAAAGATATTGGGTGTTTTAGAGTGGCAAAAATGGCAGCATCGGAGGATTGGGGTAGGTGAGCTCTATCATTATCCCCCTGCGGGAATTAATCCCCTCACCCTGGATAGGGGCGGGCTTGATGGTTTAATAGAGGGTTCGGAAAAGAATGTTGTTTCTTTTCTAGCATCTGATTTGAACCTGGGTGGGCTCTTGGGTGAGGAGCTCTGTTTAAGAGCCGGCATAAAAAAACAAAGAAAGATATCCTCTCTTGAAGCAAGTGAGCTTGATGATTTGTTCAAGCTTATCAGGGGTTTAGGGGATTTAGAGGGGGGGCCTGTGCTGGTATCGGATGATGAGGGTAACCCTGTTGCTGCCTTACCCTTTAGTTACAGGAAATATGAGGGCCTTCGGATTAAGAAAACCAGCTCATTTA
>NJDH01000030.1 GCA_002254405.1 Candidatus Altarchaeales archaeon ex4484_96
ATGCAACACCTACGCAAACTCAGAGACATCTTTGAGAAACACAAAATACCCGCCGAATACTACCAAGATTTCAAAAGAGATGTGTCAGATAACGTCAAATGGCTTGAAGATGCACTATACGAATACCTTACTGAGGAAGAAATAGGATATGAAGAGGAGTGGTAAAAATGATAGTCAAAATAATCCGCATAATCGTCTTAGGCGTCTGCATAGTGCTATTAGTCTACGTTATACGGGGATTTATCGCCGATGTCAAGAAAAGGTTGAGGGATATAGTGTTTAAAAAGAAAAAGGGGGGAGAAAACGAATGACCACAGTATTTTTTAGCGATGATGACGTTATAAAGCTTCATAGCTGGTGGATAAATAACTGTCTTTCAGACGATGAGCGTAAAGCCAAAACCGTATTGCTCATAGACGGCGAAATAATTGAAATTACCCTAGAGGACGAACAAAAACACATGAAAGCAAAAACCAAAATCGGCGAAAAACTATTAAAAATCTATCGCAACTACTTTACATACAAGCTAGAGCGTGGTGAATTAAAGTGGCCCTTAGAATATTAGTAATAAGAAGCGATTGGGAGACAGCCACGCATTGGGGGGCTGAATGGTTCAAAAGAAACGTGGTTGAGCCTGCAAAACAAAACGGCTTTGATGTCATAGACCTTCATGCTGAAAAAGCAACAAAAACTGAAGTAATGCGGGCGATAAGGGAGAAAAACCCTAGATATGTTGCGGGGATAGGACATGGGAATAAACACCTATTTACGGGGCAAAATGGTAAAACAATATTTATAATTGATGATAAAGATACCTGTGAAGCATCAGAAAATCGCATAATCCACTTATTAAGTTGCATAACCGCCGTAGAATTAGGGCCGTATATGGTAGACTGTGGGGCTGACGCCTATTTGGGCTATAACGATGTCTTTGGATTCAAGATAGACGAAAACGATTTCCCAAACAAATACGCAACTCCGTTTTTTGACTCAGATACGGCGATAGACAGGGCGTTTTTTGCTGGAAAAACCGCAAAACAAGCCTATCAGGATGCAATAGACAGGTTCAACTATTGGCTTGAACATGCTCCAGAGGTATGTAAGCCCTTACTACTGCATGACAGAAACGCATTAACGCTACTTGGCGATGAAAACGCCAAAATCACCGTTAGCACAAAAATAGAAGGCGAAATCGGGGCAATAGGCGAAGTAAAAGTTAAAATACCGCTATGGCGGAAAATACTAAACGCAATAATCACAATACTCAAAAAAATATGGGAATGGCTTAGAGAAATCCTAGAATCCTATTCTATGTAGTGGTCTACCATGTAGAGAACCCAGCCACAAAGCACTAGAATGCCACCAGCCACTATTTCTCCACCTTTTAGCATCGAAACGCCCACAGCTATCAAAGCGGTCGCAATTGTGTCTTTAACCGCTATCCCTGACGCCTTCTTGAGGCTGACCATAGCCGTCCACCATTCTCTGTAAGCCAAACCGAAATATTTAAATATTCCCTTTAAATAGGGGGGAGCATCCCCCCTATGGAGAATAATGCTTAAATAGCGTGATGGAGCCTAAAATCCTGAAGGAGGGAAAATAGAACATGCCCAAGAAGCGTGTGGCCCTTCCAGAGCTTAACGAGAGCATATATCAGGAAAAAATGCTTAGGCTGAGGGCGGCCCTGTTAGCTCCCTTTGTAGGGCCTGAGATGGCGGGGCGTATAGCCCAACAAGTGGTAGACGACATGACCTCATCGTGGAAAGAGGGCTTTTCTAGGGTAAGGACACCATATTTCAAGGTTGCGGTGCCTATCCTTGACCGTGAAGGAATTAAAGGCGGACTGAGAGCAACATATAGGGCATTTGTAAACGAGGTAGCATCCAAAGTGTTTACAAAGGGAACGGAGACCATTGACCAAGTAATAGCAAAGTTTGTTGCTATGCATTGTGATGAGGCAATACTGAGAGAAATAGTTGAGGGTATGCAAAAGCTGTTTGCATAGCCACACCAGAGAAACAACACAAAAAACCGCTACGTTCCGCTTATTGGCTTAGCTTTTCCACTCTTTATTTTTTCTAGCACTTGTTTGATGTCTCCTTCTGGCTTTTCAACCACTTCTATGCCTGCTTCCTCAATTCTAGCTTCAGGGGGTTTTTTATGATGCTCAATAATCATCTGCATAAGGTTATACCATAGGTCGTCAGGTCTACCACTTAGGGGTATTCTTGAGCCTCCAAGCATTCTTAGGGTTCTTTCAGCCTCTCTAGCAACTTTTGCGTATTCTCTGACCACTTGGATGCATAAGCGTATATCTTCTAGCGTTAATCCGTCTAAGATTGATTTTCTTTTTGCCATTATCGCCACACCTCAATTATTAGGTATTCCCCTTCTAGGTAGGTTCTGTGGTTGCCATATTCTATTTTGCCATCTATCAGTTTCGCTACGTCTTTGAGAGGGATAAACAAATAGGCGATGTCGGGGCTTGGGTGGTAGAATTTTGGGTTTATTCCCATTTTCTTGAGTTTTTCAATGCTCCCTTTCAACCTAAACTCTAATTCACTCATGCCCTCTGTTTTTTGAGCCACAAAACGGTCTTTTCGTTTCTTTTTCGCCATGCTCAACACCATAATGTTTTTAAGTTTGCGATGTATATATGCGTTTGGGAGAATTGCCATGTCCACACCACCCAGCCTTGCCACCATCCTAGAGAACATCCTTAACGCCATCCAAACGATTCTTGGAGAGATAGCTGAAACTATCGCTGAGAATGCTAGTGTCATCGCAACTATGATAGTGCTTGGTGGGCTGGCATTCGCCCTGATGAGGTATGGTGGCAGGCTGTTAAGGGGCGTCTCTGGCTGGTTCAGGGGGCTAATATAAGCTCCCTGAGACGACAACCCTTATATTAAGCCCCTCTCATTTTTTTTCAAGGGGATTAGAACATGAGCGTGGTTGCAGGGGTAGCGGCTCAACCCGTAGTTGAGGAGTCTATTCAGGAAGCTAGAGCCGTTTTAGCGTCAGTCATATCGCAAATCATGGTTTTCTTTCGCCGTCTCATGGAATACGTCTTAAACTTTGCTCAGCAGTTTTGGACGTGGGCTGGTCAGCATCCCTTAGCCTGCATCTGCATGGTGGTCAATTTTACAATATGGAGTAGTGTTTAGGGGGGTTTTGCATGAGTCAGGCTCCAGCGGGGCTAATAAATCAGATTTTGGCAGGCACTCCGTTAGCGGGGCTTGGAATAAAGCCAGAATTGGTAGGCAAAGATATAGTGATTCGCCTAAACGAGGAGCAGTTTAAAAATATTGCCTTTGCCAAAGCTGACGAAAGAGCAAAGCAGTTAATCCAGATTAAGATACACGAGGGATATATTGAGGTCAGGATAAAGCTGTTTTAGGTGTTCACCATGCCACCCACGCCCCTATTTGACCTTAGTTGGCTTTGGGATACACTAACGGGTGTTGTAGACAGGATTCAAAACTTCTTTGATAGCTTAGTTCCTCAAATGATGGAAATAACGAATACAGGTCAGGGGATTTTCCAAGGTCTGGTTCACTTTGGCTCTCAGATTTGGGATGCGATAACTAAGGGGCTTGATGTGCTAGGTGAATGGATACAAAAAGCTTACGAATGGATACAAAAGGGCTTAGATATACTTGGTTCTTGGATAAAAGAGGCATTTAAGGCGTCTCTGGAGTGGATAGGTTCGGGGATAGCGTGGGTTGGAAATCAGATTTACAATTTTGGCTGGTGGCTGTGGAGCGGGATAGTTTGGATAGCTAAGCAGTTTTGGCGGATGTTTGTTAATGTCGTAAACTTTATTGTGAATGTCTTTAGGGGCTTAATCACTCAGGTGGGTGAATGGTGGGATTCCGTAGCGGATTACGTAAATGCTTGGTGGACGAATCTGATGGTTAGCTTTAGGAATAAGCTGTTTTTAACGATTACGGCTGATATTTCGCTTTATCAGGGTTGGAAGGCGACAGAGCGGGTTGTTCTGGCGAAAAGCTGGAAGGATTGGGCTTATGGATTTGCGGGGCTTTTATTAGCTCCATTAACGGGGGCGATTTTCGGGGCGATTATGAATAGCTTTATTCCGTCATCTACTCATGCACCTATCGAAATTATACCCAAGTTTAGTAGGCTGTCGATAACTGCTCCTGATTTAGCGTTAGAAGTTGAGCCTTACGTGGAGCATCCAACTGATGGAGAAGTGGGTGGTCAGCCTTGGTGGCCTCCTGAGTGGCCCACAGGTCTGATAGACCTTGAGGCTGAGATAAAAAGCAGTTATGAGTGGTCGTGGAGACCTGCAACTGCTTTACATGCTGATGTCAGTTGCTCCTATTCGCTTGTGCTTACGGGTGGCATTCTCAGGGATGCTGAGGCTAAGGCGGAATATTCGCTTGTGCTTACGGCTGGAATTCTCAGAGATGCTGAGGTAGGGGCTGAAGGCGAAACGCTTTTAGTTGCAGGGATAAGCAGGGAAGCGGAGATAAGCTCAAATTTTTTATATAATGTGCTAGGAATAAGCGGAGAAGCGGAGATTAGCTCAAGTTTTTTATATAGTGTAAGCCCGCCTTTCGGCGGTTTGCAGATTTTCTCTTCCTTTACGGCTCAAAACACATCTGCATCGCCTGTTTCTGAATCGGGGCAGGTTTTATCATCTTTTCTTGTTGCTATCCCGATTTTCATGGATGCTGAGGTAGGGGCTGAGTATTCGATTGTTCTTTTCCTTAGTATGACCAAAGAGGCGGAAATAACAGCGTCATATCAATACGTAGTTGTTGGATTGCTTGAAAGGGAAGCAGAAATCAAGTGCTTCTATGATTACGACATACCAAATATTGTGTATGCAGGCATATTTAGCCAATATATAGCTAGTCAGGTAGGTAAGCAGGCAACAAAACAGGCGAAAATTAGCACAGAGTATAGCGTTAGCCTAGCATAACCCTTAAAAATAATTTTTTACTCTAATTAGCTGGAGAGGGGGTTAAGCATGGCAACCCTAAAAAAGAAAAACCTCAGCCTGACATACGAGATAATAGTTGAAAAAGACGGCAAAATAATCCAGAAAATGCGAAGCAAAAGCAAAAGCCTACTGAAAAACTTTATGAGCTTCATTTTCGCTGTCTTTAGAAACAAAAAGACTGAGAGGGGGGGATTATTCCCTGTCGTGGATTGGGATGGCATGGAGAGGTATATATTTCCTGATAGCGTGGATGACCTCGGCTGGCTGATTGAGGGAAGGGCTGAAAGCGGGGCTTGGGCATGGGGTATAATGATTGGTAGCGGCTCCACACCTGTAAGCCCCACAGACCACGCTTTGGCATCACTCCTAGGCGGCGGGATGACGGTTGAGGAAGTGCAATTTGAGGATGTCATAGTTGATGGCAATATAAGCAAATTCACCATGAGGCGAAGCTTTACAAATGTCTCGGGAAGCACTATAAACGTAAACGAGATAGGCTTTGCAGTTAGCATGACGGCCGCCGATGGGGTTTCATATCGATTTCTGTTTATCAGGGATGTGCTAGGCTCTACTGTCTCAGTTCCTGACGGAGCCACACTAACAGTTAAATACACCCTTAGCGTGGAGGCGTAAAGGGGGGATGGAAAAGTGGAAATTGAAGCGATAGTAAATCTCAGGGTTGAAAAAGACGGCAAAATCCTTGAAGAGCGAACATTTTACTCTGAGAGCTTCTTGAGAAACTTTATAGCGTGGCTTAGAGCCTGTTTCAGAAACCGTCATGGTTCGCCTACCACAGACGAGGCTATAACTGACGTTTCGGGTGCAAGCGACACTATTTTCCATGCTGGTTCGGCGAATGCGTGGGATATTGGAGCCTGTAATGGATTAGCGGGAGAAGATGACATCGGGATTGTTGTTGGGACGGGGACTGCCTCGGTTTCGCCAAACGATTACGATTTAGCGTCTAAAATCACGCATGGGACAGGGGCTGGTCAGCTTCTCTACGGGGATACTGATTTCCAAGCAGAGGTTGAGGTTGAGGGCAATTATAGTAAGTTCTGGATGAGCCGATTATTCACAAACAACTCTGGAGACACAATAAACATAAACGAGATAGGAATCTACATGGTGGTTAAGAATTCGGCGGGAACACAGAAAACGATGCTGATTTGCAGGGATGTCCTAGCATCAAGCGTAAGCGTCCCTGACGGGGCCGCCTTAACGGTCAGATATACCATTAAAGCTAGTGCTTAGAGAGGGGCTGAGACATGAGGTTTGGCGTAAAATACAAGGTTGAAGCATACGATAGAGACGGTAAAAAAGTTGCTTCATGCTCAAAAACGATTTTACGTGGTGAAGGTAGTTTTGTTGCTAACTTTGCCAAAGCGTTATATGCTCATTTCGCAAAAACAAGCGTGGAAATCACGAAAACGGACGGAACAACTGCCACATATTATGAAGGGTATGGGGCTTATTCAGGGTATAGCGATGGTGTCCATCCGATGTTTAATCTAGCGGGAGATAACGATGACACATACGGGATTGTTGTTGGCTCAGGCTCTACTGCGGTTTCGCCAAACGATTACGCATTAGAGAGCCAAATCCCGCATGGAACAAGTGCAGGACAGCTAGACTACGAAGCATGTGAAGCCGAACCCGTTTCTATTAGCGGAAACAGAAGCGAATTTAAACTAAGGCGTCAATTCATAGAGAAAAGCGGAAACGCCATAACGGTGCGGGAAATAGGCATATATGTCCGCCAATTCATTCGATGGAATAATAGCACCAAAGCAAAATATCCAATGATGGTTGCGAGGGATGTGCTTAGCTCTCCGATAACTGTGCCTGCTTATGGCTCTTTGCTGGTTGAATATACCATATATGTCGAGGCTTAGAGGGGATGATGAGATGATTAAGCCCCTTTTAGCGATTCTAAGCCCTAGAGACCTCGATTTTGTGAAAGAGGCTTTTGATGCTATTGATTACGTGGATAAGCTTTGGGTTAAGTATATGCCGATGAAGGACGCTTATAACACAGCTAGAAACGAGTTTCTGAGGCGGGATTATACGCATTTGATAGTTTCGAGTGATGATATTACGCCTAGCAGGGAGAGCGTGGCTATGCTTATGCTGGATGCGTGGCTCTACGATTTTCCTGTGGTTTCGGGTTGTTGCAGGGTGCATGAGAGGAGCATGAAGATTAACATAACTGTGAAACCCGTAAGAATCCCCAAGAGCGGGAAGATTTACAGGGAAAACTATCCCTTCCTGTGGATAGATGCACTAAAGAACCCAAGAATAATCGAGGTTTGGTTTGTGGGCTTTGCTTTAACGATGATTCGCAGAGACGTGGTTGAAAAAATACCGTTTAGGGCGTGGGATGCTGAGAAGCTAGGTGATTTCATGTATGACCTCAGCTTTAGCTATGACTGTGCAGAGGCGGGGATAAAGAAGTATGCGGATTTAAGGGTGTTTTCGGAGCATTACCCAAGCACAAAGAAGCACCTGCTTGTGGGGAAGCGGGAGCCAAAGCTGGTGTGGGAGAAGGCTAAAAACAAGCTTATATTGCTGAATGAGCGTGAATTGGAAAGCGAAAAGATGATAACAATAGACCTGACGGCTTAAAACTCCAGAAAACCTTTTTTTCAACTTTTTTCGTTAATGTTTTTTACCATACGATAATTTTTTCGCCAATTCCGTGTTTTCCTCAATGTTTTTTTGGAAGTTATGCACAAAACTGTGTAAACGTGGTTTAGCGTAAATTTTATATACGATTAATGCCAAAACGTATAATACAAAAAAAGGGGGAGACGGCTATGGAATATCCACTAGCTCTAAAGGTTGCGTGGAAGCAACTACCAGACGAGGAGAAAATCCGCAGACTGAAGGCGATGGACATCGATGACGAAACACTAGAACAATGGCAAAACTGCTGTGGGCTGGGAGACCTGACCTGCACGTATGCACCCAAGGACATCCCCATTGAGGAGCTTGTTGAACCTGAGGAAGTGATAAGCATAAAAGTCTATAGGCGGGCGATGTATAGCTGGGATGGTTGGCGATATTTTGCAAAGATAAAGGTGTTTTTCGGAAACGAGCTAGTGGCTGTCAGAGAAGTAAGGACGCAAACAAGGGATGAGCTAGAAAAAGAAATCGACATCACAAAAGCAAACCTTGAGGACGAATGGCATCAAATCGCCCGCCAAGCCAGAAAACTACACGAGGATGGCTTTTTCGTAGAGGTTCTTGGCGTGGATGACTGCTGATTTTCCCTAAAGCACCCTTATTTTTTTGTTTTTTGCTGTTTTAGTTGGGGTTGCGTGGTTTTTTGTTTTCTGTGTTTTTACGTAAACGTTATATACGTTTATCACGTATGTGGGGTTTAGGTGGTGGTGATGCAGGAAAGCGTGGAAAAGTGGATAGCATGGCTGGAGGAATACTTTGATTTTGCAAAGCGAAAACAAAAGATTTCTGGCGTGTTCGAGGATGTCTTTGGTTTTCCACCACAAAAAGTGGAGATAAATGCCAATCGTGCGGTAGCATCGGCGATTTTCAGCTATTTCCCATCGAAACCCGAGGTCAGAGAGCGATTTGGGGCGTTTTTCGGCGAAAGCGTTGTAGAATCGGCGTTTTCGGTAAACGCTATTTTTAAGGTAATCGAGGATAAAAACGAGGCTGAGACGGAATGGGTGATTAGCTTCAGTTGGGACGAAATAACGGCAACTAAGAAGGGCAAAGACTATTTTGCGGTCTTTACTTTGAGAACAGAGATGGATTGCTGACTTTCCTCAATTTTCCTTTCTTTTTTTTGTTTTTTTGTGTTTTGGTGTGGGTTTTTGGGGTTTTTGTTTTCTGTGTTTTTGCGTTAATTTTATATACGTTTGTGTTGTAGGCTGACTGTTTGAGGTGATGCGGGGTTGGGTAAGCGGGGCAGACCTAGGCGGGATGAGCCTTACAAGCTTGTTAGAGTTAATGAGAGCGATTGGGAAGTATTGAATCAATACATGGGGCGACTTCAGCAACAAGTGCGTAAAAGGCTATACATGCGTGATGTAATTCACCATATTGTGGAGAATTTTGTTAAAAAGCAACTAGGCGGACAGCCATGACCTTCGGGAAGTATGGCAGGTGCAAAACGTTAGCTCCGCCGTTTCTCTGGTCTGTGGCTTGTGCTAGGGCAGGGATTCCAACCATGCTGATAGCTCCGCCGTCAGGCGGTAAAAGCGTGGTCATCTTTGCTGTCGGCGAATATCTTGAGCAAAACGGCGAATTCGTCAGATTCATAAACAGAATTGGGTTGAGGGGACTTCAGAGACTAGCAAACAAGCTAAACGAGGTTAAAACGGCAACCCTGCTTAACGAGGAATTCAGTAGTATTGGTTATTCCCAATACATGACGGAA
>NJDH01000005.1 GCA_002254405.1 Candidatus Altarchaeales archaeon ex4484_96
CAAAATGGAAGTAGAAGTAGAAGTCAAAGTAGTGCGGGTGGTTGAAGTGGATGTGGAGGTTGTTTGGGTTGTTGAAGTGGTCGTATAGGTTAAACCAACATCCAAAACAATAAACTCACATGATTCAACCACATCATCCACCTCATCCACCTCAAAAACAACCCTGTAAATTCCTGAATCCCTGAAACCAGTTAGGTGCTTATAGGATAAACCGCCGATATCGGTTTTACCCGAATCCGAATACACTATACCGCCAAAAGGCCCGATTATCGTGATGATATAATCCATGTAAGAGGGTCCTGATATAATCAGATAAATATCCTCTGAGGGATAATAAGATTCCTGTGAGGACGCAATAGCGTATTCACTGGTCGCATAGTTGGATGCCGCTATAAAAAGAAGTGATGTGAATAGTATTATGAGTGTGGTTTTTTTATTGTGCCGCAGCATTTTTGTTGATGTATAATACTTTTTAGGTACTATTATATTAGTATATCAACATATTTATATGTTGCTGTGATACCGCATTAATATAACATATTACAAATAAAATGAATGTTAAAAAAATTTACAATATATTACACATATATCCTTGGTCATCACATAATTAATAAAAATGAGCTTCAAAATCGAAGAAAAAAAAACCACATTACTTGTCATCAACCTTGATAAATACCATCAGACAATACCCAGGATAATTGAACACCTACCTAACAAAAAGGGGATATACATCACCACAAACAAATCCGCTGAAAGAATAATAAATCAACTGGATAAAAGAAAAATTAAACACGAAAACATAATTTTTATAGACACAGTATCCAAATCAGCAGGCCTTGAAGTCGAAGATAATCCCAAATGCATCTATGTCAACGACCCTCGGAGTCTAGTAGACTTAAGCATCAAGACATCCAATCTGGTTTCAAATAAAAGACTATCCGGCGGGTTTATATTTTTTGATTCATTATCCGGCCTGCTATTATATAATAAGGAAAGAGGGGTGGAGAAATTCACACACTCCTTCTGCGGTAAGATAAGGTCCTGGAAGCTCACAGGAGTTATTCTAGCGGTGAAGGACAGCATTAACCCTGATGTTTTAACAACAATCACAGGTTTTGTCGACAACACGCTATCGATTAACTGATTTACGTTAATGCCTTTTTTATTCTGTTTATGAGATCATTGTTGTCAAAGGGTTTGGTTATGTAATCAGATACCCCCTCCTTCTTGAGAATCTCAAGACGTTCATCTGAGATGGGTATGACGCTAATAAATATCACCTTTGGCTTTTTTTTCATGTCTCTTTTATTGATTTTCTGGAATATATCCCAACCACTCATATCCGGAAGCATTATATCCAATAAAATCAAATCGAATCCTTCATCAATTTTTTCCATACAGCTTTCCCCATCACCCACGGATGAGATGTTAAATCCCTCTTTTTTCAGCAGTAATGCCACAAACTCTCTCGTGTCCAAATCATCCTCGACATGAAGTATTTTATCGCTCATTTTTTCCTCCGTATATTTTTTTTAGTTTAGATTAATCATGTTTCTCCATCAAAGAAATTATTGATTCTTTCAAGCAAACTTGTGGGTTCAATCGGTTTGACGATATAATCCACCACCCCACCTTCCTTTAAATCCTTAATATGTTTTTCTTCAACAGGTACCATGCTAAGAAATATCACAGCCATAGTAGATGCCAAGCCCAATTGGTTTTTTATTTTAATGTAGAGCTGCCATCCACTCATATCGGATAAATCAGTATTTATAAGTAACATATCATAGATTTCTCTTCCAAGCAATCTGATGCATTCGCTCCCCGTGCTTATGTTCACAACATCATACCCCCCCTGCAGAAACAATGTCCTAGCTATCTCGCGAGTATCCTCATCGTCTTCTACATAAAGTATTCTTTTATACCCCCCTCTTTCAACGGGAATCGTGAAAATAAAATTGCTTCCACCCCCCATCTCGCTTTCCACCCATATCCTGCCCCAATGGTGTTCGATTATCCCCTTACATATCGCCAGCCCCAAGCCGGTGCCCCCATATCTCCTGCTCAGGCTGGAGTCAACTTGATAGAATTTCGTGAACAAATGATTTGTTTTATCGGATGGTATGCCGATACCCTCATCCTTCACAGATACAACAATCTCGGAGTCCTTTTTTTCTGCAATAACCCATATACTCCCTTTTTCCGTGAACTTGATTGCATTATTTATGAGGTTGGTGACAACCTGGATTAATCGCCTCCTATCCCCTTCTATCCGCGGTAAGTTGCTTTCAATGTCAAGTTCAAGAGATAATCCCTTCTGGTACGCAAAAGATTGCATGTCCTGAACCGAGTCATTAATAATCTGGGCGATATCAACCTTTTCCATGTTGAATTTCATTCCACCGGATTCCAGCTTTGATATATCCAGTATATCATCTATCAGGTTCTCTAGTCTATCCAGGTTTCTTGAGATAATAGCAAGGCTTTTTTCAGTGTCCTGGTCCCCATACTTTTTAATATCATCCTCCATCATGCTCAGATATCCCTTTATGGGCACCAGCGGAGTTTTTAGTTCATGGGCTGCTACGTTCATGAACTCGTCTTTCATCTTATCTGATTCCTTTAGTTTATCGTATGCGTCTTCGGTTTTCTCCTGCTCCTCGTTGAGGTCCTCGAGAAGGTTTAATGCCGCAAGCCTTGAATTCTCAAGCTCTATTATTTTATTATTTAACTCATCTGTTCTTCTCTTGACCTTGTCCTCCAGTTCCTGTCTTGATGATTTAACTTCCTTTATCATCTGGCTGAAAGCCAAGGCGAGCTCGCCTATCTCATCTTTCCCGGGTTTGGGTAATCTGACATCCAGCTGCCCGGAACTGATTTTTTGCGAAGCAATCGATAATTTCCTAAGCGGCTGGGTTATGTTGTTGACCATCAGTAGGCTGATAATCAATGCAGTCATTAGTATGATTCCACCGGTTAAAAGAATCTCTGAGGCCATTAATGTTGTTGTGGACTCGATTTGTTTTCCAAGCAGGCTTATCGGCTCAAGCACTTTTTCCCTCTGCACTACACTCGCAAGGCTCCAGTTCATCCCCTCCATGGGAACGTAGGCTACAAGCAGTTCCACCCCCTGCACCTCGATTATATCTATCCCACTTCGGCCTGCAGTCATATTATCCAACAGAGGTTTAAATTCTGAAACACAATTATTCAGGTCAGTCCAGGATTCATTAGGTAATGGCTCTCGACCGAGGATATGCTGATATCCCTGCTTGGGTAAATAAATTGCTTTGCCGCTATCATCTAATAGAACGAAATATCCGCCGTAGATTAGCTCATCGTTTTCGAGTTTTGCGCTGATATCCTCAAGTGTTATGTCAACACCCACCACCCCAATGAATTCATCCCCGTTTATGTATAATGGGGCTACCGCCGTAATTATCAATCCCTTCCCTGTTGCGTCCTCATACACGGGAGTCCAAACAACCTTTCTCTTGGGATTACTCTCTGGTGCCGCACTCATATATGGTGGGCGTTGTGTTATCATGAAATCTGGTGGAATCACTTCACTGAAATTAACGTTAGGATAATACCTGACAACATTATCTTTTGACATAAAGTATATGGCTACAGTGTGCTGGTTTCTATTATAAAAATGAGGTAGGATAAAATCGAGGTACGCGCTAAGCTCAAGCATTGATATTATACTATTATCTATTTTGGTGTTATTAGGTACAAAAACGCTGCATACATCATCGGGAGTATTAATGTATTGTCCCCCAGGCCCGTAAGCCATATAGTCTTCGGCTCTCCAGTAGCCTCCCTTGGAATAAACCCCTGGTTTCTCGAATATGTTTTTTGTGTAGCTGGCAACAGCCCTGACCTCATCCTCCACCTGCGATAATAGCAGCTCATTGCTGCGAACCTCAGATGAGGTTACAGTGTGAAGATATTTCCAGATAACATTACATAACGCGTTTTGGCTTATGCGCTCTGACTGCTGGTTGACCTGCTTCATTGAATTGATACTGATGTATATCGCGACAAAAACCGAGACAGTGATTAAAAACGCTATCAAAACCAAAAGCTTGAACCTAATGCTCGAACTGAATCTGGGCTTATGTTGTGGGGGGTTTTCCCGGGGTTCTATCACGTTTTTCTGAGTTAAGTTATCCATTCTGATTTATTCTGTCAGTTTTTTCTCCAACATCATTATTTTCTTTTTGAGTTCCATCATCTTCAACTCCCTGTCAATCATTGTTTTATTGAACCTCTCCAGTTCCATTAATTTATCTTTCAGGTCGTTGGTGGTTTCCTCAAGGCTTAGGCTTTTTATCTTAAGATTTTCGTTTACCATCTCAAGCTCAACTGTTCTTTTCTCCACATCCTCTTCAAGTAACTCATTGTATTTCAGGGTCATGACCGCCATCCCAATGGTTGCTATGAAAATCACAAGCATTATTGCAAGGGTAAGCTGTTGTTGCCTTGTATAGAAGTCTTTTACCAGCCCAATAACCTCCTCGGTGGGTGCTTCAACCGCTATAGACCAGATGCTGGTTGTCATATCCACCGGGGCGTATGCTATAATCTTCTCGGATTCTTTGGTATCATTAAGATACCGCCGCAGTAAATAGCAACCTGTTCCCTTGTTTCCAAGCAGCATATTGTCTACTATTATTTCCCTGATTTTTTCCATACTTCCAACACCAGCATATGCCCTGAAATATGCTAAAGCATTTATCCCCTCAAATTCTCTGTTTTTATGTGCGACTATATCGCCTTTATCGTCTATCAACCATGCGAAACCCGTGTCTGCTGAAACCACGGAATAGATATATTTTTTTTTGATTTCTGAGATAGATAACGTAACCCCAACCACACCCTTGAAGTCATTTGATTGATTGTACACTGGAGCTGCGATTATTATGCTGTTGTATCTGCCGCCCACATCCTCGTATGTCTCGCCACCCACCATCAGGGTTTTGGAAACATAGGCTTCGCCTGTTTGCATGCATTTAGTATAGTATTCTCTGAAAGAGAAATCCTTCCCATAGATGCCTGGCATATTATCGGGATGAAGATATACCAGATGACCTGTTTCGTTTAGGAGGAATATATGCTGGATATCGTTGCTGTGTTGCTCGTGAAATATCCTGGCTAGATATTCTACGTCTGTGATCCCTCCCACAGGATGTCTCGAGATTGCTTCCATGTTACTTTTCTGATGCATTATCAGGTCTTCTATCCCGGAAGCGATATTTATTGCGAGGTTAAGCTGTTGTTTGTTGAACTGGTGAATGATTAAGGCATCCAGGCCTTTCTGGTACTGGAATTCAGTTACCACTATTGTGATAACAAGCAATACAGAGATGACTATTATCCCGATTGAGAGCTTTTTTTGGGCGTTCGATATTTTGATGTCTTTAGCCCTGACCTCCCGGCGGTATACTACTGCTATGATTAGCGCAATAAACAATGTAATAATCAGGGTAACAGAGCCCATGTCAAGGGATTGACTCTCCCCGCTGAGTGCTGAAACAGGTTCGATAAAAAACAGGATAAATAAAATAAAAAAGAATGCATTCATTCATCCCACCCCTGTTTTTTATCCAGTTTTTTTATTTTATTTTTTAGTTCCATCATCTTGAGTTCCCGCCCAACCATCACTTTATTGAATCTCTCCAGTTCATTCATTTTATCTTTAAGCTGGTTGTTTGCTTGAATCAGTTCAGCGGCTTTTTCCTGGAGCTCGGATTTAGCTCGCATAAGCCTCTTATTGATTTGCTCTAGTTCCTGCTGGTTTTTTATCTGCTCTGTTATGTCCCTGCCAACGCCAATAGCCCCCATGGGGTTTCCAAAATCATCATAGAGTATGGCATAGGATAGGCTGATTAATATTTTTTTCCCTTCTTTTGTTTTCAAGGGTATTTCGTAGTTGGTTATTCCTTTGGTTGATTCGTTGATTTTCATTAATTGCTGGGTTTCATCCTCTTGTATCGTGAATATGCTGGATGATTTATTCAATACTTCATTGGGAGTATATCCAAACATTTTCTCAGCAGCCTTGTTATAGGAGGTTATTCGCCCTTGCATGTCTGTGGTTATTATAGGCTCGGGTGAGGTCTGAATTAATGTTTCCATGTATTTTTTTGTCTTCTTTACTTCTTCCGTGGCCTTCTTTATTTTGGTGATATCTATCAGAGACATTATACATAGTTTTTTTTCCGAGAGTATTCCAATCTGCAGATGCATGTTTTTTATCTCACCCTCAGCATCCACGAAATCGAAATCATATTCGTTGGGGGGGTTACCCTCACCGGTGCTTCTCTGCTTGTGGTATTGTTTCATACGCTCTTGATCATATTTTGCCACGAAATCATACCAACGCATCTTGCCCTCTATTTCCTGCCGGGGTATTTTCGCGAATTCCGCATACTTTAGGTTGCATATTTGGATTATGGAGTCATCGCCGAACATGCAGGTTGCTGTACCGGTGCTCTCGAATAAAAGCCGATAGCGTTCTTCGCTTTCCTTAAGCTCTTTTTCCACATGTTTTCTCTCGGTCAGGTCCCGCAGGATAGTTAGGTTTCCTATGATTTTATCTTCTTTTTTCAGCGGAACAGCGTTTATTTCAACGCTTTTCTCTTGGCCGCTTTTCGTAAGCATCGTAACCTCATATGGAGGTACATTTTTGCCCATCATCCTTAATCCAAGGTTTTTCAATACCAGCGCCAGGCTTTTAGGCGGCAGAATGTTGGTTAAATCCTTAAGCTCTGAACCGACATAGTCCCCGGATTCAAAGCCCAGCAGTTCATATGTTTTTCTGTTGATTTCAATTATTCGACCTTTGGTGTCCATCACAACTATCCCGTCGTTGGCTGAGCTGAATATTGTGCGGTAGCGTTCCTCGCTTTCTTTAATCTGCCGTATTGCTTCGTTTCTTTGTGTGATATCCCTTGAAACCAGCAGTATCTTGTCACCGATGATGTAAGCTGCTGTTTCCCAGTAAATCCATTCACCTGCTTTGGTTTTTGACCTAAAGCTTATGGTTTCATGCGTGGTTGATTCATCCCTTTTAATTAATTCCTCAGCCTTCCTGCTTAGATATTGCTTCAGCAAAAAGATGAGTTTATGTCTGTCTTCGGGGTGAACATAGTCTAACGCGTTTTTGCCTTCAAGGTCTTTGGGTTTATATCCCGTAATCCTTTCATAGGAGGGGCTTATGTAAAGGTATTTCGGGTTGATTCCAAAAGATACTAGTGTAATAAGGTCATTTGAGTACTCAGTTATCATCCGATACCGCTCCTGGCTCTCTCTCAGCTTTGTTTCAGATTTTATTTGTTCGGTTATATCATGAAAAACACCATAAGCATACTTTACCCCACCCTCGCGGATTGTTTCATTAGCCCTATCCTGCGCCCAAATCCATTTACCGTCTCTTCGTTTAATCCTGTATTTCACGTCGAATTTCTCCCCCTTATCGAACAATGCCTTATATGCTGTCTGGACTTTCTTTAAATCATCGGGATGTATCCTGCCAAACCATATATCATCCCCCTTCAGGTATATCTCCTCGGGAGAGTAGCCGTAGACATTAAGGATATTATCGCTTATGAACTTTGTATGTCCTCTATCATCGGCCTTCCATAATACCGCGGGATTGTTTTGAACGAGCATATGATACTTGTTCTCGCTTTTCCGGATAGCGTCCTCGGCTTTCCTGCGTTCGGTTAAATCACGGCAGCTCCCATATACCCGAGCATCCGGTAAAACAAACGCGTTAAGTTCTGTTGGTATGATGCTGCCGTCTTTTCTGAGCAGATTCAATTCCATGAACAGCTCTCCGCTCTCAATGAGTTTCTTGAAATACATGAGGTTTGTCTCAAGGTCATCAGGAGAGGAAATATCGGATACGTTCATCCCTCCGAATTCATCTCGAGTATAACCAAGCATATCAGACGCTGATTCGTTAACGAACAGAAAGTTACCCTCCTGATCGGTTATAAATATCGAGTCCGGGGAATTCAATACTATTGTCTTGAACTTACTCTCGCTTTCTTTAAGTTCCTTTTCCACCTGTTTGCGTTGTTTTATCTCTTCTTCTAATTCGATGGTGCGTTTGCCTACCAGCTCCTCCAGATGATTATGGTATTCGCTTAATTTTTTTTCTGCATCCTCAAGCTCAGATATCAGCTTGCTCTGCTGTATTTTCTGTAAACCCATTAGGCTGATTGTTTTGGCAACAGCCTCCAGAAAAGACACTGCACTCTGAAACTCTTGCTTTGAGCCTGTACCAAGTTCCTTCGCTGCTGCAGTAAGCTCATCCGGGTCTGCTCCAATGGCTTTAGCGTATTCCCTCACCTTATCATCGGGGAGATCGGCTATAAGCCTCTGTCCAATACCCCAGGTTCCAATAAGTCTTTCTTCGATATATAAAGGCACAGCAGCATCCTGTATTTGCGCGAAATTAGCGCATGAAGCTATAGCGGATGAACCCTCAGACACTAATTGGGCTAATCTTGCATCCGATAGTTCGCATCGTTTAGCCCCTTCGGGGGTTGAACGGATTATTTCACAGAACCTGCTGAAGTTGCTTGGCTTGGTATAGGGCTTGCCGATATCATTGAATATGATGGATGCAACATTATAGCTTTCAGCGAAACCATCCTGCAGCTGCTGTAAAACATCCAGACTGATTATATCGGATAGTTGGGGATTATCATCGGGGGTGGCTTGAGGGTTTATATCCCACCCCCCCAGTATCCTTGCTTTAAGCCCTCTTGATTCATCCATTTAAGGCATCACCTGATACGATAAAATAATCGAATAAGGGGGCAATTTTTCTTAATAAATCCTTGTTTTTCACGTCAACGATGAAGAAAATAACATTAACGCCTGCTTTCTGGGCTTTCTCCACTGTAGCCTGAGTAAATCTTGCCACGATACTGGATTTATTGTATATCCACAGGGTATGCACTGCATCAAGAAATAGAAATCCTCCGTCTTTCACCCTGTCAAGCTGCTTTTTAACCATTATCGACAGGCTGTTTAAATCTGAGATATCCAGGATGAATGAAACATCAACAGAATCCAATCCCTCGCTTATTGCGCTGATACAATCGATGTAGTATATCCCGCGGGTGTTAATGTTTAATGCAAGCAGGTTATCAGCTACCGTGCTATATGGTTCGTTTGTTGTAACGTATACCAGCTCACCATGGCCTGCGACAGTATTAACTGTGTTGAATAAATCCTTTCGCATCCTTTCTTTCGGGGATTCCACAAGGCATGAGAAACAATCGCCTTCGTCCATGATACGGTTGAGTGAATCCATATTATTCCTCCGGAGGCAGCCAGGGCTGCGTCTGGTATACGACAACGCCTTCGTTGGTTATCTCATAGGGCCTTATTTCCCGGTGATGTTCTATGCCCCTCATCTTTCGCACCGCAATACCCTGATAGAAGCTTGGGCCGCAGCGCAGGTTATATAGGGTTATAACTCCGTCGGCTACGAATTCCTCGAAACCCTCCCTGCTGATGTCCATGGACTGCTCTTTCACCTCACATAATAGAAGTGTTGTGCAGTTTAGTTTTTTTAGTTTCTCGGTTAGTAACGCCAGAGCGTCTCTTTTTTCATTATCTGAATCGAATAACATGAGAAACAGGTTCACAGGGTCTAAGACAACCCGTTTAGCCCCTATCTCGTGAACAACCTCCTCGACTTCGTTAACCAGGTCCTCAACATTAGCTTTTGTCTTTCTTTTAAAACGTTGTATTGTGGCTATGTGCCCTCCAATGAAACGGAATCTGTCGTTTATTGAATCAAGGTTCATTCCCTGAGCATTGATGTCCTGTTTTATCTGCTGCTTGTCTTCTTCAAGTGTTATATAAACCCCTGCTTCATTGTGGTCCACTATCCCATTGTATATGAACTGCATGCCTATTGTTGTTTTGCCTGTCCCGGTTGAGCCGGATATCAGGACAACCCTGTTTTTCGGTATACCGCCTTTGAGCATTAAATCAAGCCCCTTTATCCCAGTTATTGTTCGTTTCATGGTTAGGTCCTCCTTAATACTTTTTTGTATGGTTTTCTCTGGTTTAGATGAAATACTCCGATGCCGGATAGATATCCTATGAAGTGATAAATGCTGCTTTGCAGGTTTTTCATGATAAGAGCCCCCGCCTGGTAGAGGTTTATGATGGGTGCTGTAAACATAACCAGCGTGAATAGTGGCAGAGAGAGATAGGGGGGTATTATCTTTCTTTCTTTAAGCAGAGTGTATGATAGGAGCCCGTATATTCCAGTAGAGTTGCCTGCTACTGTATCGGTGGGGTAAACCAGGTAAACGAAGGGTATTACGATGAAAACCGATGCTATGTAAACAAATATGAAGTCCTTGAATTTGATATTTGCTTCTCTGGCTATGAACCCGACCAGCATTAATCCAATTATATTCTCAAGCAGGTGAGTCTGGCTTATGTGCTCAAACTGGTATGTCAGCAAACGCCAGGGCTCTTTAAGCCCTTTATCCCGGGTTAATATGAGGGTTTCTGGTTGAGGGTGAATGTAGTAGACTAAAACATTTACCGTGCATATTATTAAAATAGATGCTATTATTTTATTCATCCTCTACTTTGTCTATTATGGTTTCATATCTTAACACGTGTTTTTTCATCCAGTTTTTTGTTTTTTTGAGGTAAATCCAGAGTACTGTTGTTAGTATGATACTTCCTGTCCCGAATCCGAGTAATATTGTCAGTTGCTCTTTCATATTATTGTTGGGTTGATTTATTTTTATTTTAGGATATGGGTTGTATAGTAGGTTTATTAATTATTTTATGGTTAATTATTCAATAAATACACTTGATATTTTCTATTAGACAAAAAGACCAATTGAACCTCTTTTATAGTCAGAATCTATAATATATTTAAAATATGATTAATTAATGGCTTATCAAATAAAAAATGACATCTAAAGGTAAGATTCTTTTAATTGACGACGAACCAGACATTGTCGATTTAATCAAACACATCCTAGTAAAAGAAGGATACGAGGTTTCTGAAGCATATAAAGGCGGAGAAGGCCTGATTAAAGCCAGCAGCAATAACCCCGATTTGGTTCTGGTAGATATACGCCTGCCTGACATGGACGGTAATAAACTGCTTAAGAGAATAAAAGAAAACAACCCAAACCAGGCGGTGATTATGATAACAGCCTATGCTGACGTGGATAACGCAATAACATCGCTCAAGTTCGGAGCAGATGACTTCATAAAAAAACCGTTTAAAAACGCACACCTAGTGCATATAGTGAATAAATCATTTGAAAAAAAACAAATCCTGGAAGAAAAAAAAGACCTGGAAAAAAAATACAAGAGACTGGTAAGAGACAAACACCTGAGGCCTAAAGAGAAAACAGTCCTCTACAGCCTCGCCAAATACCCTGGTTTAAGCGATAAAGAAATATCCAAGAAAATAAAAATGCCCCGGACAACCTTAACAGGCATAAAAAACAAGCTGAGAAAAAAGAACATGTACCAGAGGATAAATACACCCAATTATCTTACCCTGGGATTCGAGCTGCTGTCTGCTGTGACCCTGGAAGTGAATCCTGCTTCAAGCCACAACCTGGATGTTGGGAAAAAACTTGATATTATGGGAGAGGACTGCTTAATCTATTCACAAATCACGGATCTGGAGGGTTTCATGGTTTACATGCTCCGCGATTATACGCAATACAAGAAACACGTGGAACCCCGGTTAAACGATTTAAGTTACGGCAACCATCTTAAAAGCATGCACTGCTGTCATTTCCCGTTGAAAATCAGCCAAATCACAAGGTTCATGGACTTCTCACAGGCCATCCGCACACTCTTTAACATCAAGGATGATAAAGCTGTGATGGATTCTTTTATGGATGATGTTAAAGAATCAAGGATATCAAATACCGAAGTAAAGCTAATCAAGGCTCTAGCATCAAACCCGGAACAATCTGATGCGCAAATAGCGGAGAGGGTTTCTTTAAGCAGGGCTCGCGTAAGCCAGATAAAGAAAAAACTGACAGAAAAAGGCATACTTAAAAGCATGATATATCCCAAGCTGGGCAACATAGGCGCCGGACTTATTACGGTGTTATGCGGGGACCTTAAACCCAACTGCGCCGCACAGGATCTCAGGAGGCTTAGAGAGTACATTAAATCCGAGCCAAGCTCTGTTTTTTCCATTTCAAGCGACACAGAGTTCCTCAGCATCAATGTGTTAAAAGATTATGAACACTACAGGAGTGTTCATGAAAGAATAGATGATGTGGGAGGTAAAAAAGAAAATATCGTGAAAAACATTAAAACAACCCTGCTATCCGTGGAAAACATAAAATCAGGCAGGGTTGATTTAGCCTCACCTCTTCATAACCTGTAATCAGGAGGATAAAACATCCCCGATAACATCCAATAGCTCTTTTTTTGTCACAGGCTTGATAAGGTAACCCCGCAGATTAAATCTCTTTTTTAATGAGATAAATTCAGCGAGGCTGATTTTCACCGCTGAAAGAAAAACAACAGATAGATTATCATCTACTTTTTTTATCTCCTCCAGGGTTTCGATGCCGTCCATCACAGGCATTTTCATATCCAATAGTATCAGGTCAGGTACGCCTTCTTTAAGCTTGTTTAAGCATTCCCCTCCATTAAACGCCGTTACCACGTTAAAACCCTCGGACTCTAAAACATCCCTTATCAGTTCAACCATGTTCTCCTCATCATCCACCACCATTATCTCAGACATCTAAACCACCTAAAACATCACTCACCTTAGCCAATAAACCCTCTTTATCAAAGGGTTTCTCCAGCAAATCAACAACAACGCCCTCGACATTGAGCTTTTTTATGCTGTCGCCCTTGAGCTTGGTCATTAAATCAGTCAGATGTTTTATTTTATCTTTTTTCGAGATTTGTCCGTTTAAAAAACCAACACCCGAGATATATATTATTCTTGTTTTATTATTTTGCCCATATCTTTGCAGTATTTTCTCTATGAACTTATCAACCGTCATCCCCGGCATCATAACATCCAGTAGAATCAAATCCACCTGCCGCTGCTCAATCTTGAGCCATGCCTCGTTTGCATTAGAAGCAACCTCAACATCATATCCCTCAGCCGCCAATATGTCTCTTACGCTTTCTCTTATGTTTTCTTCATCATCTACTACCATTATCTTCGCCATCTGTTTTGCCTCCGAGAGGGATAGTGAAATAAAAGCTTGAGCCCTCCCCCTCCTTGCTTTCACACCATATTGCACCACCGTGGGCTTCGATTATTTCTTTCGATATTGAAAGCCCTATGCCGAAACCCTTATCCTTGTCTACCATGGGGTTAACCTGGAAAAACCGTTCAAAAAGCTTATCCTGTAAATCTTGGGGTATGCCCGTCCCCGTATCAGATACACAAAATAAAACAACATTAGCTGAACTCTTAACCGTAACAGATACTAGACCACCCGCAGGTGTGTGTTTAATCGAGTTGTTTACCAGGTTAAGTAAAACCCTCTTTAGTTTGCTTTCATCCACAGATAATTCCACCAGATTATCAGCAGCCTTATAAACGAGTGTTACACCCTTATCCTCGGCCTCGAGTCGCATTTCTTCCCCGACATCAGCCAGCAGGGAATCAACACTGATTTTATCTAAGTAAAGATCTGTCTTACCAAGCTGCAGAGCCGATAAATCAAGCAGGTCGTTTATCAGCTTCTTCAACCTGAGGCTTTCTTTTTTAATGATATCCAGATATTTTTTTTCGGATGGTTTAAGATCAGACCCACCAAGAAGGATGTCGGTTGCGAGTATCATTGACTGCGCCGGGGTGCGAAGCTCGTGTCCGGCGATTGATATGAATTCTGTTTTGGCTTTATCCAGTTTTTCCAGCTCCTTCACCTGTGTTTTAATGGTTTCCTCCATTTTTTTTCTTTCAGTGATGTCGCGTATTACCGCCAGATACGCGGGCTCATCCTCCCAGCGGGTCTTAACCACCCTCATTTCCCCTATCCCCGGCCTGTTGTTTTCTCTTCTGATTCCCACCTCCACCGAATCCCCTGATTTGAATGATAATCCAAAAGACTTTCCTGTGAAATCCTCCCTGCTCTTCTCAAAAAACATCTCAACCACGGGATTGATGTATCGTACTATGTTGTCTTCGTCTAATACCATCACACCATCTGCGCTGTTTTCCACTATGTTATGGAATCCCGCTTTGCTGGCTGCTAAATCCTCTTCCGCCATCTTGCGGTTTAATACCGTGGTCAGGTTTTCCGCTATGAATGAAAGGCGCTGCAAATCTGATTTACTGAAACGCTTTTTTCGTGTAACCTCCATCAAACCAATACAATCATCTCCCGAGAAAAGCGGGATAATAATCAGTGATTTAATGCCCAGGGTGTTATATACTGCCTGCATATACTCTATAATCTGCCTGTTGTTGAATAATTCTTTCACGAAAACACGTATCTCATCCGGGTTGTTTATTATTTTGGGCTCTGCTTCTTCGACGATTTTATGGTAGATGCTTCCCTCCCGCAGGGGGATGATAAGCTCTTTCATTGTTTTAGTGCCAACTTTTCTTCCGAAGGCCTTCACAAGTCTTTGGTCGATGGCGCTGTAAACGTGGTCTCTTGGAAGAACCAGCTTTTTTTTATCCCGGCTGAGCAGGTATATTGTGGCGCCAAAGCAATTGAAATTTTTACGGGTTTCTCTCGCGAAAATACGCAGTATCTCGGTTGTTTTCTCCCCTATATTAGCTGAGACGCTGAGTGAGTTAATCAAAAGCAGGTCTTCTGTTTGCTGTCGCAGCTCATCCTCTGCTTGCTTCATCTCCGTTATGTCTTCCACTATCACAAGCACTGTTGGGCCTTTGTCTCCTTCGAGGGGTATGCCTGTGAAGTTCCTGACCGTGGCTTTCCCACCATAATATGAAGTGTATTTTATGGAACCTAGCTCAAAGTATTTGCCTTTTAATCCGTCTTTTATCTTTTGTGTGAGGCCTATTTTCTCATAGGTTGGAAGCCTAAATACGTTGAGGTTTTTGAATTGCTCGTAGGTGTCTCCGGCTATTTCAATCATCTGCGGGTTAACATAATCTATGCCCCCTCTTTCGTTAACCAGATATATCCCGAAAGGTGCTTTTTCTATGATATCCTTGTTTGTCTTATATGCTTTCTCAAGCAGTTGCTTGGATTTTTTTCTGTCGCTTGTATCAGATATTATCGCGAAATCCCCGATTATTTTACCAGCCCCATCTCTTAAGGCGGTGGCGTTTATTAAGCCTGTTTTTTTCACCCCCGATTTTGTGATGAAATCAACCTCATAGGGTTGGGTTTTTTTACCCAGCATCCTCTGGGAGAAGTTTTTCATTATCCTGATTTTGCTTTGGGCGGGGATGAAGGATGCGTTAAGCAGGTTTACTCCGATGATTTCTAATTTATCGTAGCCTATTAGTTCATGTAGTCTGTTGTTTGTTTTGATGAATTTTCCTTTATTGTCTAATAGAACCATTGCATCAGGGGATGTCTCAAAAATCTGGTTGTATCTATCCTCAACTTCTTTTATTGTTTTTTCGGTTTTTTTCTGGTTGCTGAGATTTATTATGAAACCCATTATCCCTGCGGGTTTGTTTTCTTTCATTATGGGGTTCAGATGCATTAGGGCGGGGAATGTTGTATTGTTTTTTCTTTGGATGGTGTATTCTCTGTCTTCGACTTTCTCCCCTCTGAGGGTTCTTTTAATGTCTATTTCAGCCTGGTTTTTTTCTTCTGGTTTTATAAGCTGTGTTACGTTTAGTCCTTTTATTGATTTATCTTCCAGGTATCCGGTTTGGTTGAGTAGTCTGTGGTTGGCGTATTTTATGTTAGCCTGTTCATCGGTTTCGAATGCCATCACCGGCAGCATCTCCGTTAATTCGAATATTTTCTTTTCCTGTTTTCTTAGTTTCTTGATTGTTTTTTTATGTTCTGTGATATCAAGTCCCGCACCCAGCACCCCGATTATCTCATTTTGCGGGTTCAGCATGGGTTTGAGGTGTATCTGGTAGTCGCGTGGGCCCAAGGAGTCTGTTGTACTCCATTCATAGATTGTTTCTTCACCCCTCAATGCCTGTTCGGTGTGTATTTCATGGATTATGGATTCGTCTCCGTGGACTTCTCTTATTTTTCTGCCGATGTAGTTTTCTTTAAGGGGTTTGTTTTTGTCATCTAACAGGCCGTATATGCCGCTGTATTTCTGGTCTGTGTCGAGTATGAATGCGATGTCTCCTGTTGAGTCCAGTAGTGTTTGCAGTATGTTTGTTGTTTTATTGTGTTCTGTGAGGTCTCTTGCTGAGCCGAATAATGCGTTTGTTTTGCCGTTTTTATCACGCAGGGGTATCTTGATTATTTCGAGTGTGGTTTGTATGTTGCTGACTGTTTCGGTGTATTTTTCTCTGGTGATTTTTCCTTTTAATGTTTTGTCGTCTGTTTCATTTGTTTTTTTTGCTAGTTTTTCTGTGAAGAGGTGTTCGTCGGTTTTTCCTTTGATTTGTGATGCGGGTTTTTGGAGTAGTATTTCCATGGCCGGGTTTACCATGGTGTATCTTTTTTTTTGGTCTTTGGTGAAGATGTAGTCGGGGGTTGTTTCGAATATGTTTTGGAGTATTTTTTTCGTTTGCTCTAGTTGCTTTTTGGTTTTGTCGCGTTCTCCTGCTGCTGCTGTTATTATTGTTTTAAGTTTATCTTGGGTTCCTGTCTTATCGGGCATTTTTTCGGATAGATTGTTTACTATATTTGCATATGGACTATATAATCTTTTAGCATTCGTATATTTTTTGTCAATAATTTAGTAAAATTGATGCTCGTTTTTGCCCGGGTTGCTTATCCTTTTTTTAGAACACCTATATTGAAATATTATTCGATAAAATATTGAATATTTGATGATATTATGTAAACATATCGATATATATATTGTCTTAGCGTAAATAATTTTATGTATGTGCAGCAATAGAATGAAACCCCTGAAGACCTGTGCCGTGATACCCGCATTCAACGAGGAAAAAAACATCGCCAACGTAGTGAATGAAACAAAAAAACACGTAGACACCGTAATAGTAGTAGACGACGGCAGCACAGATAAAACCCCAAAGGAGGCGACAAAAGCAGATATTTTCCTGAAGCATATAGTGAACATGGGTAAGGGCTTCGCCCTGCAGACCGGCGTAGAGAGGGCTTTAATGGAGGACGTGAATGTGATTGTCTGTCTGGACGGGGATAACCAGCATAATCCAGGAGACATACCCAAGCTCGTTGGAGCATTGATTGAGCAGGACATGGATATCGTATTTGGCTCCCGGTCCCTGAATGGTGACATGCCTTGGGTTTTAAGGTTCGGTAACTGGTGGCTTTGCAAAAGCGCCCAGATGCTTTTTGGTTCCAGCATAAGTGATTCGCAGACCGGTTTTAAAGCATTCAGGAAAGAAACGTATGATAAAATCAGGTGGAAGTCAAAAAGTTATTCCATGGATTCTGAGATTATCATGCGTGTTGGAAAAAACAACCTTAGACATGTCCAGGTTCCGATTAAAACACATTATCACTGTGGGCATAAGGGCACCACGATAATTGATGGTTTGAGGATTTTCAGGGATATGTTGTTTTGGAGGATGTGGGGATGATTCTGGGAATCCAGATTGTGGGTTTTGTTTTTTCGCTGTTCATGAGCTATCTCACGTTTTTGTATTATCGCAGGGGCGATTATCGTTTCAGGGATTTTGGTGTTTGGATGGTTATCTGGACTATTTTCACTTATGTTGTTCTTGCCCCCAACTCATTCGGTGAGCTGCTGAAACCCCTGAAGGTCAGCCGCCTGATGGATTTGTTCACCATTATCTCTTTCATAGCGGTGTTGGGTATCGTATTTTACCTTTACCTGATAACGCGCAGAAACGAGGATAAGATAAACAGGATAGTAAGGGAAATCGCCTTAAACAGGGAGTGAAATATGAAAATCACAATTATAGTGGGGACCAGACCAGAGATTATTAAGATGTCTCCCTTGATCCGGGTATTTGAGAGTCGTGACATTAACTACTTTATCCTCCACACCGGGCAGCATTATTCATATAACATGGACAGAATTTTTTTCGAACAGCTACAGCTCCCTGACGTAAAATATAATCTTGACGTTGGCTCTGGTTCGCATGCCAAGCAGACGAGTGAAATGCTTTTGAAAATAGAGTCGGTCCTAAAAAAAGAAAAACCAGACCTGATTCTGGTAGAAGGCGATACCAATACCGTATTGTCCGGGGCTTTGGCGGCTTCAAAATCAGATATTAAGGTAGGGCATGTTGAAGCTGGTTTAAGAAGTTATGACAGGGGCATGCCAGAGGAGGTTAATCGTGTTCTAACCGATCATTGCTCGGATTTGTTGTTCGCCCCCACAGTAAACGCTTATAATACCTTAATAGGCGAGAACATCAGCTCTGAGAAGGTTTATATCACAGGCAACACAATCGTTGACGCGGTTAAACATAACCTAAGGTTGATGGACGATGACGTGGATGTTTTATCCGAGCTGGGTTTGGAACCCCAAAAATACTTTCTGCTAACATTACACAGGCAGGAGAACGTTGATGATCGAACCAAACTGAAAAATATTTTCCTGGGTTTGGAGTATCTGAGGGAATTTGGGTTGCCCATAGTTTACCCGGTTCATCCCCGGACAAGAAAGAGACTGAATGATTTTGGTTTAGAATCCGATGTTTTGAATTTCATAGAACCGGTTGATTATTTCAGGTTTCTTCAGCTTGAAAAGCATGCTTCCCTTGTTTTAACGGATTCCGGAGGGGTGCAGGAGGAGTCCTGTATCCTAGGCGTTCCCTGCGTGACCTTACGGGAAAATACCGAAAGGCCTGAGACCCTGGATGCCGGCTCTAATATGTTGGCCGGGGCCGATCCCAGGCGGATTCTTGAATGTGCGGGCATCATGCTCGGCAGGGTTAATGGTTGGGATAACCCCTTTGGGGATGGGAAGGCAGGTGAGCAAATAACCAACATTTTGGAGAGTGATATGGATGGAAACTGAGAGGATACTTGTATCTGGAGGAAAGGGTTTCATTGGAACAAACCTTGTTAAGGAATTGAGGGACAGGGGTCATGAGGTATGGTCCTGCGATCTTATGAATTCCGGGCTTGATAATTATGTCAGGTGTGATGTAAGCAGGTACAGGCAGATGCAGGAACTGTTCGCAGAACACGACTTCGACTATGTCTACCATCTTGCCGCAGAATACGGCAGGTGGAACGGTGAGGATTACTACGAAAACCTCTGGCTGACCAATGTGGTGGGGACGAAACACATGCTACATTTCCAGCAAAAAAAAGGCTTCAGGTTGATTCATTTTAGCAGCGCAGAGGTCTACGGAGATTATGAGGGTGTGATGAGTGAGAACGTGATGGACGATATCGCGATAAAGCAGATGAACGATTATGCTATGACGAAGTGGGTGAATGAATTGCAGGTTATTAACTCGATGGGTATGTTTGCTACCGAGTCTGTGATAGTGAGGCCCGTGAACGCATACGGCCCCCACGAGCATTATACCCCCTACAGGGGAGTCATCCCAAAATTCATTTATAATGCGCTGATGGACAGGCCCTACACCGTTTACCGGGGGCATAAGAGGATCTTTGATTATGTTGAGGATACCTGCAGGACCTTCGCCAATATTGTGGATAATTTCAAGCCCGGGGAAGCCTATAATGTGGGTGGGAGTCCAAGATGGGAGTGTGATATTAAACACATCTCGGACCTTATCCTGAAAGAAACGGGTAAAGACGACTCCAACGTAACCTACAAGGAGGCGGAACCATTCACTACCCGGGTAAAGCGCATGGATTTCACTAAGGCAGTCAGGGATTTGAATCACAACCCGGAAATCCCCCCTGATAAGGGAATCCCAAAGACGGTGAAGTGGTTCAAAGAACAACACAATCTTTAAGGTGATAATATGGAGGATATAACCGCAGGATATAAGGGAAAAACCATTTTTGTAACCGGGGGTGCCGGTTCAATAGGAAGTAATTTATGCAGACGGTTAAGCGAGTGTGAAACGAAAAAGGTAGTCATATTGGATAACCTGTCCTCCGCCTACTCATGGAATATCCCGGATGCCGTAAACATCCAATTTATTGAGGGAGACATCCTGGATGATGAAACCCTGAAAAGGGTTTTCAGGATGAACCCGGATTATGTGTTTCATCTGGCTGCTCATTTCGCTAACCAGAATTCAGTGGACAGCCCGGAAACCGATTTGAGGGTCAACGGGTTGGGAATTCTTAAGGTGCTGCAGTATGCCAATCTGGCGGACGTTGAAAGGTTCGTGTATTCTTCATCTGGCTGCGGCGTCTATGGCCTTGATTCCAGGATACCCTTCAGGGAGGAGGATGTTTCCATAAGCCTACATACCCCATATCAGGTAACCAAACTGCTTGGGGAACTCTATACATATTATTTCCATAACCTGTATGATCTGCCGGTGGTTAATGCAAGATTCTTTAATGTCTTTGGCCCAGGCGAGGTTCCGGGCAGGTACAGGAACGTCATACCCAACTTTTTTTATTGGTCTATGATGGAAAAACCATTGCCTATTACCGGATCCGGTGAAGAGACAAGGGACTGGACTTACGTTGACGACATAGTAAATGGTTTGCTGGCGATGGGGATTAGGGAGGGGGCTGTTGGACAATCCATTAACCTGGGCTCCGGTGTGGAGCATAAGGTTGTGGATATGGCAGGTTATGTGAATGAGCTTACGGGCAGCAGGGCAGTAGTGGAGTTTGTGGATAGGAGAGACTGGGACGTGAAGAGCAGATTATGCTCTTCCATCGACAAGGCAGGAAGGTTATTGGACTATAAGCCAAAAACCAAGTTCAGGGCAGGATTAGAAAAAACCTATGAGTGGTTCCAGGAAAACTGGGAGAATATAAGGGAGAGCGCTGAATTCAGGTGACATACGTTAATCTTTCAGGCCGAAAAAACATTAAAATGATGAACGCATTAAGCATTGACTTGGAGCACTGGCATTCAAACGAATTCATTAAAAACTATCTGCCCGCCGATACTGAAGACCAGATAATAGATTCAGTATCCCCCCTGCTCAGCCTCCTGGATAAATACGACACATGCGCAACATTCTTTGTTTTGGGTACTGTTGCAGAAAGTCATCCCGGGCTGGTGAGGGAGATACATGAGATGGGGCATGAAATAGCGTCGCACATGTATTCGCACAGGATGATTCATGAGCTCGATGAAAATGAATTCGCAGATGAGATAAAAAAATCCATTAATCTCTTGGAGTCCATCACAGGTGAAAAACCGCTTGGCTTCAGGGCCCCGAATTTTTCAATCGACAACTCCAGCAGATGGGCGCTTAAGATAATTAAGGAAAAAAGATTAAGCTACGATTCCAGCATATTCCCGGTGAAAACCATGCTCTATGGTGTTCCCAACGCGCCCTCGCACCCCTATAAACCCTCGATGGACGACTTGAGCATGGAAGACCCCGCAGGAGAACTCATCGAATTTCCGATAAGCGTTTTAAGGTCCATAAGAAACATCCCCGTAGGGGGTGGTTTTTATCTGAGAACCCTGCCCTTCTGGTTTTTGAAATACGCGATTGGAAAAATAAATAAAAAAAACCCGGCGATGATATACATTCATCCATGGGAGACCTATAAAAAAACACCAAGGATTAGGGCCCCATTATTCTCGAGATTCCCACATGGGGAGATAGTTGGCATATCACCTGCTTTCTCCGTTAAAACATTACTCGGGAAGGCTATTGTATCGATGCCTTTCTTTGAGTACGGGGGACCATGCGTACGTAAAGGATTTGAGGGGTTTATTTATGCTATCTCGAAGTACTACAAGGATAAAGTCGAAGACGATGGCATAGATTATGTTGAATTAAGGATTTCTCCGGGTGAAAAAAACGAAGACTTGATGAAAAACGGATTCAGCAGGCAACTGAAGGCATATGGATTCCACATCAACGTCAAGGATATGGATTTTGAGAAGGACATCTGGCGAGGGTTATACACGAAAAAATCCAGAGTGAGAAACTCGGTAAGGAAAGCAAAGAAAAAAGGCGTGCGCGTGAAAGAAGATGATGACATGGGGGCGTACTATAGGCTGTACCTTAAAACAATGTCTAAACTGGGAACACCACCCCACCCCCGCGAACTGTTCGATAACATCAATAAACACATAGCCCCATATTCAAGATTCACCTTCGCCTACCTGAGTAAAAAACCGATAGCGGCTATGATGAGTCTATGTTATAATAAGAGGGATCTTATGGTGGGTTTGGTTTCAGACCCGGCTTATTATGATCTACACGCTAATGATCTGCTGTATAATGAACAGATTGAATACGCTACAAAAAACGGGTTTGAAGTTGTTGATTTTGGAAGAACAAGACCCAACTCAACATACGAGAGA
The DNA here is from genome assembly GCA_002254405.1 of Candidatus Altarchaeales archaeon ex4484_96. Lineage (GTDB taxonomy): Archaea > Altiarchaeota > Altiarchaeia > IMC4 > QMZM01 > EX4484-2. Next base: position 22,516 of record NJDH01000005.1, read on the forward strand.
TATAAAAGGAAGTGGGGTGCAATACAAACCGAGATGTACAGTTACGTATACCCGAAAACGGCGGCTGAGAGGATTAACCCCTATAAGAATTATCTCCGCTTTTCCGGGTTAACCAAGAGAATCCCTTGGATTTTCACTAAAACGAGAATCGGCCCGCACCTGGCTGAAAGATTTCCATAAAATGATTCCTGCACACGCACCACCACACGACATCCATGAGCTTTTGAATGCCGCATTCTCTACGTTAGGCAATGGGTGCCCCCAGAAGAGATTTGAGTCCATGGTCAAAAAGTGCCTCCAAACGGAGAGGTATTTAACTACTATATCGGGCAGA
>NJDH01000031.1 GCA_002254405.1 Candidatus Altarchaeales archaeon ex4484_96
CCAAGCAATACAATCCCATACCAGGGAAGGAGGGGTGCGTAATCAACCGAGCTGAATCCCTGGGGGGGAAACCCAAGCCATATAAGCCAGTGCGATTCTGTCAATAGAAAAGAAGGGGGTATGATAAAAAAACAAGCAAGCAGTATTCCCGCGAAAAAAAGCGTACGGGGTTTTTCATCCAGCAGGGGAATCGAGAGGATGATGGATGAGCCTATCAGATGCAGGATGCCGAACAAAACAAAGTCTTCATCAAGAAAAAACCAGGTTACCGCGGTGATGACAACCCCATAAAGGAATATCTTGAGCCCCCTCAGCAGGTATCTTCTGGTTTTTTTGGTTTCCCCCCCCTTAAGTTTCAGGCGAGAGTAGCTTAATGACAGGGACACGCCCACCAAAAACACGAAAACAGATGCTGTTGCTCTCCCAACCATCGTCCATAAAGCAGCATGCAAGCCTATATCAGCTACATTAAAATAGCTGAGGTCGAAGGCCAGATGATATGTTATCATGCCAAGGACTGCAACACCCCTCAATAAATCTATCTCCCATAACCTGGTATCCTGTTTCATGAATGGTTAATATAAAAGGATCTATTATGAAATAAGTAGATATGATGAAAACAATGGATTGTTTATTTTGTAAAATCGCGGCAGGGAATATATCATCAGAGAAGATATATGAAACCCAGGATGCTATGGCGTTTTTGGACATCAACCCGATATCAAAGGGTCATGCTGTTGTTATACCAAAAAAACACAGTCAGCATCTGACCCAATTAAACCAGGATGAGCTTGGCTTGTTGTTTGACGCAGTCAAGCAGGTTAGTTTAATGATAGAGAAGGGATTAAATCCTGACGGCTTCAACATAGGAGTCAACCAGGGAAAGACAGCCGGTCAGGCTATCCCCCACCTGCACGTCCATGTTATCCCGAGATATCTTGGGGATGGAGGCGGCAGCCTGCACAGCATAATCAGCAATCCCCCGGATGAAAGCATTGAGGAGACAGCCCGTAGATTGAGATGAAAAACCGAACACAGATTTTTTTGGCTGCATTAATACTGGTATTGCTTACTGTCCCCACAGCTTTAAGCACAGTATACACGGATTATTTCTGGTTTAAGGCATTAGGATACGACAGCGTTTACGTCAAGATAATATCCACCGCTGTTTTGTTGTTTTTGGGTACGTCATTATTGTCTTATCTTTTCTTTGTGTTAAACGCTTATCTGACGGGTGAAACCGACCTGAAAACAAGACACGGTTATACTGCGGCTCTGGCGATGTTGATGGGTTTATCTGCCAGCACATCATGGGAGAGCTTGCTTCGTTTTCTGCACCAGAAACCCTTTGGGGTGGCGGACCCTATTTTTTCATATGATATCTCTTATTATTTTTTCACGCTGCCTTTTTATCGATTAATCCAGAACATGCTTTTTTATCTAATCGCTTTAACCGTGGTTGGAGTTATACTCTTATACCTGAAAAACAGGGAAATAACCCTGGTGCAGACAGAGTATAATGAGGATCCTCAATCCTATATTCCGGGGATGCGGATGCAGTTTTCAGGCATCAGGGTAGGGGATAAAGCTAAAACTCATCTTTTTGTTCTGGCTGGCTTGTTTTTCATGGTGTTGGGTGTGAAGCATCATCTCGACCAGTTTAATGTATTGTATTCCGAAAGCGGGGTAATATACGGGGCAAGCTATGCGGACGTGAATGCTTTCCTTCCCGCTCTCTCGCTTCTGGTTTTTGTTTCCCTGGTTACGGGGGTATTATGCATCGCAGCCGCCATACAAAAACACAGGAAAAAGCCGGGGATGTGGTCTATGGTCGCCGGTGCCGCGACAGTATATCTCATCACCCTCTCCCTCGGGACCGGGTTATATCCAGCCCTCATACAGCAGTATAAGGTCCAGCCGAATGAATATGCGGTGGAGGAGGAATACATAAAGTATAACATTGAATATACCCGCAGTGCCTTCAACCTTCGGGGTATCGAGGTGAAAGAGATAACACCCAAGGAGAATGCGAGCATGGAGTATATTAAAAGAAATCGTGATATTATGGAGAACATAAGGCTTTGGGATTGGAGGCCTCTAAAGCAGACATACAAGCAGCTTCAGGAGATTAGAAGCTATTATGATTTCACCGACGTGGACGTGGATAGATATGTTATGGATGATAAAATCACGCAGGTCATGCTTTCAGCCAGAGAGATGAATACCCATGAGTTAAGCAGCGAAGCCCAGACATGGGTTAACCTGCACCTGCTTTACACCCATGGATACGGGGTTTGCATGAGCCCAGTCAACGAGTACACCGAAGGCGGGCTTCCCACGTTCATAATAAAGGATATTCCCCCGCAAACAACAATCGAGCAGCTTAAGATACGCGAGCCGGCTATTTACTATGGCGAGAACGCCGAGAATTTCGTGGTCGTGAAAACCAGCACCCAGGAATTCGATTACCCTATGGGTGATGTGAACAAATACGTCTCATATGAAGGGTGTGGGGGCGTTCCGATTAGCTCGTTTTTCGACCAGCTTATGTTCGCTTTGCGCTTCGGGGACGTGAATTTGATTCTCAGCGAATATATCACCCCTGAAAGCAGGATAATGTTTAAGAGAAACATCAGGGACAGGGTTAACTCAATCGCGCCTTTCCTGGCCTACGACCCAGACCCCTATATCGTTAATGCTGGAGGGCGGCTTTACTGGATAATCGACGCCTACACGTACTCCCAGAGCTATCCTTATTCGACCCCGGTGGATGGTGTTGATTTGAATTATATCAGGAACTCTGTTAAGGTCGTAATCGACTCCTACAACGGAGATATCTCATTTTATGTGGTGGATGAAAAAGATCCCCTGCTTGAGACCTACGCAGATATTTATCCCGCCCTCTTCAGGCCTGTTGATGATATGCCCTCAGCTTTGAGAGAGCACCTGCGTTATCCTGAGGCTTTGTTTAATCTGCAGGCTCAGGTTTATGGCGTGTATCATATGACTGACCCGAAGGTTTTCTACAACAAGGAGGATAAGTGGGTTATACCCGATGAGATATACGGCCAGGAAAGCAAGCAGCAGATGGTGCCGTATTATATCATCACCCAGCTTCCCGGCGACGAGGGGTTGGAGTTTATTCTTATGATACCTTTCACCCCCAGAAGCAAGGATAACATGATAGCATGGATGGCGGCTAAATGCGACAGGCTGGATTACGGCGAGCTGATAATCTATAAGTTCCCGAAAGAAAAGCTTATCTACGGACCCATGCAGATTGAGGCGAGAATAGACCAGAATGATGAAATCAGCCAGCAGCTGACTCTCTGGAGCCAGAGGGGGAGTTATGTTATCAGGGGTAATCTTCTTGTAATACCCCTTGAGGACACGCTTCTTTATGTGGAGCCCCTTTATATTCAGGCGGAGAAGGCCACTATGCCGGAGCTGAAGAGAATAATCGTGTCCTATGAGTCTAAGGTGGTTATGGAGAAAACCCTTGATGAGGCTTTTATGAATCTATTCAGCGGGGTGGTGGTTGAGGATAGAATAGCTGAGCCTGGTGTGAACCGGTCTGTTGAGGGGCTGGTTGATTTAGCCCTGGATTATTATGCGGGGGCGGGGCAGCGTCTTAGGGAGGGGAACTGGAGCGGGTTCGGCCAGGAGCTTGATGGTTTAGGTCAGGCGTTGAGGGAACTGAAAAACGTGACTGCGAGCTGACCAAAATATCTGATTATTACATCTTTTTTAAACAATTTTATAGATGTAATCGGTAATATATTACATTAAACGCTTTTTTCTGTTAAAATGCGAAATAAAACACTGTTATTGTTAAGCGTAATTTTATTAATCCAACCCACCCACGCAACCCTAAGCTGGTCCGGATGCTGCGGCTCCATGGTAGTGGATTATCTGGCCAGGCCCAGGATAATATCCAAGTGCTTTGACGGCGAGATGAACTACGGTGAAACAGACATAGACTGCGGGGGGCCATGTGAGAAAAAATGCGAGCTTAAGGATGGTTGTATCACAGACTTAGACTGCTTAAGCGGCTTCTGTAACCAAGGTAAATGCACTGAACCAGGCTGCTCGGATGGAATAATAAACCAGGGAGAGCAGGATATAGACTGCGGAGGGCCGTGTACTCCCTGTCCAACATGCTTCGATGGAATAATAAACCAGGGTGAAGAAGGCATAGACTGCGGGGGGCCCTGCGTTGAATGTCCACCCCCGTGCCCATCGTGCTTGGATGGGATAAGAAACCAAAACGAAACAGACATAGACTGCGGGGGGCCATGCCGTAGATGCTGTGAGACAAAAAAATGCTTATCAGACGACGACTGCCTGAGCGGCTTCTGTTATCAGGGTATCTGCACTAAACCAAGCTGCTCGGATGGTATATTAAACCAGGGTGAACAGGAATTAGACTGCGGGGGCCCATGCCCCGCATGCAGCATACAAACGGAAATAGGGATAGTGGGGCACATATGGCACTATAAAACATCCCCCCTGTTAACCGCCGCCATCGTGCTCATGCTTATAGCCGTTTTATGCTACCGCAGGGGTAAAAAAGACGGCCAAAAAATAGGGGAGCAATTACTCGTAGACGAATCAGTTATAGACGAGATACTCGAAGAACGCGGCCTATATGATTAGATGGTGGTGACCTCACAACCCGAGGATGTTACTATCATCGTGTGCTCGAACTGGCTTACAATCCCCTTTTCTTTCTCGTGTAAAACAGGATGCGTCTTCAGTATTTTCATGGAAGCCATCTTCCTTAAAGCCAGCTCAAGACGCATCGGGTTTATTTTGTCGGTAAACCATCGGGCTGCGAACGGGAGTTTTCTGCGCTCAGCGAGCTCCCTCAAAAGAATACGGGCTTCATTCATACGCACCGACTTTGGCTCAATTAAAGAATATATCTCGGTGCGTGGGCTTTCTATCACGCGCCCTAAGCCGTTGGTCGCGAAAGGCTCGATAGCCAGTATCATGTCTTTTTTTATTTTACGGTCGTAGGGTACATCGATATTGGGGATGGATAAGCCTGCATGTAAATCGTATTGTTTAATCTCGTGCCCGGTTAGATTCTCAATGGGCTTGTATCCAGCTGAAATAATCAGTTCCTGCACCCGATGGCCTATTTCTGAAACCGATACCCCCGGAGCAACCAATTCAATGGCGGCGTCTAATGCCTCCTGGTTTGCCTTAAGCATCTTCTTGTGCTTGCCTGATAAATCAACCGTGTAAGCGGTATCGGATATGAACCCGTCCACGTGCGCGCCGAGGTCCACGGTTACGACATCGTTTGCCCCTATAACCGATTCATCCCTGTAACCTGGAGCATAGTGTGCTGTGATATCATTAACGCAGATGTTGACAGGAAACGCTATTTCTGCTCCAAGCTTAGCTATCCTGGACTCTATTTTATTTGCTAAATCAAGAAACGAAATCCCGGGCTTAATAAGGGTTTTGCTCCATTCTCTCACGTCCCTGCCTATTTCTCCAGCCTGCTGGTATTTTTCTTTATCGAGTTTATCCATGTTAGCTATTAATAATATGAAGTGTGTATTAAGAAATCACCTGACTCTCACAGCCATTCCTTTGCTGAAATCCCTCACCTCGCGGGGGGAAAGGTGCAGGGTGCCGCCCCTGATTAGCTCGTCGTTTACGTCCACGACCAACACCTCGTCCATGCATCTCAGATTATCGTCGATTTCTAAAACAAACTTGCAGAAAACGCTTTTTCCTTCGGATACGAAGGGTTTGGCTTCATCGTCTATCACAACTCTCAGCAGGGGATTGGGGATTAACTCATGCAGCCCTTTGATTAATTTGGTTTTTGGTATAATCCAGTTGTCGGAGGCGCGAAGGGAAGCAATCAATTCATCTCCTTCATAAACCCAGCGCATTCTACCTGTTTTTCTTGATTTTTTTATCCTGGCTTTTTTGGGTATTAAATCGCCTGCGCCGGGGACAAACTGGTAGTCCATCATAGCCCTGATACGGTCGATGTCCCTTATTCTCGCATATACTTCATCTATTTTAACGCTTGTTGGAGCCATATATGAGACAAACGGGTACATGCTGGTTAACTCCAGCGGCACGTCCCCGAAGGGGGGCATCCTGATGGTGCGCTCTGATTTAACACGCTTTAGTCTCTGCTTGACGTTTAAGACCTCGGTTCTCTGATGCGCCTCGGATCCGAGATAATAAAAGGGTGCTTTGCGGGTTATCCTATCCAGTTCCGAAAGCCATTTATTGTGTTTCATCAAGGCCCCAAGCCCTGAGAATAATTGCGGGTGAGATCTTAATCTCCGGCTTAGCATGTTCATCAGGCTGCCCTCGTATATGGCTTGTTTAACGCGCGCCAGCTCCATAAAAGAAACATAAAGGTTGTGTCTGGCTAGGGCCCGGGTTTTATCGGGCTCATCAAGCTGCTTCAAATCCATCAGGCTTCACCCAGTTCGGAAGTCCTTCCTCGCAACACTGCCTCGAAACTGTTATCGCTTTGCACTCAATCGGCTTACCACGAGCTTTTGATCCAGGTGAGTTGAGCCCTGAATGCCTGCGTTCACTATGAAACTGGCTTTTTCTTTCGCTTCCTTAGCCCGGGCAAGTGTTAGATTAAGCTGCTCGCGTGCCCGCGCCTTGAAGGCATCAGGCATCGAGGGTATGTCAAGAAACGAGCCGATATCCGAGCCTATGCTGTTCTGGAATTCAATAATCTGCTCGTTTGAGGTCAAAACGTTGCCGTATTGCATAAGCTGGTAGGAACCGGAGTCTGTTGCTATGATGCCGTCAAAGTCAAGCAGTTTATGTATTCCCTTATCAAGGGCTTTATTTTTGAGTTCATCATTTCGAAGTAGGATATAGGCGTTTGTCATAAGCAGCTGGATGTCGAATTCATCATGGAGCTCCCTCGGGGACAATACTTCTTTCCTGGGGTTTACAACCGGCATCAACGTGGGGGTTTCAATTGTTTTCCCGTTGATTTCAAGCTTCCCTATTCTCGCTGCGAGGTCTTTTGCATTCACCTCAAAAACAAGCTGTGAGGCCATTTTTATAAGCATATTCCAATAGTGTTCTATAATATACGAAGCTTTAAACTAAAATGGAATTGAGCGTAGGGGATGTGATGACCAGGGCTGTTATATACGTTAAACCCACACAAAACATTAAGAAAGTAGCGGAATTGATGAAAATCCATGACATAGACTCTCTTTTGGTTATGGAAAACAAGAAAGGTGTGGGTATCGTAACCGACACGGACATCATAAGGAAGGTGGTTGCCGAGGGAATAGACCCCTCAAACGCCCATGTAGGCGACATCATGACCTCGCCGCTTGTTACCATAAACCCCGAGGCGGACATAGATGAAGCAGCCAAGGAGATGTCAAAGCAACACATCAAGCGTCTTGTTGTCACCAAAAGAAACAACATAGTGGGCATCATATCAGAAGACGATATAGTCAACGTGGAGCCCGCTCTCAGCACACTCATACGAGAACACAACATGTGGAGCATCGAAGAGGTCACACCCATACCGGAAAGCCTCTCCGGCGTCTGCGAATCATGCAACAACTACTCCGAGGATTTGAAGATAAGAGACGGCCGGCTTCTCTGCGAGGAGTGCGTTGCACAGGTTTAATAAAATGGTTTCTGTAAAAGAAATTATGTCAACCGACCCCTTATGCATTAAAGAAGAGGATATTCTAACGAAAGCCCAATCGATTATGAGGGAAACAGGATACAGGTCTCTGCCAGTCACAGACGAGCAATGCAACAGGGTTACAGGCATATTATCCCGGGGCGATGCCTTGACTGTTAGCTCCAGGAAAACCAACGTAGAGGTCAGGGGCGTGATGAACCATAATGTGGTATCAACATCACCCGGCGAGGATATTTATGTTGCGGCCAGGAAATTAACCGACTCCAGGGTCAGACAGCTGCCTGTAGTGGATGATGAAGGCAGGCTGGAGGGCATGCTTTCTTCGATGGACGTGCTAGCCGCTTTCGTAGACCAAGGATATAAGACAACAAAAAAAACCATATCTCAGGTGATGAACCCGGATGTAATCTACTGCAGCGAAGACGATGAGGTCTCAAGACTCTGGAACATTATGGAGGAAAGCGGTTTCGGGGGGTTGCCTGTGGTGGACAGGAAAGGCAAAGTCAAGGGCATGATAACCCGCATGGACATCCTCAGGAAGAGATCACTGCACATAGGCAAGGAATCAGGTAAAAAAAAGAAGGCGCAGGTTAAGAAGGCCATGACAGCTGACCCCACAACCATTAAATCAGACACCGAAACGCTTAAAGCAGCTATCCTGATGGTTGAGAGCAAGATTATCAGGTTGCCTGTGGTAGACGATAAAGGCAAGCTTGTGGGTATCGTGGACTCAGAGGACATTTTAAGAAGCTATTTATCCTGAGCAATTTATTTTTTTTATCTTATGTTAAACTATTTATTATCATGGAATTCATTTTAGACGCAGTGCTTTATTTAAGCCAACCCCTTGAAGCTGAACTAGGTTCATTTTTATCGGAGGGAGCTAAGCTATTAGATAAGGGAGCCCCGAAAGGACAGGGTGCGGTTTTGGTTAACTGGCTTCTTGAGGGGGATATGCTGAAGCTTAAAATCAAGTCAGGCACTTATGTTCGACCACATGATGCTGTTTATAGATTAAGGAATTATTTGGCGGAAAAAATCGGGCGGGAATATAAAACAGGAATACGCTCGGTTAAGGGCGTTAGATACGAGATATCCTTTATGCTGGAGCATGAGCCTAAGGAAAAAATAAGTATTCCATTCGTTAAGGAACTAAATTTTGAGGGTAAAACATGCCGTATTCTTTTATTAGACCTTGATGAGGTGTTTTTGAGAAACAACTACGTGGACCGCATTATCTCTCTCATCAAGGAGAAGGTTGATGAACAGGCTTACGCCGGCAAGGATGAGCATCATGAGATAACCTGGTCTTCGCCTAAGAAAAAACATGCTGGGAAGATAGACCCCACAGAGGAGATGAAAAAAAGAGGCTGGATAAAGCACAGAGGCCGGGGCCAGTGGATTTACGGCCCCACCGCTACGAGGATAATCAAGACAATGGAGTCTATCGTGGAGGATAAATTGCTTAAATCTCTTGGGTTTACGGAGGTTATAATCCCTAAGGCGGTTACATGGGATGTCTGGAAACGCTCAGGTCACGCTAAAAGCATATACAATGAAATCTATTACCTTAGCCCCCCTAAATCAAGGGACCCTGCTTACTGGGAGGAGGTGGTCGACTTATACCGTATCACGGGAGAGATTCCCCTCGATAAGATAAAGGAGAGGATGGATTACCCTATCGGCGGCGTCTCATATGCTCAATGCCCCCCGTTTTGGCCTTTGTTCTCTAATAAAACGCTTTCTTTGGAGCAGATGCCTGTTACTGTTTTTGACCGCAGCGGCCCTTCCATGAGATACGAAAGCGGGGGATTGCATGGTATTGAGAGAGTGGATGAGTTTCACAGGATTGAGGTTATCTGGATTGGAACATACGAGCAGGTTAAAGACTTACATCAAAAGATAATAGACCAGTATAGGTTGATATTCAATGATATACTGGATTTAGAGTGGCGTATGGCTTGGGTGACTCCGTGGTTTATGGCCCAGGAGGGATTGCACGGTCTCGCTGATGAAAAACACGTTGTTGGGACGGTTGATTTCGAGTCGTATCTGCCCTATAAGGGTTCGCGCAAGGAAAGCGAGTGGCTTGAGTTCCAGAATGCATCCAACAATGGCATGAAATACCCCCAGGGCTTCAACGTTAAATTAAGCGGTGGGCAGCAGTTGTATTCCGGGTGCACAGGTATTGGTCTTGAAAGATGGCTTGCTTCTTTTTTGGCGCAAAAAGGCCTTGACCCGGAATACTGGCCTAAGGCATTCAAGAAACGGGTTGGTGTTTTGCCTGAGGAATTTATTCTTCTTTAATCATGAACCGAGTATGATATCCAGTTCGCCCTCGTTTAGCACTGGTTTGTTGAAATAGTCTTCTACTATGCGGGGGCAGGCGGTGTTAACCCATGCATCGACTTCGAATGGGAGGACGTTGTCGGGCGTTAGCTCTGAGCCGGTGAAAATCAGGGCTCGGCGGCCGGCTGCCTCGATTTTTTCTTTGACATTTAATGCTTCATCCAGGTTGTATTGTCCTTCTTTGGTCGAAACCAGCACACCTATTATGTTAGCCTCGTATGCGAGCACTATTCTTGCCTTCCTTGCCTTGTTTAGTTCCATGATTTCTTCGCTGCTTATCTGGTCTGCGAAATCGCTTAGTGGGTTGGCTACTATAACGGGCTTTCTTGTTATGTAGGCGACTGATAACGCATGGAATCTGCCGGAGCCTATGTATAAGTAGGCGTCCACGTCGTTTATTATTTTTTTGGCTGCTGTTATGTCGCAGCCCAGTATCTGGCCTCCTATTTTTGTTTTAATGGCTTTTTTCTCGAGTTTTTTTTTCACCCTGTCAAGCTGGTTTATGTGCTGTGCTGTTGTGAGAAGCCCGATGCTTCGGTAGTCGCAGATTAGTCTAAGCGATTTTTTTATTGCCTTATCAGGGCTTTTGGTGGAGTATGCGGGTATGAATATTTTTTTCATCTTATTTATTGCTTAATTATTTTATTTTTTGGGATTAATAGCTGCAATACTAATGCGTTGAGCACCGAGAAAACCAGGGTATAAGCTAGTAGTATCATCGTGTATGCGGCTCCGAAGTAGGCTATCATCAAAGGCAGCAGGGGTATTTTGATTGAGCGCGCGTATATGAGGGCTGTGAGAAGGGAATCACTCATCCCTTCTTTTCTCAGGTCCCGCAGAATCGGGTACCACACGTATATGGGGCCTGTGGAGATTATTCCCCCTGTTAAGGCGATAATCCACCCGCGCACTCCTGAACTGTGGCCTAAATATTTTTTCACGTACCCGGACTTAATCAATAGATTAGACAGGTACATCAAGATGAATACGAGCACCATCAGGGGTATTATGTTTGTTGTTAGTTGGATTAGGTGGTTTGTTGTTTTCTGAAAGCCGGGTTGGTCTGTTACGTAAAGCAGCAAATATGCTGTTAACATGATTCCCAGAAAAAACCATCCTGTTTTCATTGCACCAGCCCCAGGCTTGCTACTGTAAGCAATGCCATGATAATGGATGATATGAATGCTAGCAGGTTACGGTAGATGGCGTATTTTTTTCCGAGATATATTGATTCAGCCGGTATCTGCAGCACTCCGACGGTGACCCAGGCGATGATGAATGCGGTTATCGCGTTCAGGCTGATTCCCTGGTTTAGTAGTTCGCCGCCGATTATGTAGCTGGTTAGGGGGTTGCCTATGGCCACGCTTCCGAATAGTGCGCCTATAATCGGGTCTGTTAGCTCGTTTTGGGTGAATAGCATAGTAAACAACTTGATTGGGATAAGGTTTAGAAAAAGGGATATGAGCATCATCACGCCCAACAGTATTGGCAGCATGTTGTATATTGCTTTAGCGGTTTTTTCGGCTGCTTTCCCGTATTCCATATATTATTTTTTATTTTCGGGGTTAAATCCTGAAGGCGGCTATTGTATCATCCGCAGCAGTATGTCTGTTCTTGTTATTATCCCAACAGGGTGGTTGTCTTTTGTGACTATCAGGCGGCCTACGTCGTATTTTTGCATCCTGTTGATGCATGATATTATTTCAGAGTCTTCGTCTATTGTGTATACGTCTCTTATCCCGAGGTCTTTGGCTTTGGCTGTTTTTTTGCCTTCGGATACTGCTTTGACTATCTCGGATTCTGTTAGTATGCCCACTAGTTTATCGTCTTCGATTATTGGGGCTCCGTTTATGTGGTTTCCGACAAGGCGTTTAGAGCATTCCTGCAGGCTCATGGAGGGCGTGAGGCTGATTAGTTTCTTGGTTGATATGGACGATACTTTGCCCTGCGGTATGCTTGTTATGCTTCGGGCGTTGAGTAGCAGCTCTCTTTTGGTGTCGTCTCTTCCGATGACTTTCCCGCATACTATGACGTGGTTTACCGGGGTGGGGCCGATGAGTATCTCGTCTCCGTCGTCTATTTTGCGTGTGTCTCCTAGAAGCGATATTATTACGCTGCAGGATTTCGGGTCTGTTATGTTTTTGAAGGTTATTTTTTGTGCGTATATTCCATCCAGTTTTTCTTCTTCCCGGTATATTGGCACTACAATCGGGTTTTCGATTGACGCCAGTCCAAGGGCTTCGTAGGCTTTCATCTCGGGGATGTATCCGCCCCGGGGTCCGGGCACTCCTTCAACGTAGTTTAATGCCCTGAGTGTTTGCATCTGGTTTCTTATGGTTCCGGATGACTTGTTTAGCTGTTTGGCTATTTCCTCTCCGCGTACTAGTTTCTTATCTTTTTCGTATATCTCTACCAGCACTTCCAGGATTTCTCTTTGTGTTGGTTGAATCATTCTTAATGTTTAATTATTTTTTTATTTGATTGTTTTTAACTTAAATAGAAAATTTGTATTAATTAATCATGACAAATATAGTTGATTATATGGGATTAACCCTATAAAAACAAACACATAATCCAGCTAACTACCCCCCTCCTTGGTTTTCTGCGGATTACTCCAGGTCTCGGTATAAACAACATCCCCCACACCCAAATACTTAAACAACTCCGCGCTTAAGCTGGCTTTCCTAATTAGAAGATTTTTATCTTTATATACTTTTTCAGGCAGCTCTATTCGCACATCATCTTTTATTGTTTCTACCTTGAAGTCCTCTGTTGAATTAAAGCTTCTCTCTATTATGTAGTCTATTTTTTTCTTTTTGGTTTTTGCCTCGTCTTCGACTTTAACATCGAATACCACGGTTTTGCCTGCGAGCTCGTGGTTGAAGTCCACTCTCACACGCCCCCCGGAAACAGTCTGTATTCTCGCATGCTGGCCGTCTAATTCAACCGGCATCCCGGGTATTGGGGTGATGTTTTTCTTTTTGAACTCACCAAGCGAAACCAATCTCACAAGATTACTGTCTCTTACTCCATAGGCTTTCTCGGGGGAGATTGTCACTTTCTTTTCTTCTCCTTTTTTCATATCCTCTAATGCCTTATCCAATCCTTCTATCACCTGGTTTTCCCCGAGTATTACTGTGAGAGGCGAGTATATTCTTTTCTCGTTGTATATGCCTTTTTCGCGGGCTTTTTTCTCATCTGTTGTATCGTATATTTCCCCGTCTTTCACATTCGCGGTATATGATATCTTCAGTATTCTCTTGTCGGCCATAGTATAGTAATTTAAATTATTCTTTTAAAAACCCCTTCAATTGTATTAATTTGGTTTAACCTCTAATATTTTGACATACAAAAAAAATGCCTGATGAGATAAGTGAATTGGATGAGAGAATTATTGAGTTAGAGAAAGCAGAAGAGGGTGTTTTCTCGGTTTGCCCTAACTGCGGTTCTATTGATTTATCCGCTCCTCCAAGCTCGAAAGATGTTTTGGAGGCTGCTTGGAGCGGCATGTTGGATGGTAAGATTTTCTGCCGCAGCTGCGGTTATGAGGGTCTGCCGATTTTGTTCGATAAACATAGCTTGGATGAATATGAGCGTTTCAGGGCTTTCAGGGTGAAGGCTTTATCCGAGGGTGATGCTCTTGTTTCAGAGAATCCTGCATCAGACAGCCTGCATGAGAAACCTAATCCCGGGTTGTCGGCGTTGTTGTCTGTTTATATTTTTCCGGGTTTCGGGCAGCTTTATAATAATAAGCCGGTTAAGGCGTTGTTTTTTGTTTCTTTTCTTTTTCTCTTGCTCGGGTTTGGTTTATCTTATAGTGAGTTTTCTTTTGTGTTGTTTTTGATTCCCCTGGTTTATCTGGTTGCTGTTTTTGACGCTTACCGGGATGCTGGGAGGTTGGGTGTTTGATGATGGCTTCTAAGAGGAGGGTTAGCAGGGTGGATGAGAGACGCAGGAAGGAACGCAGGAACAAAATCCTTATTGGTTTGGTCTCGGTTACCATGATTTTCTCTGGTATCTGGTTTTTTTCAGGTAACATGGGGGGTGGTGGTGTCAGTGATGATGTTGTTTTGATGGAGTTATTAGATGGTTATGGTGTTTTTGAGCTGGGGGATGTGGTTGTGGAGGTTAAGGAAAGCGATATGCAGCTGGTTTTGTTGCCTGAGTCGGGTTGTTTGAGTTCGTATATGATTGAGGAGGTTCGTAATCTGTCTATTGCAGGGGTGGAGGGGGTTTCTTTTGAGGTCGCTAATCCGCAGCTTTACGCTAATAGTGATACTGTCTGTGGTTTGTATTCTTTGGTTTGTTTTAATGTTTCAGCTAATTTTTCTATTTTGCCTGTTGATGCTAGTAACATGTTGAGGGGTGTTGTGGGCGAGTATGGGGTTTACGGCAGCTTTAAGGCTGTTTCAGCTGATAATAGTTCTTTGGGTGGGGTGGTTAGGGTTATAGTGGACGCGGATGCTAGTGTGGGTGATTTGTTTTTGGTTTCGCTTTTGCAGAGGGATGATGGAGATTTTGTTGGGTTGCTTTCTGAGTCTGTTGGGGTTGGTCCTGTTGTGGAGGCGCAGGTGGTTGAATTGTATGGTTTGAGGTTCACGGGATTGGTGTCTGATGGGTTTAATAGGTCGATGATTGAGGATTCGTTTATGGATGATATTGAGTCCTTTGATGTGGGGGAGTCAAGCGTTGAGGTTGATGGTGTTTTGAATGAGAGTGTTTTAGGTAATTTGTCTGGTGTGCGCCTTGATGTTTCAGGCAATGATTCGGTGGTGTTTTTTAATGGTTCGAGGGATGGGGTGTTGGGTGTTTTATCTGGTTTTAATTATTCGGTTAATGAGGGTGTTTTTGTTTTGAGTTTATCGGGTATGCCGGATGTTAATGGGTCTTTGGGTTTGTTGGTTGATGCGGGTTGTTTTAATGTTTCGGTTGAGCGGCTGGCGTTGGTTAGGGTGCCGCGGGTTGTGGTGTTTGATGGTACGGTGGTTTTTTTGAGGGATGGGGGTTTGATTGATTGCCGGGTTGGTGTTGATGTGGGTGTTGGTGTTAGGTTGAATGTTAGTTTGTTTACTGTGTCTTTTGGGGGGGAGACGGTTGTTGTGGGTTCTTCGGTGGTTTAGTTTTTGTTAAGCCAGTTGCAGAGTTTGTCGAAGGCTTTGCGGCGGTGGCTTGTGAGGTTTCTTGATGATGTCATTGATGTGAATAGGTATCCATTGCCGGAGATAGAGCGGATAACGAAGGCGAATCGTAAGAT
>NJDH01000006.1 GCA_002254405.1 Candidatus Altarchaeales archaeon ex4484_96
GCACTCCACGCTTTTTATTTTAGAGTTTATTCTCTTCTCTGAGTTTTTTATCGGAATAATAGATAAACTACCCGAGTTCGAGCACGGGAACACCGAAACAAGACTGATTTATATCGCAGCCGCGATGGCACTGGGAATCTCATCTGCCTTTATCTTAACATACCTGGCCAGGAAAACAAAACTCGCTGAGAAGCTAATCAAGCCTGAGTTATTTAAGGGTTAAATCCGGTTGAATATATGAACTTAATCGTATTCTATAATGATGATAATAGGCCGGAAAAAAGACCATCTACGAATTTGCATCGAGCGGGATGTGCAGGCAGGCGATACAGGCCTAGGCAGATACCGGCTGATTTACAGAGAACTCCCGGAAATAGACTACGATGAAATAGATACCTCAACCTCTTTTCTGGGAGCGCAACTTAAATATCCCCTTATCATAGAGGCCATGACCGGGGGAAGCCCGGAAGGCGGCGTAATCAACAAATGCTTGGCGAAACTTGCTCAGAAATACGGGCTGGGTTTCGGGGTCGGAAGCCAGAGGGCTGCGATAGAGGATTCATCCCTCAACGAATATTTTCAGGTCAGGGATGTAGCACCTGATATTTTTTTAGTAGCTAATCTGGGAGCCGTGCAGTTAAACTACGGTTTTGGGATTTCGGAATGCAAAAAAGCCGTGAAAATGATTAAAGCAGATGCGCTTGCATTACACGTTAATCCCCTTCAGGAGGCGATTCAACCCGAGGGGAATCGCAACTTCAAGAACCTGATAGATAAAATAAACAAAATAGCATCCAAGCTAAATAAACCGCTCATAGTCAAGGCGGTGGGTTCCGGCTTAACCTATAATATAGCAGAAAAACTTCAGGTTAGTGCATTCGATACCGCAGGGGTTGGAGGCACCTGCTGGAGCATTATCGAGGGATGTCGGGGCGGTAAATCAACAAGAGAATTAAGCGAAATATTCAGGGGCTTTGGAATACCCACCGCAGAATGCATAGGAACCATCACCCATACA
This sequence comes from Candidatus Altarchaeales archaeon ex4484_96, assembly GCA_002254405.1. GTDB lineage: Archaea > Altiarchaeota > Altiarchaeia > IMC4 > QMZM01 > EX4484-2. Next base: position 1,019 of record NJDH01000006.1, read on the forward strand.
GATAAGCCCCTCATAGCCTCAGGGGGTATCAGAAGCGGGTTGGATGTGGCTAAAACCCTCTCACTCGGAGCCGATGTTGCTGGAATAGCCCTCCCTCTCCTGAAGGCATACAACAGGGAGGGGGAAAAAGGGGTAATCGAGCATCTTGAGAGAATATTCACTGAGTTAAGGATTAGCATGTTTTTAACCGGCTCCAACAAAATAAAAGAGCTGGATGGTAAGATTGAGTTTCTGGGATAGTTTATTCAAAAAAAAGAAAACAGAACCCGAGCATCTTGAACCGCATGAGGTTGGGTGTTATTTAGAGGAAAGGCTGGGCGAGGAGAGAAAACAAACATACGATAAGGCGCATCCCATAATCCAGAAGCTAATGGATTGTATCTCACGGATGGATTCACTCACCACTCAAATCGAGCAATCAAGCATACCAGAGGATACGGCGGTTAAACTAAAAAGAATAGCTAAGACCTCAAAACCTTCTTTTGTCACCGGCATACGTGAAGCAATAAACCCCTTCCAGAATAAAAACGCTGATTATTATACTGACCTGAAAAACACACACAAGCAGCTCAGGGAGATGCTTGATTCTCTGGCGAGAGTGCATCTGGGACAGGGCAGGTATCTGCCAGTGATATTCGAGGATGAGGTGAAGGAGATAAAAAAGGAATCCAAGAAAATGCTTGAATTATGCGACAGGCTTGAGGTAATCGTAAGTGAGTTAGGAGACGCAGGTATTGTGGAGGAGACATACGACAAATACAATAGGCTGAAATCCTGTGGAGATGAGATACACTCTATTGCTTCGCTATTAAATGAAAAAAATAAGAGAATGAATTACATCATAATAGAAAAAAAACGCTCAGAGGATGAAATCAACAAACACATGCAATCCGATGAAGCCCGGGAACTGGCTAGTAAAAAAAAGCAAATTGATGAATTAGACGATAAAATCAACGGGCTTGAGTCCAAAATATTCCATCTCATAACCCCCCTCAAAAGGTCGATGAAAAAATACCGTAAGCAGGCTTTTGAGCCGGATAAATCCACCATCAAACGAATAGACGGTTATATCGATGAGCCGGTTAAGCAGTTTATCAAAGATGATAATGATAGTTTAAGGCAGCTTATGACCCGGCTTGAAGCTTACGTTGCCGAGGATAAAATCAAGCTTAAAGACAAAGAAAAACGCAAGACCAGGGATAAAATAAGCAATCTCTTGGAAACTGATATTAATGCATTAAGGGAAGAATACAATAAAGCGCTTGAAGAAAAGACAAAAATAAATAAACTTATTTCTGAATCAAATGTTTTAGAGGAGAAAAATAAACTAAAATCCGATTTAGAAAGCACGGTAAGTGAGTTGAATCTCATCAGGGAGGAGATTAAGACCCTTGAGGATAAAAACAAAAGCCTGCTTTCGGAGAAGCAAGACCTTAGAGGGGAGCTACAGAAAAAACTCTCTGAGATAAAAGAAAATGAAATAAAAATAAGATGGTCTTGAATTTATTTTTTTTGTGTTTTTTTTATTTTCTCAGATGCTTTCCTGAAAACACCGGTGAGGTTGGTTGCCTCCCTGCCTGAGATAAAGGCTCTGCCCACAAGCTGCTTGAATGTTTTTTTGGCGATACGCCTATCGAAGTCGTGTGCGTGCACCAGGTCAACTAGATTGTCGTATTTATCCAATAAGACATTTTTCTCGACCCCGCTTAGCTGCCTGAATTTTTTCATTTCCTTCAATTTCGTTCTTGTTTCAAGGCGGCTTAGCTCATAAAGTATTATCGCCACCGAGACAGCTAGATTCAAAGTGGGATAATCCTTGCTTGCGGGAATGGACACCAGCATATCACATGCCAGTAGTTCCTCATTGAGGAGCCCGTAATCCTCTCTACCGAAGACAAGAGCTATATTCCCCTTTGATTTAAGGGAGCCAGCCAGGTCCTCGGGGAGAACAGGGTTGCGCAGATAGTTTTTATCCGAGGCGTATTCTGCGGTAAACCCCACCACAGTATCATACTCTTTTTCTATCTGAGCAAACGAGTCAAAAACACAGGCATCCGCAAGCAGCCCCTGCGCGTGCATGGCTCTAGCTCGTGCTTCTCCCCCGAGAGCCGGCGGATTAACCAGCACAAGCTTGTTGAACCCGAAATTTCCCATCACCCTCGCCACCGAACCAATATTACCCTCATACCTGGGCTCAACCAAAACAACACTATATGAAGCCATTTTATTTAAGTGAGCGATTCATCTATCGACCCATCCGGCAGCATATTATCGGGATGGGATATGCCTTCCTTCTCCATATGGTATCTGACGCAGTCTACATAGTCTCCCATACAGTATTTTTTAACCCATTTCTCATCCAACCCACCCTCCTCAAAGAATCTTTTCATCGGGCAAAGCGGGTACCACCTGCAAACTTTTTTAATTTTTTCCATCAACAACCTGCTATTTTCTAAACCAAACATGTCCTTGTGCACTATCTTCTACCTTAAAACCTTCTCTCTCGTGCAATATCATTCATCTCAAAATCCCCGTAATTATTTACAATCAAAGCATATTATGATAACACGATGGTACGCTTTATCGGGTCAATAGAGGGTGAGGTAAAAACCACATGCTTCAGCATACTGCTTTCCACCTCTGACGTGGAGAAAGGCTCTTTTGTGAAAATAAACCATGAAGCATATGGGTGGGTTCTCGCCCGCATAGACGGGCTGAAAAGATACATGGCTGACGGGGACGAGGTGTTGATGGCTGACGCTAAAACAATCGGCTACAAAGACAAAGACCAGGTGCTGATACCCAAAAGCCCGTTTAAGCCCAACGAGAAAGTCTATGCGGCAGACAAGGAATTAATCATGGAGGTGATGGGTCTAAGCAGGTTCAGAAGCAAAAACATCTATCTAGGGATTCTTGAGGGACATGACATACCAGTCTATCTTGATATCGGGAAAACCATCGGGAAACACGTGTCTGTACTGGCGAAAACCGGTGCCGGCAAAAGCTACACAGTCGCTGTTTTACTCGAGGAGCTGCTTAAAAACAACATCCCTATCGTGGTAATAGACCCGCACGGGGAGTACTCCACCCTAAGGGATGAAAACGACGACTTCGATAGGATGGTTGAGTATGGTGTGAAGCCCAAAAACTATGCGAATAAAATAAAAGAATACGCCGTTAACATATTAATCAACCCCGATGCCGTTAAATTAACGCTTAACCCTAAATTCAACCTCCAGGAGCTGATTGACATCATACCCATGAAGCTCACGGACCGGCAGAAATCGCTGCTCTATGAGGCATTAAAGCGACTGGAGCATAAAGACTACACCATAAAAGACCTGATTAACGTGGTCAAGATGGAGGGGGATAAAAGCGGGTGGAAGGTTATTTCGGGGCTGGAGACGCTTCGGAACTCGGGCATCTTTGATGGCCGGCCGCTGACCCAGGAAGACATCGTGCGGGAGGGGCAGGCCACGATAATAAACCTTAAGGGGGCGGAGCCGCAGATTCAGGAGCTTGTTATCACAAAGATAGCGGGTGATCTTTTTAATTCCGCCAAGATTGGGGAACTACCTGCTTTCTTTTTTCTGGTTGAGGAAGCGCATAATTTCTGTCCCGAGCGGGGGTTCGGGGATGTTTTATCTTCGGCTCTGCTTAGAAACATAGCATCCGAGGGGCGGAAATTCGGTTTCCATCTGTGTGTTGTAAGCCAGAGGCCCGCGAGGGTGGACAAGAACGTTTTATCCCAGTGCAACACCCAGATTATTCTGAAGGTGAACAACCCCAACGACCTTCGGGCGATAAGCCAGTCAATCGAGGGCTTTACCTCGGGCATGGAAACAGACATCAAACAGTTGAGTGTGGGTCAGGCTCTGCTTGTGGGCGAATGCGTCGAGCAGCCGATTACCGTGAACATCAGGGCGCGTGAGACCCGCCATAAGTCTTCTGTTAAGGTCAAAGATAAAACCACACCCCCCATAGAGGAGAAAAAGGGTTTAAGAGATAAAATCAAACCGATTTTCATCAAAGACGAATCCCATGATAAAATAAACCTGCGGGAGATAGAGAAAACCCTGAAAAAGAAAGCAAAAAAAGAGAAAACAACGAAAGATAAGTTGGTATCGATTTTCCTCAAAGACGAGGACGAGGTTTAAATGAAGAAAAGCTTTTAATATCTCTGGCTATTCTGTTTTTGGTTTCTTGTGTTCATGCAGACGGAGCAGGATATCACTACAGTTACGGGAGAGACACCCTATCTTCGCTCTCTGAGAGTTCACAGACGGCTTTAATAAACTACGAAGACGGCGTGGAGGATTTGCTTATCTCGATAAGAGTGAAGCCTGAGGGTGATGGTTTGTTCTGGATTTTCCCTGTACCAGCAAACCCGGAGGATTCTGAGATTGAGCTTGTGAGGGAGTTTCCACAAATCACAGGATATGAGCCTAAGAGCAAGTTAGGTTTGGAAATAAAAAATACACGGGATTTGATGGTTTACTCGCAAACATATCCATTACTCCTTTTTCCATGGTACCTGGGGGTCTTCACGAGGGGTGGGGGAGCAGGATCTAATCCCTCTTCTGGACTTGATATGGGGTTTAGATACATCAGAGTGTGGGGAAGTCTGGTGTTGTAAGCCAGCTTGTATCTTGCAGGGAGAAGGGGGGGGTTTAAGCAGCTACCTCTCTGGTAAGGGATTCACTGTTCCAGAGGATTTGAAGTCAGTGGTGGGAGAATATATCGGGGAAAACTATTCTTTTGTTGTCTCCTGGATATCCAACAAGGAGGAATACAGGGAGGGTCTGAAGAGAGGTGATATCGCTTTAAGGGTTAGGTTCAGCACAGAAAAAATCTTTTATCCGCTAAAATTAACCTCCCTTTATGGGGAGGATAGGATTCCAGTAATCCTGTACGTTATAGGGTGGGTTGAGCCCGAGCTATACGATTCCATCAAGGAATCCACTAAGGTGGACCACTTCATCTCCGAGGGATTCGATGTCCCATCTGAGCTCGAATCGTTTTTCAGTGGAGATGAGGGAGTCAACGATCTAGAGTACACGAGGCTGAGAATCTATACTCCCTCAAAAAATCTGAAGCAGGATTTATGGTTTCATGGTTATTCTTCCACAGAACTGTTTCTTGCCGGTTTTTTCACTAAGTTATCGCCTTTGATGAGCATCTTGTTGTTTGCTTTATTCTCATCTCTATCAAGTCTAATTTCTGGGTTGGTGGTTTATAAGGGGAAGGTATCTTCTAAGGAGTTAATTCTTCTGGGTTTATCTAATTTCCTTACGTTGGTTGGTTTCTCTATCATAGCATTAAGGTTTCTGTCAAAGAAGCATGAACTCATCGAGAAGGGAAAGAAAAACGATAAGAGATTATGGTTGTACTCTCTCCTGCTGCTTACGCTTCTTTTGTTGATTATACAATATCCAATCAATATCCGCATCATAACATCTCTCTCATTATTCCTCTCACTTTGTTTACCTGTTCTTTTTTTGTATGGAATATTCTCAAGTTCCTCAAACATCCGCGGCTTCAGAAACTATGTGGTATTCTTTAGTATTCTATTTCTGGTTTTATCATACGCTGGGACCTCGCTTTTGATGGAGGTATATAAACCCCAAGTCATCAAAGTATGTCACTTCCAATCCAGTTTCAGCCGGATAAAGCTACTTGATTATACATTCAAAGATTATAGGCTGGAGATAATGTTAACTAACGGTGTCGGCGTTAGAGTTGAGGATGTTGAGGTGCTTGTGGGGGGCGAGACAGAGTATATTGACTCAATGCCTCCTGGAGGAAAAGCAGAAGTGACATTCACCTTCCTACCTGATTTATGCCCTCTAGGCGCTGACTACTATGATGTTGACGTAAACATATCATACAATAACTCATTCACAGGCTTAAAAAACAGTAGTTCAGGCCGCATCTGCGTTGGGTGTTGAAGGTATTTATTTATGTTTAAACATATAATTAAACATAAAAATGAGTTTTAAAACAATAACAATAAAGCAGGAAACATACAGCAAGCTCTCGGATATCAAAGGCGAGGGGGAAAGCTTCACAGAGCTTCTGGACCGGCTTGCATCAGAAAACGATCTCCTGCTCCTCAAAAAACTGAGGGCAACAGCCGAATTCAAAAACAAAGAAGCGATGCTTGAAGAAATCTATGAAACAAGAAGCGAGAGCAGAATAATATGATAATATTAGACACAGACGTGCTCATAGAAATATTCGACAAAAAATCAGATAAAGGAGATGAGATACTTATGAAACTGGAGGAAATCCAGGATAAAAACATAGGCACAACAGCACTCAACTACCATGAAATCTTATATGGCTTAATCAAGTACGCAAAAAAAAGAAAACAGATATACTCCCTGAAAACACTCGATTACACAAAAAAAGACGCAGCTCTCTCATCCGCTCTTGAAGCAAAGCTGGATGAGGAAGGTAAAAAAACAGGAAGACTAGACACTATGATAGCTGCCGTAGCCATAAACAACAATTCCAACTTCATCACCCTGAACAGGAAACACTATGAACCCTTAACCCGACACGGGCTTAAATTAATCAACCTTTAAAGAAAAAGACAGACAAGAAGATGTTCACGAACCAGGAGAAAAAGGAACTCGAAAAGATTAATCTAAAAAGCCGGCAGGTCATCAACTCGGTTTATCTGAAAAACGGCGGGATAACAGCATCGACCTCGGATGGGAGATACCCCTACGTTTACCCCAGAGACACTGTTATGATACTGATGGCACTCGACCATATGGGAGACCATAAGCGGGTGAAAAAAACCCTTGATTTTCTGATGAGCCGCCAGAGAGAAACAGGAGAGTGGGCTCAAAGATACGATAAAAAAGGCAACATAGCCTCATACCGACCGCCTCAGGTGGACTGCAACGGTCTGGTCCTCCACATGCTGAGACTATATTATGAGGCCACCGAAGACAAGAAATTCATCGAAAAACACAGGGATGCAGTCAAATTAGGTACTGAGTTCATAAAGGAACACTACCTGCCAGAGGAGAAACTGATTTTCTCGCTTAACAGCATCCATGAGTGGCCTCCCATGGAAGCCGGATTTGATATCTGGGTTAATATCACATGCTATGTCGGGGTCAGAGGCAGCTACAAGATAGCGCAAAGCCTGGGGCAGGAAGATGTTGCAGAGAGCTGGCGGGATTTAGCCCGAGACATCTGGATTGGAATATCAAAAAAACTAATAATAAAAAACCGCTTCATTAAACTCTCAGATCACCGGCAGATAACAGACGCAGACGTCTCCGAGTTGGCCCCCTACATAACCCGATGCATCGGGGTTAAAGAAACCGTGATGAGAAATACCATAAACTACATAGAAAAAAACCTGTGGGATGATGAGCTAGGAGGGATTAGAAGATACATGGAAAAACACGGTGAACCCGGGAGAAACAACGGAGGCTATGGGCCCTATTCCATGTACACGGGATGGATGGCCCAATACTACCTGGATGCGGGCGAAGAAGAGAAAGCCAAAAAATACATTAACTGGTTTCTTAAATACCATCGCGGATACCTGATTCCCGAGCACGTGTCCACAAAGAAAAGCTTCAAGAAATGGATGATGCAGGCGAAAAAAACAGGCAGATACTATCATGTGGGAAGAAAGCAGGAAGCGCAAAGGGCGATGAAAAGCGAAGAATACAAAAAAGATTTAATCTACTGGGTCACACCCCTAACCTGGGCTCACGCCGAATACCTGAAACTCTATCATATGCTTGAGGAAAAGCAGTTAATATAAATCATCCAATAAATCACATACAATCTGGTTCCATCCTGCGGGGCCTATTTTTTCTGTTCTAACCAGGTTTGCGCTTTTGTAGTTGGCAAAGCTGTTATCTGGTTTTTTCACGAGAACCGGCAAGTCAACAGACTCAAGCAATGGGATATCATTTAAGCTATCTCCCAGCCCTACGGTATGTCCGCTGAACCCCTCTCCCCTATAAAGCTGGGTTAAAATACCTGCGGCTTTGCCTTTGTTGTTGTCGCCCATCAGGTGATAAAATAAACCCCCTACCGTGTAATATAAGCCTTTTTGCTGTATCAAATCAAATACTTTAGTTTTATCCTCCCCCGCGCAGTCCATGATAAAAGGCTCATCATATTCTCTTTTCTGCGCCAACAAAGCCGAGCTCTCATCCAAACCCGAGACCTTAATCAGCTCATCCAGGCTCATATCCCCAAACCCACAAATCATGCATCCGCTATTTTTTTTTATTTGTGCAAGCACGTTCCTTAATTGCTTGATTGGGGTACCCAGCTCAAAAATACCGTAACCATCAACTTTTTTATCGTAAACCACATCATCAAAGTAGCCTGAGGGTATGAATACTGAGCCACCGTTTTCGGAAATAAAGGGGGTCATCAACCCCATTTTTTCACGAAAAATCTCTATCTCAGCCCGGGTTTTACTGGAACATAATATCAGCGGGATATCTTTTTCCTTCAGCCTCCTTAAAGCCGGCAGGGCATCCCTGAAGGAATATTTCTCGTCAAGAAGGGTTCCATCAAGATCCGAGTAAATAATCAACTCATCTGGCATTTTTCATTCAATGAACTGGGAGATTATTCTATTGGAGCGGTCCACATATATCCTGATATATGATAATATCATATTGGATGTGAACTTGTTAACCCTTGACTGGAGGCTTGATTTCAAGGCATCATAACTGTATCCTTTCATGGAGTTGACTTCGTTTTTTATCTCAGCCCACGGCCTAAGAAGCTTAGGTTTGTTGTTTACAGAGAGCCCATAACCGGATTTGATTATCTGGGCGTATTTTTCTATTCGAAGCTTATCCTCGGCAACCTGATCCTGCCCGTAGGTCAGGCGGCTGGGTATCTTTTGGGCGATATTTTGGTAGACCCCAATCATCTTATCCGCCTTATTTGTGTATTCATCTATGAGCAAATCAATATCACCCAGTTCATCCATGTAATTGTATCGTCTAAGCCAGTAAAACAAGGCCATGGATATCTCCTCAAGCATTTCTTCTGCATGCGCTTCCCCACCTGGCAGGTGCCTGAAAAAACCAAAATTGTATTCAGCCATCTTTTCTATGCCAAACTCTTTCCATAGCTGGCAGAGTACTGAGGTCTCGATGTCATATCCGTTAGAGAACTGAAGCTTGTTTATAGCGTATCGGGTGATAGCGCACTCCCCGCTGAAGGGGTAGCTTATCTTCTCCAGTCCATTGAACAATCCGTGTTCGCTTAAGACCCTGAAAATGGGGATGCCAAACAGCCTGGATAGGCGGCCTCCCATCTTAAAGCCCCCTGGTATCTTATGCAGTCTGATATATGATGCCTTTGAGTATATCTTAGCGGAATTAGGTTCATTGGATTTGGCCTCGGAGTTCCATCCCCTCAGGATAGGCTGGCATAATCCCTTGATATAGTGCTTGCGAAATGAGACAATATCAGAGTCAACGAAGCAGATAATATCACCGTATGTTACGGGAACAGAAAACCACATATTAGCTCCCTTGCCGTTTTTGAGGTCCTCTATCTCCTTCATCGAAAGGATATTGCGCTCCAAAAAAATCTTATGTAGTTCGGGGTCTATCTGGCTTTGAATCCGAAAAGAAAAATCATACCTGCCCTGCAAAGCCCGCATCTTGCCTTCAGTCAATCCTCTCACAAACTCGACCTCGCGCTCAAATGTCTTAGAGTACTTGATGGCTATGGATAGCAGAAACTCCATGAAGGCCATATCAACCTCGCCGTCGCTTGTTCTTGAGCCGTCGGCGATAACCACCTCATCCACTACTCCCTCGTCTATCAGGCTTCCGCAGGTGCTTATCACGTTAAGCACAGCCCGGTTGTATTCGCTTTGGTTTTTATTGAATGTCGGCACCACAACAGAAATGCTAACAGGCCTCCGACCAGACTCATCCAGAACATATTTATCAAGCTTAAGCCGTTCAATCTCAAGAGCCCGAATAGGTTTAGGCTGCTCATAATATAACTCTGTGTCCACTTAATAACTTAAGAGGGAGATATTAAATCCAGAAAATGGTTAATGATTGGCTTAAAACCGGTTTAGGCTTCGGGGTAACCTCGGGCATAATAACTACCCTGGGTCTGATGGTTGGATTAAATTCTGGAACCCACTCCAAGATGGTGGTATTTGGGGGTGTTTTAACCATCGCAACAGCTGATGCATTATCTGATTCCATGGGGATACATATATCCGAGGAATCCAAAGGCAACGTAGACCAAAGGCATGTGTGGCTTTCCACGCTGTCGACCTTATTTTCTAAGTTCATTATCTCCCTGACCTTCATAATACCCCTTTTTCTTTTTCCATTGAATACTGCAATAGCAGTTAGCCTATTTTGGGGTATGTCTCTTCTGGCCTTATTCAGCTACCTTATAGCCAGAGAGATGGGGGTTCATCCGGGGGGTGTGATATTAGAGCATCTGGGGATAGCGTTGGTGGTTGTTGCGTTAACAAATTATGTGGGGGAGTGGATATCCACGGTCTTCACCTGATAATCTGGTTTACAACCCGTGCAATCTATTTGAGATCCTAGCCGAGGTACAGGCTACATCAAAATCCATGGGCAGTATAATAGACTGCATCGAAAGTATACTATTGAGGTTACACTAACATAATGAAAATACGTGATTTAATCAATCTGGCAGCCGAGGCATTCGATGAGTGGAACAACAAAAACATTTCGCTTCTGGCCGCTTCTCTCGCATATTATGCTATTTTCTCCTTGACCCCTCTCCTGATAATATCCATCTCTGTGTTTGGATACTTTTATGGCGGGGCCCAGGTAAAACAGGAGGCATTAGAGTACTTCACCACCTTCTTGGGGGTGGGAGCAGCCGAATCCGTCAAGGCCATGCTTGAAAACATGGGCACCCCAGATTCTGGTTTATTTGCGACTTTTTTTGGATTGTGTGTACTGGTTTATGCGTCTACAAGCATCTTTTTTAATGCGAGAAGGGCTTTAAACACCATCTGGGATTTCACCCCTGAAAGAGGCAAGGGTTTGATATATCTATTAAGATCTCGAATGCTTTCATTTGCTTTGGTCATGGGTGTGGGTATGCTTTTACTTTCCTCTGCTCTGGTTAATGCATTAGTTCCCTCTTTCTTTTATCATCATCCACTGGCTCGTTTTATGAATTTCCTATTCACTCTGATGTTTGTAGGCCTGCTTTTTTCCATACTTTACGTTCTACTTCCCTCGGTTCGGCTGCCTTTCAGCGATGTTTTAGCGGGTTCTATACTGGCTTCCTTCCTTTTTAATCTAGGGAATCTTTTTGTTGGATTATACCTTCACTATCTCGACATGGCCTCCATTTATGGTGCGGGGGGCTCTCTTGTGCTTATCCTGGTTTGGGTTTATTATTCGGCACAGATTTTCCTATACGGCGCGGTTTATACCAAAAAATATTCCGAGCGTTTCGGTTCACGCAGTAATGAAATTATTTAGATAAAATAAATTTATAAAATAAACTATTTATACTATTTTTTTTTATATATTAAATCTCCTGCATTTAAGCACACTATCATATATTAAACAAAATCAAGTTAATCGAGGTGTAAAAGCAAATGAACCTAAAAAAACCAAATGCCAGCTCGGCAACAGGAACATATAATCGCTCAAGAAACGTTGTACCAATGTCAGGCCTCTGCGTGGACTGCATAGACGGATGCACCGGAGGATGCGAGGCATGGCTCTCCTCTTTCAGAGGCAGGGAAGTAATATACCCCGGACCCTTTGGTAAAATCACTGCCGGAGCAGACAAAGACTACCCTATAGACTACTCGCACCTGAACATACAGGGATACGCGGTGGGAGCGCAAGGCCTCCCTGAGGGAGTGGAGCCCGGTCCGGATACGGCGATATTCCCTAAAGTAGATACTCAAACAGAATACGGCTGGGATAAGAAAGTCAAGATGAAGGTCCCAATCTTCACAGGAGCGCTTGGCTCAACAGAGATAGCCAGAGTAAACTGGGAGCATTTCGCCATAGGAGCGGCAATATCAGGGGTAACCCTGGTATGTGGGGAAAACGTCTGCGGAATAGACCCCGATCTTGTGAGAGACTCAGAGGGGAAGGTGAAAAGTTCCCCTGAGATGGACCGCAGAATCGAGATATACAAACGCTTCCATGAGGGATACGGTGAGCTTCTGGTTCAGATGAACGTAGAGGACACAAGATTAGGTGTAGCCGAATACGTTAGCTCCAAACACGACTTTGAAACAATCGAACTGAAGTGGGGTCAGGGAGCTAAATGCATCGGCGGGGAAATAAAAGTCGGTTCGCTTGATAGGGCACTTGAGCTGAAAAAAAGAGGCTATATTGTAACGCCAGACCCCTCAAACCCTGATGTGCAAAGAGCCTTCAAGGAAGGTGAAATAAAGGAATTCGAGAGGCACTCCAGGCTGGGTTTCGTAGAAAAACAAAGTTTTATGGCGGAAATAGACCGCCTTAGGGATCTGGGATTCAAAAGGATTACCCTGAAAACAGGTGCTTACTCCCAGGCCGAGCTTGCGATGGCCTTACGATACGGAGCCGAGGCTAAACTGGATTTAATCACCCTGGATGGAGCACCCGGGGGAACCGGCATGAGCCCTTGGCCGATGATGAACGAATGGGGTATACCAACATTCTATCTGCAGTCCCTGGCATACGCCTTCATCAAGAGGTTGAAAAAGAAGGGAATGCAGACCCCGGATCTTGCGATGGCCGGCGGATTCTCGGGAGAAGACGGAGTATTTAAGGCCCTGGCTATGGGAGCACCCCACTTCAAGGCTGTGTGCATGGGCCGGGCTCTTATGATACCCGGTATGGTAGGCAAAAACATAGGGAAATGGATTAAACAGGATACGCTGCCCAAGACGGTTTCCAAATACGGGACTAACGCAGGGGAGATATTCGTAACCTATGAGGAGCTTAGAGAAAAATACGGCTCTGAGCTAAAAAACATCCCCCTGGGTGCGATTGGAATCTACACTTTCAGCCAGAAAATCAGAGTAGGATTACAGCAGTTGATGGCGGGTTCAAGAAACTTCAACCTTTCCACCATCTCAAGGAATGATTTGATGGCCTTAACCCAGGAGGCCTCCGAGGTCTCAAAGATACCTTACGTCATGGACGCCTACCACAATCAAGCCATGGAGATACTTGATGGATGAATAAGCTGGCTTTTAATCTGATGTTGTGATTAGATAACCAGTATGCTTGAAAGAATCAAACGCTCCAAGAAGGCGGGGTTGCCTCCCGGTACGCTGCTTCATATCGGGGAGAAAAAACAAGATAATGTTAGACTAACCCTGATAGACTATGACAAAGAAACATTAGAGGAAAAAGAGGTTAAGACATTAGATGAATGCCGTCTCGTAGAGAACAAGCCTGCTGTGTCCTGGATTAACATTGACGGAATACATGATGTTGATCTAATAGAGGAACTGGGTGAGAAATTCAAGCTGCACCCTCTGCTTCTTGAGGATGTGCTAAACACCGAGCAGAGACCCAAGATAGAAGACTTCGATGACCACCTGTTTATCATACTGAAGATGTTATACTACGATAAAAAATTATCCCAGTTTCGCTCAGAGCAGGTTAGCATAATACTGGGTTCGGATTACGTCATCTCCCTGCAGGAAAACATCGGGGACGTTTTCGACTCCGTTAGGGAGAGAATAAGAAACAAGAAAGGCCGTATCAGGTCAAGAGGCCCGGATTATCTCACCTATTCTCTTATCGACTCCATAGTCGACAACTACTTTATCATACTTGAGGGCCTGGGAGAGGAAATAGAGGACATAGAGGATGAGTTAATACACGAACCCGACCAGGACACTCTAAAACAGCTACATAAACTAAAGAGAGATGATACTTCTTCGTCGCAGCGTGTGGCCTCTGAGGGAGGTGGTGAACAAATTAGAGCGGGAGCCATCAGCTCTCGTTGACGAATCCACCAAGATTTATCTACGAGACGTATACGACCACGTCATTCAGGTAATAGACTCGATAGAAAACTACAGGGAGATGATTTCGGGGATGCTTGACATATACCTATCCAGCGTAAGCAACCGAATGAACGAGGTTATGAAGGTGCTCACAATAATAGCCACCATATTCATCCCATTGACCTTCATAGCAGGCATCTATGGCATGAACTTCGAGTATATGCCGGAGTTGGGGTGGGAGTGGGGGTACCCCCTCGTATGGATGATTATGATACTGATAGGTTTGTCGATGTTCATGTATTTTCGAAGAAAAAGATGGCTTTAGGGGGATATATAGCCTTAATCCTAATTTATTTCTCATACAAACAATAAATTCGAGGTGTATCATAGGGCTAATGTGAGAGTTTATTCTACGCCCACCTGCCCCTACTGCAAAATGACCAAGGAATATCTTGAAGATGCGGGGGTAAATTATGAGGACATTAATGTTGTAGCCGACCAAAAAGCAGCATCAGAGATGATAGAAAAAAGCGGGCAAATGGGTGTACCAGTGGTTGAAGCAGACGGTAAAATAATCGTGGGATTCGATAAAAAAGCCTTGGATGAACTATTTAAGAATGCTTGATGTTCTGTTTATCGGGGCAGGTCAGGATGCCATAGCCTTATTGAAGGGTGGGAGGTATCTGGTCCAGAAAAGATAATTATGGACTTCAACAAGCAGGCCCTGTTCAGGTTTTCTAGGTTGCTGATGATAGTATATGGTTTTCTTATTTTTGCAACCATAATCCTTTTTTTATCTCTTGTTTTTCTGGAGAAAGAGGAAAATCCCCCAGTTGATATGGGGTTTTTTAATCTAAGCCGGGGAGACCAGGATTATCTGGTTGCCGTGGCTTATAGCGCGGTAAACGATTATTTTTTATCCAACGATTCGGGGAAAAACTGGCCGCCTAGGTTTGATAACGTCAAAAGGAAGGTGTTTGTCGGGTTTCGGGTTGATGGCGTAAAAAGAGGCTCATGGTCTGCTTTAAGGGATAACCTGGCTGAATCGGTTTATGTTGCAGCGCACAGGACGCTGAGCGACCGGCGCTATGGACCCGCTCTCACCGAAGATGAGCTATCCAGGCTGAAAATCGAGATTTTTATTTTAGGGGATTACACTCCCTTAAGCAGCGAATACGAGCCGGGCATCCACGGGCTGTATTTTGTTAAGGATGATAAGCAAGCATCCTACTATAACTCGGTTGCAATTGAGGGCAACCTGGGGTTAGATACATTAATGCAAAAGCTTTGTTTGAAGGCAGGTCTTGATGCACAATGCTCTCAGAATCCTGACGTGGAAAAATACATTTATCCAACCATCCACTTCGCATCAACGCGTTTCACGGACGACGTCGTATTATTTTACCGCTGCAATACCCCTGAATCCAATCCAAACGTTTCTTTCAGCAGGCTCAACACCTCGCTTAAACTAGCAACCGATTGGTTTATTGTTAACCTAAACGATGAGGGCTTCTTTAATTACCTGTATAATCCCTCAAACGGTAAATATTCAAACAGCAACAACATGATACGCCAGCTTATGGCCAGCCGCCTTCTGGCCGAGCTAAGCAGCGTAAACGATTCACTGCTCTCTTATCACCAGAGAAACCTCGATTACGTGTTCAGCAACTGGTATGGGGAAAAAAACGAATGCGGCTACATAATCTATGACTCTAAATCGAAGCTGGGGGCGAATGCCATGGCTCTCAGGGCGCTGGTATACAGCCCCCTGTTTGATGAATACGAGGATAAAGCCCGAAGGCTTGCTAACTCCATCATAAACTGCCAGAACCCTGACGGCTCGTTTAAGCCTTTTTTTATCGAGCCGGGATACTCCTATGATGAAAAAAAATTACTCTACTACTACAGCGGTGAGGCATTGCTTAGCCTCGTAGAGTTATATGAGCGTACGGGGGAGAAAAAATACCTGGATGCTGCGGTTAAATCCCAGAACCATTATCTCGTCGAATACGTGCAATACATGGACAACAATTATTACCCTGCTTTAGTACCCTGGCATACTATGTCTCTGGCTAAACTATACCAACTAACAGGTGATGAGAGATACTCTAACGCCGTCTTCGTCTTAAACGATGAGCTGATTAAAATGCAAAACACTGAAGGAGAACCCTACATAGATTACCTGGGTCGTTTTTATGACCCAACTCATCCGGAATACGGGGTTCCGTTTACGGGCAGCACCTCAGTTTACCTTGAAGGCTTAGCTTATGCTCATGAGATTGCATTGCTTGTGGACGACAGTGCGCATAAGCAAAAATACGCTCAAGCGATTAAACTCGGAGTTCATAACCTCATAAACCTCCAGTTTCGGGGCCCCAACATGTATTACCTGGTTCACCCAGAGAGGGTTAAAGGAGCGATACGCTACCGGGTAGACGATAACCGTATCAGAATAGACACAACACAGCACACCATCGATGCGTTCAGAAAGATACAGGATGTAACTGGATTTTAAAGCTGAATCGAATTCATTAAATGCTATGACCGAATACGAACTTAAGTTTTTCAACAAGGAGGGTTTCACCCGGAAGAAATGCCCTAAATGCGGGAAACACTTCTGGACGCAAGCAGAAAGAGAGGACTGCGGTGAGCCCCCATGCAGCGAGTATTCCTTCATAGGCGACCCTCCAACCAAAAAAAAATACGGGCTCAACGAGATGAGGGAAATCTATCTGAGTTTCTTCGAGAAACACAACCACGAGAGAATCAGCAGATACCCGGTGGTAGCCAGATGGCGTGATGATATCTTTTATTCAATAGCATCGATTTCATGTTTTCAGCCGTGGGTGCTCAACGGCACAGTAGAGCCCCCAGCTAATCCATTGGTGATGAGCCAGACTGCCCTGAGATTCAACGACATAGATAATGTGGGGAAAACAGGCCGACATTTCACCTTCTTCGAGATGATGGCACATCACGCGTTCAACACCCCAAAAAATGAGATATACTTTAAGGACGAAACCGTTGAATTATGCCACAACCTCCTCCTAGAGCTTGGCATAGCAGGAGAGGATGTAACATACATCGAGGATGAATGGGCGGGGGGCGGAAACAGCGGACCCTGCTTTGAGACCATCGTAGACGGGGTGGAACTGGCTACCCTGGTTTTCATGATGTATGAGGACACACCATCTGGTAAAAAACAGATGAGCATGCAGGTGGTTGACACAGGCTATGGATTAGAGAGATTTGCCTGGGTATCACAGGGCACATCCAACGCATACGAGGCGGTTATGCCTGATGTCCTAAATAGATTAAAAAAAGAACTCAATCTTGATGAAGACCACCGCATACTAGGCGAATACTCAAAGATTGCGGGCATGATGAACGTGGAATCAAACGCCGACCTAAAGCAGCTTAGAGAGAGGGTAGCCCAAAGGATAGGCATCCCGGTGAGCCGGCTTTCTTCAGTCACCAAACCCTTCGAGGACCTTTATGCTGTCGGCGACCACACGAAGGCCTTAACCTTCATGTTCAACGACGGGGTTGTGCCATCCAACGTGAAAGAAGGCTATTTCGCCAGATTGCTTGTGAGAAGAACGCTCAGATCATTAAACAATCTGGGACTGGATATCCCCTTAAAACAGATACTTGACTGGCATATAAGCGACCTCAAAAAACATTATTCTGAGTTAGGCAAAAACAGGGATGATATACTGAAGCTGGCTCACGTAGAGGAAGAAAGATACGATGAAACAGTTAAGCGAGGTAAGAGGATTGTTAAGAGATTTACGCAAGAGAAAAAAAGCAACAAGGTTGAAAATTTAACAACCCAGGACCTGATATACTTCTATGACTCACATGGTCTGGTGCCCGAGCTGGTTGAGGAATACACGGATTTAGGGGTGGATATACCAGATGATTTCTTCATTCAGGTAGCAGCTAAACACACCATCCCCGATAGAGTTGAGGCTGAAGATGATATAATCCTTCCCTCGGGTTTAGAGCCCACGGAGCTTGCTTTTTACGGGGATGAGAGAAGAAGGAAATTCAAGGCAAAAATCGTTAAATTATCTGATAATTATGTGATACTTGACAAAACCTTTTTCTATCCCGAGGGCGGAGGCCAAGAAACAGACCAGGGCATGATAGGGGGAAAGCAGGTGACTGAGGTATTAAAGAAGGGCAATATTGTGTTGCACAGGATGACCAATGTTGGTGGTCTAGAGGAGAACACTCTCGTAGAATGCGAAATAAACTGGGAGCGCAGGATTCAGCTGATGAAGCACCACACAGCCACCCACATAATCAACGGAGCCGCTAAAAGAGTATTAGGGAACCACATATGGCAGGCAGGCGCCCATAAAAGCGAGGACCTCAGCAGATTGGATATCACACACTACGCCTCCCTGTCCGATGCTGAAATCAAAAAAATCGAGTCACTGGCTAACAAAACAATAAAAGAAAACAGGCCCATAGAAAAAAATTTCATGAACCGCAACGTAGCCGAGGAAAAATACGGTTTCACAATATATCAGGGGGGTGCGGTTCCCGGCAAGGATGTCAGGATAGTGAACATCAAGAACTGGGATGTGGAGGCCTGCGGGGGAACCCACTTTGATTATACGGGGGAGCTGGATTGCGTTAAAATAATAAGAGCGAAGCGAATACAGGACGGGGTCATAAGGTTGGAGTACAAGGCCGGAGCAGCGTTAGAGCGGCATAGAATGTGTGTCGAGAAGATAGCATGCGAGGTTAAATTAGAGCATCTTAGCGAGGAGGAGCTGAATAAACTAGCCTCAGTTTTCTCGGTGTCAATAGAGAAACTGCCTAAAACGTTAAAGCGGTTCCAAAAAGAATGGCAACAGAACCTTAAAATAATCACAGACCTGGAGGATAAGCTTAAAATAAAAGGGAAATACAGCAGCAAATACGATGAAATACCCCAGGCCGACACCCAAAGCTCATGTGAGGCGCTTTTCAGCGACTGGAAGAGCCAGCAAAAAGACCTCTCTAAGCTCAAAAAAAAGTTGATGCTTAAATCAGAAAAGGAACTTAAAACAAAAATCAAATCAGATTATCTGTCAGTTGACGGCGTAAAAATAATCAGGCATCTAAGCCACGACCTTGAGGTAAAAAACCTCAACCAACTGGCTAACTCCCTTCTGCAGGAGAACATGCTCATAATATTGGGGAACACATCAGGGATGTCCGCGAATGTTATAGTAGCCTCGGACTCGAAATACAGTGCCGTTGAGATAGCAAATGAAATATGTGCCAGACTGGGTGGCGGAGCGAGCGGGAACAAAAGATTGGCTGTTGGCGGAGGCTCATCCAAAAAAATAAAGGATTTAATAAAGGGATATAAGCCCTGACTGATATACTATATAAAATGGTTTTTTCAAGATACAAGCCGAAGCTTGATCAAGTGAATGGTTTGCTTAATTCGTCACTTGAAGGCGAACCCGAGAAATTATATAAGGCGGCGAGGCATCTAATCAGAGCGGGAGGTAAACGAGTTAGACCGCTGATGTGCATTCTCTCATCTGATGCGGTGGGCGGCGCACTAAATGATGTTCTAGCAACAGCCTGCGCGGTTGAGTTCATCCACAGCTTCACCTTAATCCATGACGACATAATGGATGATGATTTCCTAAGAAGAGGCAGAAAATCAGTGCATGCGGCCTATGGAGTGAATACCGCCATACTCGCCGGGGATTTATTATACTCCAAGGCCTTTGAGTTATGCGACGGTAAAGTAGCGCATCTATTAGCCAAAGCCTCTGCCATGGTCTGCGAGGGGCAGGAGATGGACATGTCTTTCGAGGAGGGGCTTGATGTTTCCCAGGAAGAGTACCTGGTTATGATAGAGAAAAAAACAGCGGCTTTGCTTGAGGTATCCTGCAGGGCCGGAGCATATCTGGGGGGAGCATCCAAAAATCAGATGCAGGGACTATCCGATTACGGATTAAACATCGGCATGGCCTTCCAGATAAAAGACGATTTGCTGGAGATAACCGGAGATGATGAGAAACTCGGCAAACCCTCTGGAAGCGATATAGCGGAAGGCAAAAAGAATCTCCTCGCGGTCAGGGCCCTTAAGTGTGTGGATGGAAGCAAAAAAAAGAGATTAACCGAGCTTTTAGCTAAAGAAGACAACACCTTCGGAGAAATAGACGAAGTCAAAAAGATTTTCGAGGAGGTGGGAGCAGTTGATTACTGCAAAACAAAAATGAACGAATACTACCAGAAATCAGTGGATTCACTTGACATCCTAGATGATTCTAAGGCAAAAAACCACTTACTTGAAATAGCGGATTTCATCACCAGCAGGGAATTCTGATAATATAAACCCTCGCTCATAAATGATTAAGATACTAATAAAAAAATCTCTTTTTTTGTTTGAACTGGAAATG
>NJDH01000032.1 GCA_002254405.1 Candidatus Altarchaeales archaeon ex4484_96
ATAATGTTGTCCTGGGAACACGCTCAGGTGATGTTTTTTTCTTTGAGGGAGGGGAGCTGATGTGGAATAAAAAACTCGACGCATACGTCATCGAGTCCATTATTGATGAAAATCTCATCAAGGTGGTGTCCGATAAGAGGATTTATGTATTTGACTACTATGGTAGAACGCTTTTAAATAAAAGCTTTCCCAGCTACATCAGGTCTACTTCGATAACCCCGGATTATTTCTCGGCGGGTTTAGGCAACAACGAGCTTTATCTTGTAGACAACAGGGGGGAGACGATATGGTCCAACCAGTTAAGGGACCAGATAGGCGTCATAGATATCTCCACACACGTTGTCTGCGGGCTGAGAAACGGTGAAGTCCATGTTTTTGATTTAGCCGGAAGAGAAATAAATGTATTTAACCTCAACGCCCCCGTAGTGTCTATCTCAAAGCTCACCAACAACATATTAGCCAGCACCCTCAACAACAGACTATACCTGCTGAATATATACGGCGGGGTTGAGTGGGTTCAAAAAACAGAGGGATACGTAACCACCTCACATCTATCCAGGGATTATCTAATAGCTGGCTCCTCTCTTGGGGAATTATATTACCTGAGGATGTTTCGTAACCCCCAGCAGGTTAAATTAGTCACAGGGTTCGTGATATTAAGCCTAGTAATCGGATTGATTATTTTAATTATATCGCTTCGTTATTGAATGATAAAATGGAGGTCGGAATAGTAGGTAAACCAAACGTTGGGAAATCCACTTTCTTTCGGGCTTTGACCCTGAAGGACGCGCAGATAGCTGACTTCCCGTTCACGACAATCGAACCGAACGTGGGAGTCGGGTACGTGAGGAGCAGGTGCGCTGGGTCTTTTTTTGGATTGCAATGCAATGCCGTAAACTCGGTGTGTAAGAGTGGATACAGGTTTGTTCCCATCAAGGTTATCGATGTAGCAGGGCTGGTTCCAGGAGCCCATGAAGGCAAGGGCCTGGGCAACCAGTTCTTGGACGATCTTAGAAGAGCGGATGTTTTAATCCATGTAGTGGACATCTCAGGTAAAACAGACGAGAAAGGCAATAAAACCAGGGGATACGATCCAGCTAATGATATCATGTTTTTGGAGGAGGAAATAAACCACTGGTTTCAGGCTATACTCAAGAGAAACTGGTCTAAGATAAGCTCTAAGGTAAAGCATGGAAATGCAGATTTAGTTTCTGAGCTGTCTACTCAGCTGGCTGGGTTAGGGATAGCCGAAACACATGTTAATGAGGCGTTAAGTAAAGCAAAGCTCAACCCCGAGAAAGATTGGGGTAGCGGTGAATTAGAGGATTTCGCGGTGGCTTTAAGGATTATCTCCAAGCCGATTCTGGTAGCAGCAAACAAGATAGACCTTGATGAGCAACGTAATTACGAGAGATTAAGCAAAAAATACGAGATTATCCCGGTCTGCTCCGAAGCAGAGCTTGCATTAAAGCAGGCTTAATCTCCCGGATAAACAAAAAAAAGCCCTTGATTTCATAAGAGAAAAAATAATCAAAAGATACGGCTCAACGGGGGTGCAGGATTGCCTAAACAAGGCGGTGTTTGATTTGCTGGGGTTGATAGTAGTATATCCCGTGGAAAACGAAGGAAAGCTAACGGACAAGAAAGGAAACACATTACCTGATGCTTATTTCTTGCCCGATGAAAGCAGTGTTTTGGATTTAGCCTACCAGATACACACGGACATAGGGGATAAATTCATAGGAGCAATAGACTGTAAAACAAAGATGAAGGTGGGAAGAGAGCATAAACTAAAAAACGGTGATGTTATCAAAATCATTACCTGCAGGTGAGATAATATGGAGAAACTGGAGAACATAATAAATAAGGGAGTAAACGACTGGGGGAAAAATTACGTGCTGAGTATGCCGTTCATTTTAGATAGATTATTTTGGTATATGCTGCAGTTTATATTAGGGGTCGCATTAGGTATCATCATTTTTTTTATGCTACCGTCAGATATCATCGATGAACCCGATTTATTTAGCGCCTTTCTCGCTTCAGGCGACATATTATCCATCGCAGGGATTATATCCGCCCTTGCCTTTGTATTTCTTGTCGTCAGGATGCTGGTCGGGGGTTTTCTAATATCCGGGGCTACTGGTATGAGCCTTGATGTCTTGGAGAAAAAACAAACCGGTTTATCTCAGATGATAAGATACGGGCTTAGATACTATCATAAGCTGTTTGCGGCTAACCTGCTTGTTTTATTAACCCTTTTATGCGGGGAAATCATCATAGTCGGGGCTTTCTTTGGCTTACCTTATGAGATAGGTTGGCTTGCCAGGGAAAACCCCATGTTTGTATTAGGGCTGATTGCCATCATGGCAGGATTATGTTTTAGTGTGATATATGCCCTATTGGTGGACATATCATTCAAAAATGTTCAATTCGCTTTGGTTTACTCCAAAAAGGGTGTTTTAGACAGCCTGAAAACAAGCATCAATTTCTTTAAAATAAACAAACTTGATGTTTTCCTGATATGGTTGATTGTTTTGATTATTGGATTATTCGCATATTCTGTGAACTTCATAATATCGGTTTTTTTCGGCCTCATCCCAATAGTTGGGCCGCTGATAGCCCAGCTTTTGATTTTGGTCGTATACCTGATACTCTCTTTTGTTTTAGACCCTGTTTCAACACTCTGGTATGGCAGGCTTTACGTTGACAGGAAACTGGGTTTTAATCCAGCAAATCCAGAAAAAAGCATTGAACCCGCGTATCAGACACCAGCTCCGGATGAAACGATAAAACAATAATGTTATCCTGTTTAGCCATAACTCCAAGGCCATCGACCTTAGCCAGCACCTCACATCTTCCCCAGCTGCTTTTTATCGCAGGGGCTCTGATAAAGACCGCAGGGTAGTTACCCTTAAATCCCTTTATGCTCAAATCCTTCTCGAAGCTCTCTCTTTGCCTCCCGAACGCGTTTCTCTCAACCTCAAGATCCATGCAACCCAAAATGAATCGATTGTCTTCAACCTTTGATGCCAGCAAAACCATCCCAGCGCAGGTCCCCATCACCGGCTTGTTTTCAGCAACAAAATTTTTTATCACCCCATCAAGCCCGTACATCCTGATAAGCCGTCCTATGGTGGTGCTCTCCCCGCCCGGGAAAACCAGGGCATCTGATTCAGCTAATTGCTTCCTTGAAGCCACCGCATCAACCGAAGCATTTAAACCCGTTGATTCAACAGCTTTTTTCATGGAAACCAAATGCTCTGTTACAGAGCCCTGAAGCGAGAATATCCCGATTTTTTTCATCTGAATCTTTTTTTAACGAAATCAACATCCAGGGACAACAGGAAAAAAGCAGCCTTAGGCCCCCTGTTTTTCCCTATCAGAACCTGGTAGATGTCCCTGAAAACCTCTGATGGTTTAATCTGATGTTCCCGGGATATTTCATATATTCTTTTATGCAGCGTTTCGGCGCTGGGATTATCATCCAGTTCATGAGCTATCTCAAGTAATACCTTGCGCTCATCCGGGCTCAGCTTCTTTTTATTCTTTTCTGCTTGCTCGTCTCCCACGAGATTAAATCTTAGGTTATCTGGTCCGCAGGATTCAGCCCACTCGCCTGCGACATGTAATCTTCTCATAAGACGTTTGACATCGAATCCGCTATATCCCGCCCGCTTTATTCTGTTAACGGCTTCATCTGAATCCAGCTCACCCAACACCTGGGATAAGACAGCGCATAATGTGAAGGGGACCTGCAGAAGCCTTGGTTTTTTTATCTGCGACATCGCATATAATTGTTTTTCTTTTTCCGCTCCTTCCTCAAGCCCGAAAAAAATTCTTTCCGCCTTATCGTATTCATCCACCAGATTCGGCAGGGAGGAAAGCTTAATATCCCTTTGTTTTTTCAGCCGCTTGTACATGAAATACTTGAGCACCTCAGGCTCGCATATTCTAAGCCAGTCTCTTAGTGTTATGACATTGCCCTTGGATGAGGATATTTTCTCCCCGTTGAGTGTGAAAAATTCATAGATTACCGGGAGAGGCGGCTCCCATCCCAGGATTTCCGCAGATATTATCTTGGATGTCCAGTATGAGCCGCCTGCGCTGGCGTGTTCCTTGCCCAGGGGCTCGCATGTTACCTTAAAGTGCTTCCAGCGCACGGCCCACTCAATCCTCCAGGGCAGCTTTCCCTCTCCTTTTCTGATATCAGACTCCCCCTCAAACCCACATCCTTTAACCTTTCTCCCCGATAACGTGGTATCCTCGCACACATAAGAGACCCTCAATCCGTTTAATTCCGTGGGCCGCGTGGTTGCGATTTTCCCGCAGGACTCACATATCGGGCTCCAATATATGCTGTCCTCGGGAAGAGGTTTCTTACGGAAACGATTCAGTATCCGGGTTACCTCATCTGATTTATTGAATACTTCTTTTATTTCTTTTTCGAATGCGTTTTTTTTGTATAGCTCAGTGGCTGAATACGCCTTGGGCCTGACACCGAATTCATCCAGGTTAGATAGGAAGGGCTCAACGTAGTGCTGGACAAAGCCCTGATGGCATCCGAGGGGGTCTGGTATGTCTTTCACGGGATAGCCAAGGTAGTCTCCCAGATCATTCACATCAGGCGTGTTACGGAAGGGGTTTTGCGATACCTCGTCAAGGTATTTGGTTGTTGAATGGATTTTGCCGGGCACCCGCCGAAATGGGTCTGAGTCATCGGCTATCCATATAAAATCGACTTCAGCGTTTTCTTCATCTAACGCCTTCCTTATAGCATCACCCCTTATAACATCCGATGCGTTCCCTATGTGGGGCACGCCCGAGATGGAGGTTCCTGTTTCAATAACCTGCGCCCCCACGCGTTCAAGGAGCTTTTCTGCTACCGCATTAAACCATTGCATCAATAAATATTAGATAGAGCATATAGAAATAGACCACTATAAGACGGTGCTCACCTCTCTTTCCAGCAAAGCCATCTCCTTGGAGGATAAGGCATCGGGATTAAGAGGTATTATGAGCCTTGATGAGTGCACTCCTATCTTGTCCACAAGCCCCTGTATAAGATGCAGTGCCTGCTCGAAGTTAGAGTGGGTTATCAGATACTCTATTCCGTCAAAAAGTATTATTGACTGGGCATTCGGGCTTTTCTCCAGGAAACTGGTGATTAATGCGAATATTCTCTCGGGTTCGGGGGAAACAGAATCCATGTCCGTCAGGGAGTCAGTCAGCCAGTAATATGATACATTAATCAAATCAGGGTGAGCTGAAACCTTCTTTGGATTCAGCCGGGATATGTATAACCCGGTAAGTTCCGGGTTGGATACCTCATTAAAAAATAATTCAGTGCTCTTATCGGGCCTGTATTCCTTGATGATGCAGGTCTGGCCGGGTTTAATCTCGAGTTCTTTATCCCCAGAAACGGATTCGCTGAAGAACTCCTTAACGCCGTCTTTCCTTATGGCCTCAAGGGTTTTAATCAAGTCCCCGACCTCTGGGGTGAATTTGGTTCTAATCCTGAGAGAAGAAACGCCTTTGATGGATATGCGTAGTTTACCTGTTAAGGTGAAAATGAACTGTATTATCTGGTGTAATCCAACAATAACCAGCAAAAAAACCAGCAACAGCATAACCTGCATCGGGTTGGAAAGCGAAAGCAAAGAATTTAATTCCGGTATATTCTGTCTCAGAAAATCAAATACTAAATCCATAAGCGATGGATTATAAAAAGCGATTACGGAAGCTATTAATAAGACAACACCCCTCACAAGCTTATCCCATGAGATGAAAGTATGGTGTTCGATGTTGAGTATATCATCATAGAACACTGGTGTGAATGACTTGGGGAAACTCTTTAAGCAAATAAGTCGCTCGTTTGTTAATACAACCTGATTATCGCCGATTTTAAAGGATTTAAATGGTTTCTCATCCCCCATAAGATAGCTTCCATATTTTTCTCTTAATTCATCGATTAGTTTTTTTTCCATTTAGACCTAATGAATCAATATATTCGACATCAACAATTAAATATTTATAGGTATGGATTAATAATTATTAGTGTATCTTGGATATAGATACTATTTAAATGGCTACCATAGAACTTGAAAAAGAGGAGATATTGGAAATCAAGAAACTGATAAATTCGATACTCGGTAAATCTGCTAGAGGTTTGTTTTACTCTATGGGGCAGATTATCGGGAAAAATATTGCCAGCAGGGCGATGAACGAAAACAGAGAGGCTTTTTTCAGTAAAGCAGGTGAATTAATCATCCAAAGAAAACTAGCCGAGAGGATATCATTTGAGGGAGATATTGTTTCAACCCAAAACGGTGTCGAGATAATCTATGAAAGAGAACAACCCACAGATTCAAACAAATGCCATATTATGAGGGGGCTTATTGTCGCACTATATGAAAAATACGAGAGCAGCAAGAGATACTGTGAGGAAATGGAATGCCAGTCTCTTGGTACTGAAAGATGTGTTTTCAAAATAGAAAAAGAGATGCTATAGGATGGATAGAATAGAATCAGGTGTCCCGGGGTTGGATAAGATGATTGAGGGGGGATTCCCTTATCCCTCAGTGGTTCTTTTAGGGGGTGAGCCCGGAACGGGTAAAAGCACCTTTGGCATGCAAAGCCTATTTCATGAGGCCAAAAAAGGCAACACAGCAGTATATCTATCCTCCGTATCTGAGCCCCCCTGGGTTATGCAGTCGTTTCTCTCTGAATTCGAATTCTATGATCAGAAGCTGGTTGACACAAAAAAACTGATTTTCTTGGACTTAGGTGAGAAATTAAACAGCGGGGGAGGAGCTGTATTAAAGGAGATACAAAAGAGTGTTGAAATGCATTCCCCGAAAAGAATCTTCATAGACCCGATTACAGCAATACAGACCATACTCGAGAGCAAAATGAAGTACAGGAAATTTCTCCACGAACTGATAATGTATCTCAAGGGCCAGGGATGTGTTACCTTCATAACAACGGAATATTCTTACGCGCAGCTTTCAACCTCTCTTGACGCTTTCATGTGCGATTCGGTTATAATGCTCTCATATATTGAGCTGGAGAACTCAAGGAAAAAATACCTTGAGGTGCTTAAGATGAGGGGGACAAATCACCTCACAGGAAAGCGCTCTCTGGTCATAGACAAAACAGGTATGAGAGTACAGCCCGAATTCAGATAGGTTAAAGCGATAATATCCTGATTTTATCTCTTTTATGCTTGCTTGATTTAACTCTCTTATTTATTTCATTAACGAAGGCCTCCGTTGTATCAAGGTTTCGGGCAACCTGCTGTGGGGAAAAACCCTCATCCACAAGAAGCTTAAGTATCTCATCAAGGAGCATATAATCCGCTCCCAGCTCTGATTCATCGGTCTGACCCTTCCACAATCCCGCAGAAGGCTTTTTTTCTATGAAATGAGCGGGTATTTCAAGATAATTAGCCAGCTCATAAACCCGGGTTTTGTATAGGGAACCAATCGGCTCCAAATCTGATGCTCCATCCCCGTGTTTGGTCAGATAACCCAAAAGCAGCTCTGAGCGGTTGCCTGTGCCCAGAACAATCCTATCATCCAGGTTAGCCAGAAGATAACAGTACATCATCCTTAACCTGGGCTTGATATTCGCTTCGGCTAGTTTACGGTTTATGTTATCGTATTCATCCCATGGAAAAGATTTTTTTATTGTATCAAAGGCTTTGTTTATTTCTATCACGTGATATCTCAGCCCAAGATTTTTAGCGTATTCGATGGCGTCAGCTGAATCATTAGGTGAGCTCACACCCTCATCGGGCATATTTAATGCCAGGGTATCGGCACCAGATAACACAGATAGCTTCAAAACCACCGCTGAATCCACTCCACCCGATACAGCAACCACTGTCCCTTTAGCGCCGCTTTCTTTTAAGATGGCCTTGATGGATTCCATGATTTTTTCGATAACTTGCTTCATACAATCACTCCCCCATTATCTGCAAAATAATCCTTCTATCTCTTTCCCGGGTGTCGAAATTTATTGCCGTAATCTGCTGCCATGAGCCTAACGTGAGCTTTCCGTCGATAAAGGGCACAACAAGCGAGGGCCCCATCAGAGTAGCCCTGACATGGCTTCTCCCATTATCATCCCCCCAGGTCTTATGGTGCTCATAATCGACGCCGGATGGGGCTATCCTCTCCATCGCCCGAGGATAATCCTTCAACAAACCAGGCTCATATTCTATGGTACTCACCGAACCCGTTGCGCCCGGGATGAAAACAGTGACAATACCATTACTTAAACCACAATCCGATACATAATTACCAACCCGCCCCGTTATGTCGGCCATAGCACCATCAGCCCCTATCCTGACAGTGAATTCCCGAGTTAATACAGCCATGTTACTTATTTAATCTCAATCATCCTTTTAATAAACCTCATGCTCTTATCCACACCACCTTTTTTCTCTTCTGGTACCCTCATGGAATCTGCCCAACAGATATAGTATAAGCGACAAAACAGGGAAAATCTCTAATCTGCCGGCAATCATCTGCAATATCAATACAGCCTTTACGACAATTGGTTGAGCCGCAAGGTTTGTTCCAGCTAACCCGCTCATCGCAAGAGACTGCGCAGACAAAAGCAAAGCCTGCATAGGATGCATTTGATGTAATACCAGAACAAAAAAACCCCCCACGATAAACAGGGTATAAAGAAAGAAAAACAATGTTATCATATCAAGGTCGCGGTCAGTCCATATCTTACCGCCCCCCTTCAGGGGCACGATAGCGGATTCCGGTAGAGAGGATTTTTTGATAGACCAGTGTGTTGCTTTAAGCATGATAGCGAACCTGATAATCTTTATTCCCCCACCGGTTGAACCAGAGCAGGCTCCAATAGTCAATATGAGAAATAACAGTATCACCTCAACATCCCCAACCGCCTCCAACCCCATTCCATCTATTATGTTTCCGCTGTCATATCCGGTTGTTGTTAAAACAGAAACAACCCCGAGAATGGTCTGAAATAATCTATCAGGGGTTAGCTCCATACCATCAAGCCACAGAAGAGTGGTGAAAAGGAAAACCGAGGTGAATGCTATGATAATCAGCGTCCTAATCTCTATGTTGTTGAAGAACTTTCTTATCCTCCCCCCAAGCAGGAAGTGATGGAGGGTGAAGGGCGTTGCTGCAATCAACATGACCAGCATCATAATAATCTGGCCGATGGTGTTTATCATAATAGAGGGGTTAGCCTTGAATACCGAGCCAATGAATCCTCCTGTGGCTATTGCGCTCATAACAGCACAAAATGAATGAAATAAATCAAGATCCGATAAAACCCAAAGCAGTATAGCGCCCACCAGAGTATAAAAAAGATATATTCTCAAGATTATTCGAGCAGTGTGCTCTACTGAGGGGGTTAATCTCTCTATGCCCTCAGCTGTCTGATAAAGGTAGACCGATGACATACCCCCTTTAGCCAGCACCGAGAGGAATAGCACAATAATCCCCAAACCCCCAAGCCACTCGGAGATGGTTCTCTTAAAGATAAGTGAATGATAGTTAGATGAACCCCACGTATACGTCTCCTTTGGCAGAACAGTCAAGCCCGTTGTCGTATAGGATGAAACGCTCTCAAAGAATCCGTCAACAAAAACATTAGCCATACTGCCCTCAAACATATTGAAGAAAGGGAATGCCCCGAAAAAAGAAATAGAAACCAAAACAAGAGATGATAATAGCATGGCGTCCCCGAAATTCAGCTCACAGGAGGGATACCTGGTTAAAAGATAACCAGTGCACAAGGGTAAAAGCACACCCAGCAAAAAAATGTGATAAGGCTCGTGATAGATTAAGGCCACCAGAATAGGCAGGACTGAAAGCAAACCCTCCACTATCAGAAAAACACCAAGGTACCAGAGAATGTTTCTGATATTCATCAGTTAATGAATAAGAATTTTATGGCATTAATACTTTCCCCTCAGCTGATTTTATCCCTTATAAGCCCCAAAACGACTTCGGCATCGGCTCTGTGGGACATCTCTCTCATAACCTTGCCCATGAGATGATTGAGTGCTTCCCCCTTTCCTGCCTTGTAGTCGCACACCGCTTCAGGGTTTTCCTTTATTACTCTTTCGACCAGCTCATCAAGCACATCAACCCCCGAGACCCTCCCAAGTGATTCTTCTTTGACTATTTTGCGGGGGCTTTCACCTGAATCAATAACCCTCTCAAGAAGCTTTTTACCTGTTTCCTCGGTTATTTCTTCGTCCATCACAAGCGTTATTATCTGAGCCATTATCTTGGGGTTAAGTTTAGTCTGGTTTAAGCTGATGCTTCGATAGTTCAGCTGTCTGAGCAGCTCCCGGCTAATCCAGCCCGCAGCGGCCTTCGCATCAACCTCTAAGCTCACT
>NJDH01000033.1:0-11529 GCA_002254405.1 Candidatus Altarchaeales archaeon ex4484_96
CCGGCAGATGGTGGAATACGCTAAGAGAATAGGCTTAGATGCTCTAGCTATAACAGACCATGATGAGATACGAGGGTCATTGGAGGCATTAAAGTATGTATCAGATGACTTTAAGCTCATCCCTGGAGTAGAGGTCACGTCCCTGGAGGGGCATATACTGTGTCTTGGAATTAATGAGGTTCCGAAAAAACATCAGCCTGCGATTGAGATAATAGACTTCGTTCATGAACTAGGGGGTGTGGCTATAGCAGCACACCCCTATGACCGGTTGAGGGGGGGTGTGGGTGATCTGATATTCAGGCTGGATTTCGATGCAGTTGAGTTGATAAACGGCCATACTCTATCCTCTACCCGCAGGCTTGATGAGATAGCGAAGAAAGTAGATAAACCCATCACTGGAGGAAGCGACGCTCATATAATAGATGATATAGGCTCAGTTTACATGATAACCGGGGATAATGTACTGGATTGCATTAGAAAAGGCAGTTTTGAGGTTATATCAACTACGAGCAAGATAAGAATCATCAGTGGATTAATCAAATCAAGGATTCGTTCATTACTCTGATTTTTTTTCTCCTGAATCCCAGCGAAATAATGCATCCTGGAGTATCCCCTGTTTTTTCATCCGGTATTCTAGTATAATATGCTCTCTTGGGGGTATCACCCCTATCTCCCAGGTTAGCTTATCCCCTATCCTGTGCACTCCAGCAGTTATTATGTTGACTTCCGCCCCAGGGGGTATATAGTCTTCTATTACACAGTCTTTGAGCGGCTTTCTGGTGTCGTTTTCCACAAAAACATTGATTTTCTCGTTTTCAACTGTTTTAATGACCTTTATTTCACCTTTGTTTAAGTAGTATCCATATATGATGTAGGCGGCGGCAGCTACAATAAACAGCAGTATAATAAGAACCAGAGGAATAAATCAGTTTATTTCAACCTTCTTTGGTGGGGCACCACATAATTGCGGGTCAACCAGTAATTCGATTGTTTTATTGTCCAGTTGCGTTCCTTCCCTGTTTAAGGTGGCTGTTAATCTAAGTTTATGTTTTTTTTCATATAATGGTAATGTGTAGGTGTAGTTCAATGTGTTGATGGAATCCGCCTGCACCACACCTGATTGGATGTCTATCTCATATACTGTCATTCCTTCTTCATCCACTATTGTAAGCGATACTATACCCTCGTTTGCTGTTTTCCTGCTTAAGACATCTACTTTAATCTTGACTTCCTCCCCTGAACAGAAGCCTTTATTCAACCTGTCTGTTAAAATATCGGCTATCCCGAAATCTCCTTTGGAGGGCGGTAGTATGGGTTCACCGTTTAAATAGCTGGTGGAGAAGGTTAAATATTCACCTGCCTGGATTACTCTGGGGTTATAGTATATTATCAATGCGGAATCCCCAAGTATGGATGAGCCTGTGTCGATACTGTAATCCCATGCTTTTTTCATGCTTCGCTTCCAGTTGGCGACTACAAGCTTATCCGGGTATGTTAGGTCATCACCTTTAAGTATTCCTGTTGCTATGACTGAGGGATATTCTGCTTTATTGTACGCCTTCCAGTATCTAAAGTTAAAATTTTTTCCAATATATTCTTTCTCATAGGATTTTAAGCCGTCCCCGGGAATATAGATGGGGGCTCCGTCATTTTCACCGAGCATGGTATCAAGATGTATTCTAGCCCCAAAAGACAGTTGATTGCTTCCGTGATTTGATGCGTTAAGACTGATTTTTATTCCCCTATCCACGACCTCCAAAATCTGCTCTACCCTAATGTCTTCGGGTAAAAGCCATTGCATTATTATTTTATTATCCTTCTTATACGGTAGTCTGGTTACATAATCATCAAGGAAGTTTTTTTCCTCCTGGTTTATTTCCTCGGGATTGATGGAGTTAGAATAAATCCTGTCGTTGACATTTAAAGTGATGAAAGTGCCTTTCCATGGTATTGGATATGAGAAAGTCAGTTTCTTGAATTCGGAATCATATAATCCCCCAACAGAGAAGGTCCCGATGTTCTCGCAGTTTTCCACAAGCAAATGCACTCCCAGTTCATAGTCTTTTATCTCAATAACGCGTTCATCCGGCGGACAGAGGCTAGCAGCATACGCTGCTTTATTAGCTAAAACAAGGAGTACCAGGATGTAAATGAATGTTTTATGTTTCATATTATATTATGGCTTGGGTTAGAAAAAAGACAAATTAATCAATCGATTTGATAACGCAGGATAGCTGCTTTCCCCTTGAATGTATTCCAAAGCTGGTATCCCTCCTCGAAGTCCTCTGAGACAATCTCCACCTCCGAGTCCGTGTTTTTGGCTTTTTCTATATATCCCTCTATCAGCCCATCATCTAGGTTCTCAGATAACATGATTGTTTCAACGGCACCCATCTCAAGAGCCTTATCAACGCCGTCACCGTAGGTTACGGGCTCTGATGGCGTTATAAGGGCTTTAAGGAATCTCTGGATTTTTTTCTTCTGCCTTATCATTTCAACATCGCTTAAGGCTTTCTTGGATTTGTCTATGAGCTCCCTGATGCCTGATTCATCCGTATATGTTATGTCTTCGACCGATAATATTTTCTTTTTTAGCTCATGGTTCAGGTAGTCTCCTTCCACGAAATCGTCTTTTGTCCCCGCCGGGCCTCCTATCACAATACCTCTCAGGTTTTCTAGGTTATCCAGAAAGGTTTTATTCGCGTGTTCTCCAATCCTGGTTTTGAAATCATGGGACTGCTGTTTAATCAATC
The DNA here is from genome assembly GCA_002254405.1 of Candidatus Altarchaeales archaeon ex4484_96. Taxonomy (GTDB): domain Archaea; phylum Altiarchaeota; class Altiarchaeia; order IMC4; family QMZM01; genus EX4484-2. The sequence goes on from NJDH01000033.1 coordinate 2,754, forward strand.
TCTCAAATCTCCTATGTGATTGTCCGCCTGCCCGGTGTTTGCCGCTGTATCCCGAGGTGAGGTGTTTAACGATAGTGTACCTGCTGCCCTTTAGATATGCTATTGTTGCTTCCTTGTTGTCGACTGCAATCAAACCATATATGTCCTTGGGTGTGATAATATCCTCCAGGGGTTCAAGGACAAAAGCCTGGTCGCACCTGTATATCCTCACCGACAAGGGTTCGGGCGGCTCAACAGACCAGAGCTGTATATCTTGGTTACCCTCACGCTCTGAGACGTTACCGCAGAAAACGGCAAGACCCTTCGGGGGTGTCTGCTTGAATAGCTTAAGATGCTGTATTGTTTTTTCCAGGGCGTCTGTAACGTTTTTTCTTGTTGACTTGGATTTTATGTTAGATGCTGTGCCTTGTTCATCGCTTAACTGGGTTAATACGTTGTTGATATCATAGCCTGTGGGTATGTATACTGTTATAAGCTCGGTATGTCTGCCTTTTTTTGTTTTAAGCAGCTTTAACAGTTTTCTCAGCTTATATTCTTTAGTGGCTTCCATTATCATTATTCTTCTGTTATCCGTTTTCGTAGAGGGCGTTGAGGTCAAATTCAAAGGCGGTTACGGGAACCTCCAGCCCATGGTTTATCAACACACTGGGATGTAATTCCCCAAAAAAACCCTCGGCAAAGGAGGCCGCTCGTCCCTTGATGAAACTGCCGTGTTCTAGTTTAGCGTATTCTCTTTTTATGCGTATGTTTTCCAATAAACCGGTTGCCAGGGATTTAATCTCGGAATAGTTTGTTTTCGCGTGCGCTACGACCCCGGCTAATTTCATGGATTGCATACCTTTATTATTGATGCAGTAGCCGGTCTCGTATATTCTCTGGGGGTATTCCCTGTTTTTGTTACCCTCGAGTATGGACAACAAAGAAGGAAGAAGCCATGACCTAGCAACGCAGTGGTTTAGTGACACCGGGTTTTTGGTTTCTATCACCGGTTCGGGTTTAATGTTCATTTTCTTAAACAAGGAATCCTTGTTGGTCATGATAAGCGTCTTAACCTCCTCGAATCCGAAACCAAGCATCAAGTCTCTTGTGAGCGAGTAATATTTTTCTTTTTTGTCTTCGACCCCGATTGTTGAAAGCCTTGGAATAGCTGGTTTGAATTTATCGTAACCGTATGCTATCGCAACATCCTCTACCAGGTCTATGGGGTGTAGTATGTCAGCTCGATAAGCTGGTATAAACACTTTAAGTGTTTTTTTGTCGATTGCTTTCGCACCGAAACGCATTTTTTCCAGCAGGGTTATTATCTGCCCAGGGCTTAGTTCAAGCCCCAGCAGGCTGTTAACGTATTCTGTTTCCAGGCTCATTTCCCCGGGTTTCAGCTCTGGTTTAATGCCTTTGTTGTCCATATCATATCAACTAATGTATTTATGTTTAAGGCGATAAAAACAATCTATATGTCCTTATTTTAACCTGTTACTAAAATAGTGGGCTGCTGTTGCGTAAATAAACCCTGCGCAGATGTCTATTACATAATGTTCACCGAGGTATACTGCGGCTAATCCGATGGACAGCGGCAGCGGTATGAATGCATAGCCTTTAACACCCCATCTTTTCCTTGCATAGAGAAACACAAGCCAGGGGTATGCGGCATGAAGAGAGGGCATGGCGGCTACGGTATTTGAGGTGGCTAGATAATAGATGGTGTTGATTGTCGTAGGCAGGTAATCTGTTTCGATTTCTAGCCTTATCCTGTACAGGTCCTCTTTTATGAATCCCATATCATGTGCCATCCATGGGGGTGATGCGGGAAACAACATAAACGTTACGAGAGCCGCATATGATACGAGCAGCATAGAGTCCCTGAATTTTGTGAAATCCTTCCCCTTGCTTGCCCAGAGAAACGCTGCGAATAATACGGCGGGGGTGAAATGCAGAAAATATACGTTCATGGCTATGACGTCATACCATTGGGTCAGGCCGGGGGTGTAAAATATTTTCTGGAGTTCTATGGTGGGTAGGTTGCCTAAAAAAAAGAATCTTTCCAGATTAATCAACGGCTGGTAGTTTATGGGGAATCCGATATTGTCTGATACTCCTCTCATGGAGTCGTATGCGAAGATTAATACGGTGAATGGAAGCCAGTCGGATAGGAATTTTCTTGTTCTGCCCATTAATGCGGCTGCGAATACGCCTAATAATATTATCTGGTCTGGCATAATCCGAAGATTATATCTTACGAGGACGTATAGTAATGCAACCAGGTAGGCTGTTAATCCTATTTTTGTTACATCATCTAATGCAGTCTCCCTGTCCTTAAAGATATTATCAATTTTTTTAACTAAAGGATGGCTGAATAGGCCATAATAATCCAAAACAAACAATAAAATAGAAAACAAACCCAGACCCGAAATAAAAAAACCAGTATCCTGCCATTGAGGATTAACATAATATGTTATCAACCCGCTTAAAACAAGAGACAACGCAGCTAAACCCCCAACCAACCTGAATTTACCCTTCACCATCCTAATTTAATATAAGATATATTATGCTACATTCAATCATTTATATTCAAAGACAATATTTATATGATTCCGATGGAAACAGATAAGAAAGCTTATACATTAATCATCGCGGTCTCGATATTGTTTATCTGCGCTGTACCCCTGTCCATGAAACTGCTGGACAACGACGTATTCTACCACCTGCTTATCGCGAAACAGATGATAGAATCAGGCCAACCTTATTTCTTCAACCAACCCTACTTCAACCACCCACAGGGCATACTACATTATTATCCACCCCTATTCCACTGGATTCTGGCCTTAACATCGCTTATAGTCGGGTTAGAGAATGCCCCGTTAATCTGGAAACCCTTGTTTTATCCACTTGCCGTATTCTCATTTTATCATCTGGTCTCTAAATCATTTGACAAAAAAACCGCATACTACTCGCTTATAGTGCTTTCAACTGTTTTTCCGTTCCTTGCTAGAACCCATATGGCAATACCAGAAGCCCTGCAGTATATATTGATCCCCCTGATTTTTTACGCTTATCTGGAAAATAAAGAAAAAACATGCGGTTTATTGCTGTTAATGGCTTTAATAAATCACCTATATGATTCGCTGCTTATTGCATTAGTAATTTTGGCCCACGCACGATTTAACCGAAATAAAGGCTATGCAATCCATAGGACCCTGCTAATAGCCTTGCCCGGTTTAATCATCCAGCTCTACGGCATAACAGGTCACATGATGGTGTATTCCCCCCCAATCGACTTATGGTTTCTGAACCAAAAAATCAATCTAGCCTTATCCGGTACATCAATGCTTCTTCTGCTGGGGCTATATTATGCTACCCGACAGCTGAATAATCCAAAAAACACGATATATCTGCTGTGGATTATCTCATCGATTCCGGTTTTATTTATTTTACCCGGCAGGTTTCCGGCATACGCTGCAATGCCTCTCTCGGTCATAGGAGCCATATCCCTGATGGATTTGAGAAAAAACATATCAGACAAAAAAATATACCTGCTGGTTGTTTTCTTGCTGCTGGTGCTGAATCTATTGTTTTCCACATTATTTTATCCCCACATATACGATTACATGAAGCCGGGGATTGATGAACAGGAAGAAAAAGCATTAAACTGGATTAAACAAAACATCACACTTGATGAGGTGGTATCCGTGGGTTCAGCTGGAAGATACTATGAGGGATACAAGATAGCTTACTATAGCGGGCATAAAACCACCGACTCATGGAACAAATCTCGCTACCTTTATGCACTATATGATGTGGACGACAGCGGCTGGAACCTGAGCGCGCAATACGGTAGATACCGGATATATGAAAGAACTATTTAGGTGTTTCTATTATATCCAAAACAAACGCAATCAACAGAAGCTGATAACCCAGAGTCAGGGGGATAACCGAAAGCATCACGGTACCGGCAGAAGGGCTGATGCTATGAAAGTGCAGTTGGACTAAATGAATCCCATAAAGGAACCCTATGAGTGAAATAATTGACCCAGAGAAAAGAAACAACGCTATGGGGTGAAAGTTTCTGAGAATGGTTGAGGTTTTTTAGGATATTTGCTTTTATCGCTGTGTAGCCGTTTTGTGGATCGAATATATTCCAGTAGCCTGAAGCCAGTTTCGTGAAGAATGTGAGCATAATATTGCCTAAAACCCTTGTCTTAGGCATCTCATGCACGGACTCGTTTGTCAGGAAACGATTGCCTTTGGTGTAATCATATGCTTCCTCTATCAGCGGGTCAATCAGGTTAGGCAGGAACTTGGGGTTCATCTGGGCGTCTCCGGCCATCACAACCGAGATATCCGCACCCAGCTTAAGAGCCTTTTTATGGCCTGTTATTATAGCCCCACCCACACCCCGGTTTACCTCGTGCCGGATGACCGTCACCCTGCTGTCGGGGCTGAATTCAGCCACCCGCCCGGTGTCGTCGGTGCTGGCGTCATCTACAACAATAATCCAGTCAACAAAGAAAGGAATGGTATCCAAAACCCTCCTGATAAGCTTTTTCTCGTTGTATGCGGGAACAACAACAGCGATTTTATTGTCTTTATACATTATAGTATGATTCTTTAGGTTAAACAGCTTAATATCCTTTTCTTTTATTGAATTATGCTGCCAGATGTATTTAGATTAAAATAATTATCCATCTAATATGAAAGTCAAAAGCCTATCATTATTCATTGCCATGGTATTATCCACCTCTGTTCACGCTTACATTTACCCGGGAACGGGGAGCATGATTTTTCAGGTATTAACCGCGAGTATTATGGCCTTGTTGTTTATGCTGAAAACCTAATCAAGCTTGGAAAAAAAGAACATAACCAATGACCTTTGATTCTGTTTCGTTCAGAGACCCAAGCGGCCTCCTATATTACGTAAATGGTGTAGTCCACAGGCAGATAAATAAATCCTATTGAGGGCGTATCCGGGGGGTACAGGCTTTTATTTAAATGTCTATTGGCCTTATGATCTTATTTTAGTCAAATAATCAATAGCCTAAGATTGAAATAAACAACCGGGTTAAAAAATTCAATCGATGGGTTGAAAACAAATCTGAAGAGGGAATAAAAAAAATGTACTGCTTGGGATTGGTTTCAAAATCATATCCTGAGAAAAAAGAAGACCGATAACCAAGACAAGTATTTTTTTTGTGCTTATCTAAACTGCCGCAATCATATCAAATATTACTATCTAAATACATTAATATTTGCATTCAAAATGATGGATAATAAACATAAAATAATGCTTTCTCTTGTTCTTTTATCTGGCATAATACTGCGTTTACCCTATCTTGAGCTGATGCCCTCGTGGATGTGGGATGAGGGCGTGAACATGAACATCAGCTGGAATCTCGCATCAGGGAGAGCCCAGTGGTTTACCCTGACCTACCCGTTTATACCTCATCCGCCTCTTTTTTTTATGATATCTGCTTTTCTCCTAAAGCTTTTAGGCAACCACCTAATCTACATGCGGGCACTGACCGCATTATATGGCGTTTGGACTGTTTTTTTGCTTTATCTTGTAGGGAAAGAAGCCTTTGATACAAAAACAGGGCTGTTTGCTGCGTTTTTGTTTGCCATATACCCCTGGGCGATATTCTACAACAGAGGTGCTTTCGCTAACAACCAGCTCATGCTGCTTACTGTGCTAACCCTATACCTGTATCTGAGATACAATAAAATCGGGAAACAAAAATGGATTATCTATTCCGCCTGCACCGCATCCATGGCGGTGTTGACGGAGTATACGGGCATAGCGCTGGTGGTATCTCTTGCTATTCTGACCTATAAAGGACAGCGTGATTTAATAAAAAAAATCTTTATTATACTGGTTGCTCCGCTGTTACTGTTTACGGTTATAATGCTTTATCTGATGCCGGATGCCTTCATACATGACCTGCTTTTTACCTTAAACAGGTTCAGTAATGCTATCCTGGGATTGATTATTTTGCTTGCTTTCATCTCTGTTTACCGCTTTATCCCAAGGGATAAAATCACGCCCTTAAAGGAAAAAACCAAACTATTCTACCTGAATATAGCACGATACGCGCTCTTTTATGGTGGGGTGGCAAGCGAGGAGGAAACAATAGAACGGATTGGGTATAATCTAAAGCTTGCAGGAAGCATATTATTCCTGCTAACACTATATCTATCGCTTCAGCCGCTTAGCTGGCAAGGCTTCTACACCGGGCTGGACCTGTACTGGCTGGGTTTATTCGGGTATCTGGTTATCAAGCCAAAAAAAACCCGCAAGCAAATGCTAGCATTCTGCGTCCCGCTTTTTATAATCATCGCAGGATTCGGGCGGCTGGATCACATGATAATGCCTTTTTACCCGTTTTTTGCGCTAGGTCTGGCTTTATTGTTTAAGGAGGTTTATCTAATCCTTACCTCGGCCTTCAAACAAACTGCATCCGTGAGAATGATAGTGCTTGCATTCTTAATCATCCCCCTGGCTTACATGGGCTTCATGGATTACCAAACCTTCGTTGAGGGGATTAATCCATCCGTCCCGCAGGAGAATATGGGTGCTAGATTGCTGGTAAGCGAATACGTTAATGAACAGGTTACCCCCGATGATTTAGTGCTCGCCGACAGCCACTTTCTTCGATTCATCGGCGCTCGGGTGTCGGTGATACTGCAGGCGGTGGCTTATGAAGGTCAACAGATACTTTATATGTCGGGTGACTACGGCCTAAACAGGTTTACATTCAACTGCTCATATAAAAAAGCCAAAATCATCATCATAGCGGACGGGTACATGCCCTGGCTTAAAGAGAACTGCCCCCAGGTAGCAGAATATGTGAGTTCCTGTAAGCTAAGTAGAATAGACAGCTTCAGGGTCTATGAATGCGGCAGGCTAGGACCCTAATATTATGGCGAAGGTGAACCAAGCCCATATGAGGAGCCCAAGCACCAAAGCCACGAAAATCAACACATCCTTTTGTGTTATATCATCTCTTAGTTTTAGTTTATCCATCCTGTTCGTATATTAATCTGAAAACATATATATTTTTATATAATGTAATATATATTTACATTAATAATAGGAGGCATTATTTAATCGGATGAGGTCTATTAAGTCTATAAAAAAGGTGATATGAATGGATGTTGTTAACAGGTTTAGGGTTTTTATGTTGGGGGCTTTTCTATTGATGTCTGGCTTTGTATATGCGCAGTCAAGTGGTTTAGGAACAGGTGCTGCAACACACTTTTATTATGCGATGGCATGCTTGATATGTCAGATAATGCAGTTCATATACTACATTGTCGCGATAATAGCTACCTTGATGGTTATCGTAGCTGGTATTAAATGGATTACATCATCTGATGACCCTGAAGCAAGGAACTCAGCGAAGTCCCAGGTATTCAACGTGGTTATCGGTTTGATTATCGTATTACTTGCGGCTTTCCTGGTGTCCTTTATTGTAGTACACGCCTTCTTGGGCGGACAGGGAATGGTAATACTTGACCCGGTACAGCTGGTTATAAACGGTTGCTCTGGAGTCTGTACTACAACAATCTAAGGGACTAAACAGGATTATCCGGGGATAAAATCCCCTTCTCTTTTTCTTTTATTGTTTATTTGAAGGCCATAATAGTATTATTCGCTCTTACCTCGGGTGTTAGCTTAGACTTTTATAACATGGACCGAAAAGGCTGAAAGCTAATAAAAGCATTCAACGAAACTATTTTATTTGACGGTTTCCTTATTGGTTAATACCATAAAATGCCTTACGAGATACCTTCTGATATAACATACGAGGAGAGGTTACTGGGTCCTCTCACTGTGAAGCAATCGATTTACGCCGTGATATGTGGAGGAATCGTAATATACGTTTTCTTCTTCGTAAAAGACATGAATCTGGTTTTAAGGGCTTTAATATCCCTTTTAGCCATCGGTGTAGCGGTCGGCGTAACCTTCTTTGACCTTGACCGTTATGTAATAAACTACGTCGGTTTTATGAGAGAACAAAGGGCGGTTTCATGGATTTCACCAGCTGCAAGCAGGCTGCTCGGTATAAGAGACATAAAAGCCGACTCTGTTTTTCTTAAAAACGGCAATGTTCTCGCTGTTTTAAAGATTACGCCGATAAACTTCGGGGTCTTAAACAAGGAAGACCAAGACATCGTAATATACAATTTTTTACAGTTCATCAATTCAGTGGATTTCCCAATACAAATTGTCATGAGAAGCGTTAACCTTGATTTAACCGATTATTTATCCAGCCTAAAAAGGAGAATAGTCCAAAGAGACGACCAGATGGCTTTGGTTTATTTCGAGCATTTCTCGAAATACCTGGCAGAATACATCGCTGAAAGAAAAATAAACGATAGATTATTTTATGTCCTGGTTCCGGCAAGAAAATTCTTCGAGGAACGTAAAATAATCAGGGACCTGGAAACCCGATGCTCCATCATCACAGAATCGCTTAACCGCTCAGGTATCGTGGCAGAAAGGCTTGATAACAAGGAACTACAGACGTTTTATTCATCCTACTTCACGCAGACATTCCATGTAGGTGAAGACTTCCTGACTCCCCTGACAATGTATCGGCGCATATGGGTGGGTGAAGGAGAAAGCGATATACTATTGGGGGCTGAGTAATGGCTTCAGGGTTTAGCATACCTATTGATTTGCCTTTCCTGGGCTCAAAGAAAAAAAAGCCCAAAACAGGCGAGGGAGGGGAGGTAAGCAAATACCAGAGCAAGCTATTAGAGTACCTGACCTCCCCATCTA
>NJDH01000033.1:11534-21490 GCA_002254405.1 Candidatus Altarchaeales archaeon ex4484_96
AAACTGGCCTCGTCTTGTGGATGCAGGCTGGCTCACCCGGCTGGTTGAAATGAATCTGGACTTTGATTTAGCCTTGCATCTTGAGCCTTATGAAATCGAGAGCACAATAAAGATGCTGGAAACCGAGCTGAAAAAACAAAAAACAGACATCTTCGGATTAGAGGCGGAAGGCAAGATAGTGCCCCAGAGCCTAGTCCAGAAAAACAGGGACACTAAGGTGCTTTTAGAGTCCATCCAGGCCGGAACCGAGAAGATGTTCGGGATAAGCCTATACATCGATTCCAAACACTACGACCGCAAGAAACTGGATGATGTCAGCAGGAAAATACAGGATAAGATGGCTTCCCTGATGATTACGCCGAAGGTGCCCTCTTTTCAGATGTACAAGGCCCTGCGCTCGACCCTGCCGGTACTTGACGACCAGCTGAGCATTAAAAGAGAAATAACTTCATCAGCTGCCTCAGCATGCTTTCCTTTCGTGATGTCCTCGCTGGAGAGCAAGGCAGGCGGCATACTCATGGGATTCAATACAATAAACGACATCCCTGTGATAGTGGACCCGTTTCGAGCCAGCAACCCCAACATACTTGTTTTAGGCACATCCGGCGGGGGTAAAAGCTATTGTATAAAGCTCTACCTTATGAGGGAGTTTCTGGAGGGGGTGGACACCAACGTCATAGACCCCCAGGCCGAGTACTCTGATTTCGCTAAAACATTCAACGGCAAAACAATCAAAATCGCTCCCGGCTCCGATACTGTTCTAAACCCTTTTGATTTACTCGGGCTGACCTTAGACGAGAAAAAGCTTTCGCTGCTGTCTTTTTTCAGGGTATTGCTGGGTGAGATGGACGAGGGAGAGAGAGCCATACTGGATGACTGCATTGATGCAACATATGATTCGGTTGGGATAACCAAGGATCCCAAGACATGGAGCAAACACCCGCCAACCATAGCGGATTTATACGACCAGATCCTGCCTTTGACTAAATCCGAGAAAGACATCATCTACAAGCCCTCGATGAAAATCGCCAACCGACTGAAGAGCTACGTTTACGGTCCATTGCGTTTTCTGGACCAGCAGACCAAGATAAACATGGATAACCGGGTTATAACCTTCGACATAAAAGACACACCCGACATAGGTAAGGCAACAATGATGTTTCTTTTGCTGGAGTTCATCTACACTGAGATGAAAAAATCACGTAAGAGAAAGATTCTGGTGGTAGACGAGGCCTGGACTGTTTTATCCGCCGGAGACGACGGCGAATACATCCTGCGTATCGTTAAAACCTGCCGTAAATTCAATCTCGGTCTTGTGATGATAACCCAGGACGTGGAGGATGTTTTAACATCGCGGGCGGGGAGGGCGGTTTTAAGCAACACGGCCACGAAGGTTTTAATGAAACAAGACCCCTCGGTTATCAAGGATTTAACCGATAGATTCAGGTTAAACGAGAAAGAGCAGATGTTTCTGCAAACCGCGGGTTTAGGGAATGCTTTGTTGATATTGGGTACCATGCGCACTCCAATACGCATTAAGGCTTCCCCGGAAGAGCATCGTATTATCACCACAAACCCTGATGAGCTGATGGAGATGGTGCATGAGGCTGAAGCATTGAAGGTCAGGCGTGAGGGTGTCCCGGATCTTGACGTAAACAAGCTGCTTCAGAGGAAAATAAACCTCACAAACGATCAAATAGAAGCCTTAAGCAGGATTGGGTTCCATGAAGCCAGGGTGAAAAACCTCAGCGGCACATCCGAGCTGTTTCTCATACGAAACGAGACAGGCTACACCGATGAACGCTTCGTGCTGCAGGAGTTGATTCAGGAGGAGATAATGAAATACACCAAGAAGGCCATGATACACTACACCGAGCTCGCTGACATATCATTCGAATCCAAGGACGGTCGTATGATTGGCATAGAAGTGGTGGCAGAGGCCTCACCTGATATGGATGAGAGAATCATTAAAAAGAAACTCCCCATACTGGAGAAATACGATGAATACTTTATTGTCGCCGCCAGGGAGGAAACACAGCGCCTAGAAGGATACGGGCGCATTTACTCCAGGCAGCAGGTGCCTGATGTGATAACTTCCTATCTGCAATCCTAGTCATTTATTTCGATTTAATCGACAATAGTATATACTATTATCTTTATCGCATAATATGGCCACCATACCCCAGATTAAGGGAACAGCTTTCGATATAACCGCGGAAGAAAAACGCGAGCTTGGGATAAAATGGCAGGATGTCCTGTACATCTGTTTCGTATTAATATTGTTGTTTCTTTTGATTTCTCCTCTGCCGAAGGATCTTGAAACCATCGGGCTTGGAGCTATCAGGGTCGACACGAAGTATCTCATTGTTTTGCTGCTGATTTTATTGTATATACAGCGCACCATAGTCCGGTTTGATGATTTCGAGAGGGGTGTTGTGCTTCGGGTTGGTAAATACGACCGCATAGCTGGACCTGGCTGGTCTCTGGTTTTTCCTTTGCTTGAGAAATACTTCAAGGTAGACTTACGACTCCAGGTTTACACCATACCTCCCCAGGAGGTTGTTACAAGAGATAAGGTGCGTTTTTTGCTTTCCCCTGAGATTTTCATGTATGTAGTAGACCCCAAGGCTGCTATATTAAACGTGGACAATTACAAGCAAGCTACTCTTGGCTATATAAACTCCTCGCTCACACACGATTGTGGCAACTCCACATCCGATTATATCATAACCCACATGGATGATTTAACCCACAGCCTGGAGGACAGGATAAACCACATATCCACCGAGCCAGGGAAAGAGTGGGGTATCAAAGTCATCAAGATAAAGCTTACGATGGTGCGATTCCCCGACAGGGTGCAGGATGCCATGCACGAGAAGGTCGCATCCGAGCAGCTGAAGTTAGCGGCCCACGAGAAGGCGGAGGCGACTAAAATCGAAATCGACGCGGTGAGGGAGGCTGGCAGCAAGCTGACCAGCCCAGCAATAACCTACATGTACTTGGAAGCCCTTGATAAGGTAGCCCGGGGACGCGCTACCAAAATCGTTTTGCCTCTGGAGGTCTCAAAGATAGCTGAGACCATCACTAAAAGCACAGGCGACACCATCACACCAACGGGGCTCCCCCTGGAGATGATAAACAAATACAAGGAAGCCATAGACAAATACGATGAGAGACTCAAAAACATTGAAACAAAGATGGTTAAAGACGAAAGCAAAAAAGTAATATCAGATGGTGACCGGTTTCTCGTAGACAAAACACAGGATTCATCAATGAAAGATGAAGGTGAAGTCGACTACGAGGAAAAAATCAAGGACATCAAGAAAAGACTGGGGTTAGATGAGAATGAATAATAAATTGGATACAGATAATGTGCGGGTTGACCCGATGGGGCGGTTTGTGGTGATAAGAATAAACGCTAAACTCTACAAGCAGCATATTATTATGCGGGCTGCTGATGATCTGATACACGCTCAAAAAAACTATGACGTGATAATCGACGGAAACCCGGAATCCGAGATAAAAGCCAAGTTCATACCGAAAACAAAGGATGCAACAAAGGATGACTTACTGAAGGTCGCCTACAAGTTCAATACTTTGCTTGTGTCCTGCTGCGGTAAAGGCTGATTTTTTTTTTTAAATTACTCCCCGGATTATGGACCCTGAGGACGACTACAAACCGAGAAAGGAGGGCGTTGGTTTCCCCACGTTCCCCGGCAAAACCCGTGAATGGGAGGCGTGGGAGCCTGAAGAAATTGATGAAAAAAAGCTGAAGGCTGTTTTGAAGACCATCCTGAAAGAGTCGAATCTGGAGCTGGATCAACTCCACAAGATATCCGAAGGCGAATGGGAGGCTTATGCTGTTAACCGGCTGGGTAACCGTGTCGGGATTATTATCTGGACTAAATACATGCCTTTCGTGGAGAAAGAGGATGTTGAAGACCTCTACGAGGCCATGCTTGAGTATAAGCTTCAACATGCTGTTTTCATAACCACATCCCATTTCACCAAAAACGCGCAGGAGTTCGCCGAGGACCTTCCCATCGAGCTTGTGGACGGCAGAAACCTGGGGGAGCTGGTGCCTGAAGCAGAATTATACGAGGTCGAGGACGTTTTCGTAACCGATAAAGGGAATCAGGAGGCAGTAGACTACTTTAAGACCCGCCGAAAGAAAAAATTATTGGGCATCATAGGCGATGCCGAAACCATAGAATACATCGATAGAAGATACCTCCCTTTTGCCGTATACACCATCGGGAAACCAAAAAGGCCCCAGGAGGAGGAATCAAAGAACCTGTTCGTTGATTTATCAACAGCTGAAATCCCCTACGTGGAAGAACGTAATCTCATGGTAGTAGATACCCTGCGCACGATAATGGAATTACCGGATAAATCCCGGGAGCATCTACTGGATTTAATACAATACGGGGGATTAAGCCTAAAGCATGTTGAAGGCAAGCATCTTGAGATACTAGAGAAAAAAAATTTGGTTATTTCCCCGGCAGCCCGCTCCGGCGAAAAAAGCTTTCTACAGATTATTGGGGAGGAGCTGGGAGACACCTTCCAGGTAATGGCCGAGGATTTATCTAAAATGCCTCAGCCCCGGGAGAGACCAACGGACTACAGCAAATACCAGCACCAACCCGGTGCATACTCCCGTGAAGGCCTGGCAAAGGTTCGAGCCAACATCCACATCCCCCAGGTGGATAGACCCTTTGACTTAGAGCATTTTTTGGAGTCCAGTAAAGAAGTTGACTCAAACTTCGACCCTGATTCGCCAAGATACAATGTAGCCGAAATAAGGGATGTTTTAGAGCGCATATACGGCGAAAAAGTCACCTTCAAAAAAATAATATACATGCCCTATTTCTTATGTAAGTACTCGACCATATACACCACCCGATATCTTCGATATATTTCGCCCGCCTTCAGAAGCGATATTTTCCCGCCTAAGACCTCCGAGTACGGGATATACGAGTTCATAGACAAGCAGCCTGTGGTCCCCTATATCGTGCTCGGGTTGATGACGTTCATCATGAACCTGCATAGAATAGAGTACGTGCTGCATCTATTCTCTTCTGTTTTTATTTTCGTATCTATCTCAATCGCGCTGGGTATATTGCTTAAAGCTATTTTCAGGACACCCCGGCGGGTTCCAAGATACGGCGGCTCACCGATTAAATACGGGTTCCCCTCAATACACAGCATGCTTTCAGCCGGCAGCCTGGGATTCATATTCTTCGTTAACCCGCTGTTTCTTATTATGCTGATACCCTTAACCCTGCTTTATTTATACTCCAGGATAGCCTTGGGGGTGCATAACGTAAGCGACGTCATCGGGGGTTCGATTATCGGACTGATCCTTGGGGTGTCAGCTGGAATACTAATATACCAAGGATTAAAGCTGCCCCTGGAGCTGGAGACTTTTTTCACCATACTGTTTTTTATACTGCCCCTATTTTACGGGCATCTTGTGAAAGAATCCTTTTAACCCAGCAGATACTCTATTTCATCAGATGATAGGCGGTATTTTTTCTGCAGAATATCAGGGGACACTATCTTCTCCCCTAAAAGCGTCCGGTATAGGAGGATATACTGCTGGGCTATTATCTTATTGGATGCATGTAGTTTAAGAGAAAGCTTGGAGCCGATGCTTTTTTTCAGACCCCGTTCTTTTTTTGTTTTGCTTAATTCAATGATGTATCTGGGGAACTGGAAAAAAGAAGGCTTTATTTTATTTCTCTTGGCTATGTTAACACCCCCCGTCATAAGCGGCGTAGCATAACGCAGCAGCCCCCAGTACTGTCTCTCATATATTCTCCCTATATACGAGTCGGCTCTTGAAAGATAATAAAACGCCCGATAAATATCTGTTTTATCCCTGTATACTCGTGGTATGTTCTCATCAATCCATAGGAGCGTGTCCCTGGGCTGTAAATCAAGATTCCAGGTTGATTTAACCGCATCATCAAAGTCTTTTTTCACCAAAATCCGCGAGAGCGTATTATAGATGTCCACCGACCTGTCCCTTGATTCAAGAATGCTCAGATGCTCTTTTTTTATTTCTTTTCTGCCTTTAGCTATGGTTTCTAAATCTATAACAGCAGACCTTATATCCCCGCCCGCGTTATCCGCTATCTCTCTAAGCAGTATCTTATCCGCTTTAACGTTTTCTCTAACGCATATTTCATCCAGAAGCTTGGCAACCGAAGCGCTGGTGGGCTTTCTAATGTTCACCTGAGCGCATTTTTTTTTCAGCGTCCGAAGCCTTTTATGAGAGGCATCTGATGACTCTAATATAAGGGGATTTTTTGTTTCCTTTATGAGCCTGCCTACTTCCTTGATTTTTTTGATTTCCTGAGGGTTGTTTAAGTATATGAGCTTTTTCCTCCCGCTTAAGCTTGCAGTCTGCGATATTGATACCGCATTATCTATGTTGTCATCGGTTATCTCAACCACCTCACAATCCAGTTCAGCTGCCGCAACCTCGATGATGGTGCTCTTGCCTGATCCAATATGCCCGTAAACAAGTATAGGCGCATTCATTAAATTATTTATTATCTCATCCAATGCCTTCCTGTTCAGGCTAATGTCTTCTTTTTTCTTTGGCTTGTGTTTGGTTGACCACATCATGAAACGATTATATCTATGGTAATGTAAGCAGATAAAAGATTAGCAGGGCGCGCTTTAAGGGGCAACAGAAACACTTATATACTCTAAGGGGCTTATGTTATTAATATAAGGTGATTTAATATGGTGGAATTATCTACTGAGCTTATATCTGAAGTATCCCTGGACTCGCTGATACAGTTTATTATGGAGAATTCACTGGCTGTTGGCTTGTTTGTTTTCCTTGTTATTGTTTCATTGATTGTTGGTTACGCGCTTGGTTATATCATTGCCTCGATTTTCCGCAGATTATTTAAGACCCAGAACCTGGAGAAAACCCTAGTCCGATATGGTGCGGTTACCTCCAGCCTGTGGGAGTCTATGATTAATTTCATATCAGACTACCTTAAATGGCTTGTTGTTATACTGTCTCTTGATATTGTGTTCGTATTATATGGTGTTAGTATTGTATCGCAGATATCTATTTTCCTGGAGCGTCTGCTAGCCCTTATCGTGTCCACCATAATAGGTATGCTTCTCGGCGGCATAATATATAAGATAACAAAGGATTTCCTCATAAGCGTTGGATTAGAGCGGGAGCTGGGCAAACATCATCTGGCGGACTCTATGGCTGGTTTTTCTGTTTCATCTATTGTGGCTTTCATCATTAAATGGTATATTGTTTTGTTGTTTCTGACAACAGGGTTGCAGATTTTCAAGCCTGTGATATTCATTGACTCAACAACCCGGATTGTGTTGCTTGAGGGTCTTGAGGACCTGGCTAACTATATCCCGCAGGCGATACTTGGGTTCATGATTCTTTTGGCTTCCATAATAATATCCGATTTCGTTTCAGCGCATATGAAGAACCGGAAGATTTCGTTTTCTGAGCTATATTCTCTCTTCTCCGAGGTGATTATAATAGCCATCGGCGCTTTGCTGGCTTTACCCCATTTTGGGGTGAAAAACACCTATTTTCTGGAGTATTCTTTCATTGTTTTGGTTGCCGGCATATCCTTGGGCATAGCATTAGCTTTAGCTTTAAGCCTGAAGGATAAGATTAAAATAGAGTTGGGTTGATAACCTAATATGGCGAGGAAAAAAAAAGGCAATCCCTCACCTGAGCTTCCACCAACACGGGGTGTTCCCTCAGGTGAGTGCATGTGGCTTCCCAAGCATTATGGGGCGGAGGTTAGGGCTAAGGGGGGGATTAGTTCAAGGATTAGATGGGATTTGGCTGAGGTGGTTGATTTTTTGTTCCCCCATAAGTATCAGCCGAAATATCATAGTATTGCTTTAGAGTTTCTATCATTGGTTTTGGATAAGGATGTGGTGGGTAAGGAGGATATTGCTGTTTTTTTATCCGAGTCGGGTTATTCACGCTCTACTTTAGAGAATAAAATCATCCCGAAGCTGGCTCGCTGTGGCTTGATTAAGCGGGAGCGTGAGGCATCTGGTATGATGGGTAAGAAATCCCGTGCTCTTGTTATTTCAGCGTCTTTAACCTACAGCAATTATCTTGCTAAGATATCATCCGAGTGGGAGACATTGGTTGAGACCGCCAGACATAGGAGGAAGAAAAAAGAATAATCTATTATTTTTTTTTTTTCAGTAAATAATATTTGAGGTGATATACTATGAAAGGAGTTATAGCAGATTGTTTTTGTGAACTGGTTAAGAAGAAATTCGGCGAAGATAAGCTTGAGCAGATAAAGCAGTCCGCTGGCGTGGATAAAAACAAGCGTTTTCTTGCAACCGAGAACGTGCCGGATTCCGCGGTACTGGAGATGGTGGGCTGTGCATGCGATACCCTTGGCATCTCTTTGGAGGATGCTGCTGATGCGTTCGGGGAATACTGGGTTAACGTTTATGCTCCCCGGCTTTATTCTGTCTACTATAAGGGTGTTAATTCATCCCGGGATTTTTTGTTGAGGATGGATGAGGTGCACACGAAAACAGCTAAAAACCTTTCTGATGCGAAGCCACCGCATTTTAAGTACCGCTGGAGCGATGATAATACGCTGGTAATAACCTATATATCAGAGAGGGGTTTGATTGATTTCGCGGTTGGTTTAATCAAGGGCGTGGGTAAATACTATGATGAGGATTTATCGGTTAAGAAATTAAGCGACACCGAGATTGAGGTTGTATTCCCATCAACATAGTATGGTCTAGCATGATGCGGGAGTATGTATTCTTGTTTCCTGGAACTGGTTTATCAGGCTGAATCCAATCAACGCACCCAGCAGGAGAGCGGGTAATAAAAAAAGCGTTTCCAGCATAATGGAGGTTGATGCTGTTCCCGCGTATGCTACGGCTATTAGCCTAAACAGCATGAGGGTGCCGGAGTATGCTGTGAGCATTGCCTTGATCCTGCGGGTATCCCATCTGCCGGCTAGTTTCATGGCTGTTTTTAGTTGGCCGCTGTTTAGTTGATGAAAGAACAATAAACCCACCGGCAGCCCAAGGATTAAGCCTTTTGCGGGGGTGTTGTAGTCGCTCCAGCGGAATTCTTCTCTGACGCTATAAAATACTATGCTATTGCAGAATAATGCTGCTACGGTGAATAATATGGTAGCTGATGCTGGGTCTCTTATGTATGGTAGCAGGCTCATGGACACTTGAGCGAAGCCGAAACCTCCTATCGCATGCACTATGGTGGCTAGAAAGAGCACTCCTGCGGTGGGCCCTGTGATGGCTAAGTCAATATTCAATGTTTTTTCACTTGGATTACGTAAACTCTATTATTCATGATTTTAGATATAAAAACCCTCTTTACGTAATGCATTACATGTTGGGGGGCTGCATTGGGGTGGATGAGTCGGGGAAAGGGGATTATTTCGGGCCTCTTGTAGCCGCCGGCGTTTATGTATCTGAAGATAACGTTGATAAGCTGGATTCATTGGGTGTCAGAGACAGCAAAAGGCTTTCTAGCTCGCGCATCAGGTCTCTGAGCCCGCTTATTCGGGAGTCTTTCACCTATGATGTTGTTACAGTATACCCTAAAAGATATAATGAGCTTTATTCTGAAATCCGTAATCTTAATCGTATGCTGGCTTGGGCTCATAGCAGGGTGATTGAGAATCTGCTTAGCTTGGTTGATTGTCGGCTTGTTATCGCAGACCAGTTCGGGGATTCTTATTTTATTGAGGGGGCTTTGATGTCGGAGGGGAAGAAGATTAGATTAATTCAGCGTCCTCGGGCAGAGGATTATCCTGCGGTGGCGGCGGCATCTATTTTGGCGAGGGATGTTTTTTTGCAGGGTTTAAATCGGTTGACTGATAAGTATGGTGTTGTTTTCCCCCGGGGTTCATCGGCTAAGGCGGTTGAGGCAGCCCGCGTTTATG
>NJDH01000034.1 GCA_002254405.1 Candidatus Altarchaeales archaeon ex4484_96
ATCCCGGAGAATTCCTATTGAAAGGCCAGGATTTCTGGAGCAAATACGATATCAAGGTAGAACATACGATATTCAGCAGCGGATCGGAAAACAATGAAGCCCTAATATCCAACAACATAGACATAAACGTGGGTTCAGACAGTAAAACAAACGCCTTATTCACGGCAATACCGGACAAGGCCCTCGTAATAGGCACCATACAAAAAGGAGACAGGTACACGACAATAATAAAACCAGACAGCAACTATAAAAGCTGGGAGGAACTCAAAGGCAAAACAGTAGCCACCCGATTCGGCACGGGAGCCGAGGCAGTGCTTAGAAGATACTACGAGGAAAACGGGCTTAGATGGGAGGACTTCAATTACGTTAACATGGATGTAGAGGATATGCCCCAGGCCCTTGAAAGCGGGCAGATTGAGGCTTTCACGGCATGGTCTATAACACCAGAGATAGCGGAAGCAAACGGCGTAGGCAAACCATTAATGAGCTATGGAGATATCGCTTTAGTCCCGGTTTCAATACATACAACCAAGAAATTCGCCGAAGAACATGAAGACCTGGTGGTGAAATTCCTGGCCGCTCAAATGGACAAAGCCGAATACATAAAACAGCACCCGAAACAAGCTGCTGAAATAGCAGCCCAAGCAGCTGAACAACAGGGAATACAAGTGTCTTCCGAGGCGTTCGAGATGGCATTTAATAGAATAAATTTCGAGATAGAACTAAACGAGGAAATAATCGCCGCAATCGAAGACACAGGACAGTTTCTCAAAGACCAAGGCAAAATAGAATATGTCCCGCAGATAAGCTACGACACCACATATATAGAGAAGGCAAGGGAACTGCATGAAAGCAAGAAAAATCAATAAAATATTGTCTTTCATGGCACCCCTTCTTCTTTTTTTTATTATATGGCAGATTGTTGGGGTGCTTGATTTGATGGACACGACATTACTGTCCAAGCCGACGAAGGTGTTTGAGAGAATAATCCAGCTCATACAAGCCACAAACAAAAAAACAATAATCGAGCATAGCGCAGAGAGCATAACGCGCACAACCATAGCTCTTTTTTTAGCCACAACAATAGGGTGTTCATTAGGTATACTGCTGGGCCTGAAAAAAAATATAGAGGAAACACTAAACCCCATAATAACGTTTCTAATGCCTATCCCGGGCATCGCATGGGCTCCATTATTCATAACATGGATCGGTTTCGGGAACCCGACCATCATATCGGTGGGGACCCTATCAGCATTCTTTCCAATAGTATACAATACCTCACTGGGAATAAAATCCATCAACAAACAGATTATATGGTCCACCAGCATCATGGGAGCCAACCGAAGAAAAATAATCAAAGACGTAATCCTGCCCGGAAGCCTCCCACATATAACCACAGGATTCAAATTAGGCCTGGCTAGAAGCTGGAGAACCGTGATAGCGGTCGAGATGCTGGCTGCGACAACCGGCGGGCTGGGATATATGGTATTCGACGCCAGAGAATACCTTGACGTTACAACAGTATATGCTGGAATAATACTTATGGCTTTCCTGTATCTGCTTGTGGAAAATACCTTAATCAAGGAGCTTGAAAACAAAACAATAAAGCGATGGGGTATGATAACATGAACAAAAAAACCATCGCCCTTATCATGTCCGTTATAGTGCTCTGGCAGCTAATCGCCTTATTGATGAATATGAAAACCCTGCCTTCACCTGTTTCGGTTGCCGGCAGGACAGTTGAATTAATTTATCCTAAGCCCCTGCTGTTGCTACATGTAGCGGAAAGCACGAAAAGATTAATCATCGGCTACCTTATAGCTCTTGTTCTGGGTTTAAGCGTGGGTATTATCTCCGGGTTAGAGGGTAACCTGAAAAAAATCATTAACCCATTGATGGGGTTTATGATATCGATTCCTACAATAGCCTGGGTTCCTCTGCTGCTCATACTCGTGGGGTTAGGGGATAAAACAATAATACTTGCGATTTTTCTTGGAGGGTTTTTTCCGATAGCATATAATATGCAAAGGGGGATGGAGATAGTCAACTTAGACCTAATACGTGCTGCGAAAATAATGGGGTTGAAAGACATTAAATGCATCCTCCATGTTTATATACCCGCCAGCATGCCTTCTGTGATAACAGGCGCTAGACTGGGTATCGGATACTCCTGGAGGGCTCTGGTGGGTGCGGAGATGCTTGCAGCCACAGAACATGGTATTGGATTTATGATTTATGCCTCAAGAGCATTCCAGGATGTTCCGGCCATGTTTCTCGGGTTGATAGTAATCGGTGTTTTAAGTTACGTAACAGATAAGATATTGATAACCTCGGTTGAAAACAAAACAATAAAAAAATGGGGGATGGTCACACAACATGGATGAGCTAAAAATCGAAATAAAAAACCTGACTAAATCATTTATGGGGGGGGAAGGTGAAGTGAAGGCTATAGAGAATCTCAACCTATCAATTAAAGAAAATGAATTCACTGTGCTAGTGGGTCCATCCGGTTGCGGTAAGTCAACTCTTCTTTACATGCTCGCAGGTTTTGAGAAACCCACCTCCGGCAGTATACTGCTGGATAATCAGATAATAAAAGGCCCTGGACCGGATAGAGGCTTTGTTTTCCAGGATTTTGTGCTCTATCCCTGGAAAACCGTTGTCCGAAACATAAGCTTTGGTTTAGAGATTCAGGGTTTCTCCCAGAAGGAAGCGATAGAGAAGGCTAAACAAAAAATTAATTTATTGGGTTTGCAGGGGTTTGAGAACGCATACCCGCATACTCTCTCAGGAGGTATGAAACAGAGGGTGGGTATTGCAAGGGCTCTAGCATATAATCCCAAGGTCCTGCTTATGGATGAACCGTTTGGTTCGCTTGATGCTCAAACCAGGAAACTGATGCAGGAGGAATTGCTTAGAATCTGGAATAAAGAAAAAAAGACTGTTGTTTTCGTCACACATAGCGTTATAGAAGCTGTTTTTCTCGCGGATCGTGTTGTTGTTTTGACCGACAGGCCAAGCAGGGTTAAGGGCATAATAGATATTCATCTTGACAGACCGCGTGATTATGAGCACACGTATACGGACGAGCGTTATATTGAACTCAGAGAGAAGGTGCTCAACATACTTAAAGACGAGGTAATACACCACAAGCAACACTATGAGAGTGTATGAAATACATCACCTGTTCATCCAATCCCACATCAGCTTTAAACCTGTTTTCAGATTTGTTTTAGGGCGGTATCCCAGGTTTCTACCAGCCCGGCCGGTGTCCGCGAAGGTATCGTGCATGTCGCCTTTTTGCACGCCAACATAGTCCACCCTGGGTTCCCTCCCCGATAGTTCCTCCATCAAATCCAACACCTCATTCAAGGCCACATTAGAGCCGCCGCCGATGTTATAGACTCCCGGAGGGGATTTAACCGCAAGCAGGTTGGCTTCAATGATATCTGAGATGAAAGTGTAGTCTCGGGTCTGGTTTCCGTCACCGTATACCTCGATTACTTTATCTTCCTTCAGCGCTTTAAGAAAACGGTGGAAGGCCATATCAGGTCTTTGTCTTGGGCCGTAGACAGTGAAATACCTAAGTGAGATTGTGGGAACACCATAGTTGACATTATATAGACTGCATAGGTGTTCGGCGGCGAGCTTGGATACGCCGTAAGGAGAAACCGGTTTTGGGAGGGAATCCTCTCTCATCGGCAAATCAGGGCAATCCCCGTAGACCGAGGATGAAGAAGCATAGATGATTTTTTTTATCTTGGTTTCTTTAGCGGCCTCAAGCAGTTTCTGGGTTGCTTGGATGTTGTTTCGCGTATACTCCTGGAAGCTTGAGCCCCATGAGTGTCTTACCCCCGCCTGGGCTGCCTGGTGGAAGACAATATCGATGTCGGCTAGTAATGTGGGGAGGTCTGTTTTCAGCAGGTCTTCCTCGATTAAGTTGAAGCCGGGATGCTCCCTGAAGCCGCTCATGTTCTCTTCCTTCAGCTCTCTTTTATAGTAGTCGGTGAAACAGTCCACCCCCACCACATCATGTCCTTCCGATAGCAGTCTCTCGCAAAGGTGAGAGCCGATGAAGCCCGCACACCCGGTAACCAATACGTTCATCCTTGTTTATTTTACCTTTAATAGGATTGCTCAACCGAACAATTAATAGAGGAAATTACTCCATCCGCCATTATTTTGAAATCACAAGCAGAATAAAAATATTTCATAATGCCATCATTACCCGTTGAAGAATAATCAATATGGATGTTGATATTAACTGCCTGTTTACCTATTTTTCCTGATGAAACCCAGGATTGATGAGGAAAAATTACTGAACCATCCACGAGTGGATGATAAGTTTTATTAAATGAATCGGTTGCTTTAATTATTTTAGCAGGTAATTTTCCATAATTAAGTAGGGTATATGAGAAATTGTAATCATTGCTTGTTTTATTGTTGATAAGACCCTCTATACTCAACCAGGGCCTGTAGGTTAACTCACTTGATTCGCGTAACAAAGTGAGTTCGTTATGAGTAATATGCAGTAGATAGATTGCAGCTACTACACCAACTAAGTTGATAACCACAATAAGTTGAGCATTGTTTTCCTTAATCCAAGACCAACAAACAGGAATTAGAGAGGATAATATCGATGAAATAATCCAAAGAACAATAGATGACACTAATGCTATAACCAAAATCAGAATCCAATAATAGTTGGGGATAATATCCACCGATAAAATTTTTGATACCAGAAGCAGTAATAATAGAGCGTAAAATATGATTAAGATGAAGGCTCCACCCTCCTGCTTTTTTTTCTTCTCAACAGGTAGCGGCGCATGAACATCATCGCCGGATTCGAAACCATCCAATTCCAAGGCCATATCATCGCTCATTTTCAGTAAGTACTGGATTCTGATACTAATTATTTTATACTTTGAACTCAATAAATTAAGATGGCTGATAAAGAAGATGAAATAAAACAAGAACAGGATATTGATGTGAAAAAATACCTGCCTGTTGCATTGGTTATTGTCTTCATGCTTCTTGGATTTCATCTGAGAAGCTACCATATGAACTACCCGGTTATAGGATACCATAACTGGAAGGAAACCCACTACCTAACAGAAGCCCGAAACTTCGCCCGGGACGGGTTCTTCAGGCATGGTTTCTTCATTCCAGCATGGGATTATCCATATCGCCATGATGACCCCAGCGGGGCGCACGCTGACACATTCCCGACCACATCCATCCTAGCTGCCCTGTCGTTTATGATATTCGGCTTAGAGCTGTGGGCTGCCCGCATAATAGGCATACTAGCCACCACAGCATGCATACCGCTGATGTATCTCATCGTGAAAGAATTATTCAAAAGAGATGATATGGCCTTAGTCGCCTCTTTTTTAACAGCAATCAATCCCCTGTTCGTGTTCTTCAGCCACAACGTGCAATTAATAAACGTAGGCATCCTCCTCGCATTAACGGCCTTATACGCGTTTCTATTATGGAAAAAAAACAGGGTAGGAATATATCTTATAGTATCATTTGCGTTCCTTTCTCTTGCAGCCCTCACAAAATACCCTTTTCTCATAACATTAATCCCCATACTAGCAGTATACCCCCTTAAAGAGGAGGGGTTTAAGAAAATCAAGCAAAAGCCCACACCCCATATAATCTCTATAGCGTTGCTGGCATTAATACCTGCGTGGATGACATACATAGGAGGCGCTACCGAGGGGATAAGCACTGCTGAAGTAACATACATCGAACCCTGGAGGGTCACAACCCAGGAATTCTGGCAGATAACGCCAAGCTACATAGCAGACAGCATAACCTTCATTGGATTAGGCATAGCCCTGGCCGGGATACTGATTCTAGCAATCGACTGCAGGGAAAAAATTGATTCAGAAAAAATATTCCTGTGGAGTGCTGTATTCGCCTCGATTATTTTCATATTGATTATGGCCCGAAAAATACAACACCACAACTACCACTACTATTATATAATGCCCTTTGCTTTGATACTGGCATCTTATGCTATAGTCAGGTTATCGGACTTGACTAAGCGCCTGAGAATAGAGGGTAAAAAGATTAAATACCTTAATATTCTGGCCATAATAGTCTTGCTAGCAGTTATTATCCCCTCAAGTTTAGAAGCTAAAAACAGGCAATATGATACCCAGTTTTTTGGGCTGGATATCGCGGGAGAATACCTTAAGGCGCATAAGAGCCCAGGCGATAGGTTGATACACTCCAGCCACCAAGCCTACGGCGTATTATGGCATGCGGATATGAAAGGAACCCGGGGCATACCAAAAAACCTCACTGAATTCAAATACGCTGAACAGGAACTGAACGCCACCTGGCTGTTCATATACAGCTGGGATTTGGACTTGATGCAGGACCCCGATACAAAAGAACTATGGGATTACATAAGCGACAACTACAGGCTGGTTCAGATAGCCTTCATGCAACAGAATAATCAACAAGCAGCTCCAATATACCTGCTCTTGAGTAGAGGCGGGAGTTTTGACATAAACAATGCATCAGCTCTCCTCAAGGATAAGCAGGTAAAGCAGAGATATTATAAGACTACCAAAGGAGATGTTAGGGTAGATTACATAGATGTTGAACAATGAAATCAGCTAGGAATATTGTGTTATCTTTTCTGGTTACTTTATTCCTTCTATCTGTGCTGTTCACACAACTTGATTTAGGGGATTTTCTTGTGAGACTATCTAATATCCAGATGCGTTGGCTGGCTTTGGGCTTTTTTTTCTATCTATCAGGCTATCTACTCAGGGCTTTAAGGTTCAATATCCTTTTAGAGGGCAGGATTGGGATAAAAAAGCTTTTCCCGGTGGTCTGCGTTCACTATTTCGTCAACAACATACTACCCGCGCGTACTGGTGAATTAAGCTATATTTACATGGTCAGGAGATTTGAGGGTGTTTCAGCCAGCGAGGGATTTTCCACATTAACTATCGCAAGATTCTTCGACTTCATCAGCATAACGTTGTTGTTTATAGCTTCTCTGTTTCTGGTGGAAGAAACACCCGAGATAATGGCCAATGCCTTGTTCACCATCACCCTGTCTGCTTTCATGTTGATTGGTGTTTTCGCCTACCTCGTCTACCACCCTCAAAAGTTCATTATCCTGCTTGATAAGATACTGGAGGCTACGGGGTTAAAGAATTATAGTATCATATCACATCTCAGAGGCAAGATAGCTGAAACATTAAGCAATCTGGGGATTTTAAAGTCTAAGAGGGTGATTTTTTATTCCCTGAGCACCTCAATCTTTATCTGGTCTAGCATTTATCTGATGACTTACTCTATCCTGCAGGGCATGGAAATGGATATGGGATTCTTTCTTGTGGTATTAGGTGCCACACTCTCTTTTTTCTCCAATATCCTGCCGTTACCCAGTCTCGGCGGGTTTGGAGTATATGAGGGTGCATGGGCTCTGGCTTTCATTGCTTTGGGGATGGAAGGGGAAGCCGCTGTCTCCTCGGGCTTGGGCGTGCATGTGGTCTTCTTATCTTATATGATTGTTTTAGGGGTGTGGGGTATCGTATCTACAGGGGTCTTTTCTCGCAGACGATAAGGTTCAAAAAACACCAGTTAGAGTAAGCTAGCAGGGTATTGTAGACTTTATGCAGGGGATAGACTCTATCGGGATAAAAATGGGTGAATGCTGATAGGAGAGGTAGTGTGGGGAATAAACCCTTTCTTTTATTGACCTTGAATCCTGTTTCTTTAAGCAGTTTCAAGTACTCTTTTATCGGCCTATCACCCCTGTGTCTCTCCACGGTTGATGTCCTGATTAATTCCCCGCTGAACATGAAAGATAAGCGGGAGGCAAGGTGCGCTAGGTTGGGTATCGCCAGCAATAACAAGCCATCATCTCTGAGAACCCGATAAACCTCCTCTAAGGCCTTTTTTTGGTCTTCGAAGTATAGGTGTTCTATCACATCAAGGCATAGTACCAGATGAAATTCCCTGTCATTAAATGGCATATCCCTTAAATCCCCTGTTCTCACATGCTTTGAGGAATAATCTAAATCCAATCCGATTATGTCATATCCTTTATCCTGATACTCTTCCACCAGCACTCCTTCACCACATCCTGCATCAAGAATTCTCTCTTCACCCGGAAGGTCGTCTAGGAACCCCCTGATGTATTGCATCTTGGCTTTGTAGACAGGGTAGTAACGCCATTTCCGGTCTATCTTCCTGTGGTAGTCTCCCTTCTCGCTATATTCTCCATATCGCTGTGTTTCCCCAGTCATTGCAGTTTCTCCTCTATCTCATAGATTCGTCTGTTGCTGTAGTATATTCTTGTGAGCACCTCAGAGAGGAATCCGAAGATTATGAACTGTAGCCCGACAATAATCAACAACACGCCGAGTATGAGCAGGGGCCTGTCGCCTATGGCTTGGTTCTCAAATATCTTCAAATACACCAGGTAGGTGTCTACCAGAAACCCGAATGCGGACATCAACAAACCAATTGCCCCAAAAAAATGCAGCGGTCTGGTAGAGTAATGGGCCCAGAATTTGATGTTCACTAAATCCAGGAAACCCTTCAGGAGCCTGTGAATGTTGTATTTTGTCTCCCCCCTCATCCTCTCATGGTGTTTCACTACCAGCTCTCCTACGCTAAATCCCTTCCAGGCTACTAGTGCGGGAATGTATCTGTGTGTTTCACCGATTAATTCGATTCCTTCCAAGGCCTCTCGCTTGTAGGCTTTTAGGGTGCATCCGAAGTCGTTGATGTTTACTCCGGTGAGTTTCTTGGCTAGTGTGTTTGATATCTTGGAGGGTATTTTTTTTGTCAGCAGGGGATCTCTTCTATCACGTCGCCAACCGCTTACTACATCAAAGCCTTCCTTCATTTTCTCAAGAAGCCCGGGGATGTCTCGTGGGTCAAAATAAGTCAAATTCGAACATTATCTATCAAAAGGATTAGGGGAAAAATTGCAAGTATTTCTCCTGAGGAACTTGAGTTAATTATAGAGGGATT
>NJDH01000007.1 GCA_002254405.1 Candidatus Altarchaeales archaeon ex4484_96
ATGAGATTGGATGCGAGAGGGGCTACCGGCGTATTGATTACGGGCGGGTGCGATTTAGAGGGCCGTGTTCCCTTAGACAATTATCTTGATGCCATACGTGAGATAAAAAATGAAACAAACCTGGTTTTGATTGCCCACACCGGGTTGATAGACTATGAGGCGGCCAGGGATTTGAGAAAATCCGGTGTCGAGGGCGTTTGTGTTGATGTAGTGGGCTCGGAGAAGGTTACGGCAGAGATATATGGAGTACCCTTTAAGCCCATGGATTACATAAATACCCTGAAATCGCTTGAGCGTGCTCGTTTAGATAACATATCACCCCATATCTGCGTTGGATTGTTTTACGGTAAACTATCCCATGAGTTTAAGGCATTGGATATTGTCTCGGTCATTAAACCATCTAATGTTGTTATCATAGGGTTGATGAACCTGGACGGCTCCATGATGGAGGATGTGAGAATCAAGGCCGCTGATGTTGGGAGGGTGCTGGCGCAGGCCAGGATTAAATACCAGAAAACCTTTATCTCGCTGGGTTGTGCCAGAGGCAAGGGCGAGGTGAGAGCGAAGATTGATGAATATGCCTGTGAGGCGGGAGTCAACAACATAGCATTACCCACCCCCAGGGCGTATGTTAAAGCACGGGAACTGGGTTTGAAGATAAATGAATATAAAAGCTGTTGCTCTGTTTTGCCCTCGCGGCTTGGGTGATTTATATGGTTCGTTTCGTTGATGCGGGGGCTGTTGACGGGGTATACGCTGGCGCTCTTCTGGAGGCTGTGATGAAGGCTGTTGAGGAGGATAAAGCCGATAATACCCTTCTTTTCTGGCGGCCTGATGCGCCAACAATATATCTCGGGTTCCACCAGAGGGTCGGCGTTGAAGTAAATGTTGAGGCAGCTGAGAGGATGGATATCCCGGTTGTGAGACGTGTCCTCGGGGGTGGAACGGGTTTCTGCGATGAAAACCAGGTAATCTATAATTTAATTTATCGTATGGCAGACAGTAAACTGCCTTACAGGCCGGCTGACGTATACCAGCATACCCTTAAGGGCCTGGTTTATGCGCTGCGGGATTTGGGATTAGATTCGGTTGAAATAGACGAGAAAAGATACGGGGTTTATGTGGGTGGTAAAAAGATTTCCGGCAGCGGGCAGATTTCCGCCCGGGGTGTGGTGAACTCAGGCGGTAGTTTTCTAATCGACTTCGATTTCGAAAAAATGGATGCTGTGCTCCTTGACCCGGTTAAAAACCTGAGAGCGGGTGTTCTAAAAGCCCAAGATGGTATGACTTATCTTAGAAGGGAGGTGGGCGACATATCGGTTGAGGAGGCGGCGAAATATCTCAAAGGCGGTTTCAGCAGACTGCTTGGCGGATTAGATGATGATGTTTTAAGCGGGTTGGAGGTGGATTCGGCATATAAGCTTCTTGATAAATACAAAAGCAGGGAGTGGATTTATCGGGCCGATATCAGGTTTGAGAGGAGAAGCATATGAAAGAATATGATTTGGTGGTCGTGGGGGCGGGACCGGCTGGCTGCACTGCAGCCGGGCTTGTTGCTGCTCAGGGATTTAATGTGGTGGTACTCGAAAAAAAGGATAAGCCGGGTTATTCTCCCTGCGCGGGTTATGTTTCTGCGATGGATTATCCTGTTTACCTGGATAAGAAGGTTGTCGAGCAACAGATTGAGTCCATGAGCATACACCGGCCTTCGGGGAAAACCCAATCCCACCCGATTAGGGGGTTTAATGTTGACAGAAGAGGATTCGACCAGGCATTAGCCGGATATGCTGGGGAGATGGGAGCACGGATGTTGTTTGACTCTGAGCTGTCCTCTGTTTCGGGTGGGGATGTGATATTGTCTGATGGTAGAATCATACAGGGTAAGGTTGTTTTGGGGGCTGATGGTGTTTTCTCGAAAACAGCGGCCTGCATGGGTCAAAGAAACGATTACGTATCTTCCATACAGTATCACATGAGCGGTTGTGTTGTTTCCACAGATGTTAACGAGATATTTTTTGATATTGATTATGCCCCCGGATGTTATGTTTGGGTTTTTCCATCAGGTGAAGATAAAGCCAGGGTGGGTTTAGCCCTTAGAATGCATCTAGCCCAAAGCAGCCCGAAAGATTATCTTGATTCATTCATCAAACAACATCAGGATTTTTTTCCCTCGGCGCGCATAGATTATATCTCAGGCGGGGCCATCCCCGTGGGGGGATTACATGCAAGGCTCGTATACGGCAATATTTTGCTTGTGGGGGATGCCGCCGGATTAGCGGACCCCATCACAGGCGGGGGCATCAGCTATGGATTGCTTTCAGCCAGGCTTGCTGCGAGGGTAATATGCGAGGCTCTTGAAGGGAATAAAGTATCTTCTCATCTAAAACGATACGATAAACTAATGAACAGGGTGCTTGGGCCTCGTTTCATGAAGGCGTCTTTTAAGAGGAAAATACTGGATTCCATTATAAACAACATGGATTTAGAGTCTAATCTTGAGCTTATCTGGCCGACCTATAAGCGATACTGGAGTGAATGAAAAAAGGATTTATTTGATTTAAAGAACATATTTTTTCATGGACCGTTTTGCAGGCATGAGCGAAGGTTTACATAAGGCTAAAAGCGGGCTGATTAGGGCCCTAATCAAGGTGGAAGACAACAGGTTAACGGATGTTGTGATAGGAGGGGATTTTATCCTGGTTCCGGAGTACTACATCGACAGGATGGAGAAAGCCCTTATAGGGGCTGAGGCCTCTAATAGGGAGATAAGCAAACGTCTGGAGGTTTTCTTTGAAAACGAGAGTTTCCAGTCTCCTGCAACAGGACCGGATGATTTCGCGAGAGCTTTCGCTGCGGCTCTGGAGGCGCAAAATGGCTGATGAATTAAGGTTCATTGATTTCGGCCTAATCAAGCCGGCGAAGATTATGGCAGCAACCGAGGCCATGTATCGGCTGGCCGACAGGGAGGGCACATCTGTTGGATACATATGGCATCCCGTGAAATCGATTATACTCGGGTACTCCCAGATTGTGGAAAAAGAATTTAATGTTGAGAGATCCACTAATTTAGGATACGAGCTGACGAGAAGAATAAGCGGCGGTGGGGTTGCATTCGCATCAGAGGACTCCCAGATACAATATGGGTTCATAGGCAACATGCGCGAGTACAGCATACCGTTTGACATAATAGAATCCTATGAAATGATATGTCAGATTATGAGCTACGCGCTTGAAAAATTCGGGCTTAAAGGCGTGTTCAAACCCATAAACGATGTTTTATGCAACGGCAAAAAGATTTCCGGCTCCGCGCAGACCAGGGGAAACCAGGTTGTTTTACAAAACGGGACTTTGCTCTCTGATATGAACATCAGGGAGATGCTTACCTGCTGCAATATTCCTCTCGAAAAAATATCCGATAAGGGAATCAGCTCTGTTGAGGAGAGGCTTACCGACCTGAAAAGAGAGCTTAACCGGGAGGTGGGTCTTGATGAGGTCAGGGAAGCGATGCTTTATGGTTTTGAGCAAACCTTTGATGTTACACTATCTATGGATGAGCTGAACGCTAAAGAGAAAAAACTGACCGATAGTCTTCTGCCGAAATACTATGATAGGGATTGGATTTACCGGCACAGCAGCAAAAAAACATCCTTTGGTTCATATGAGAGCAGCATGGAAATCAGGGAGTTTGGTGTAGATGAGGGATAAGCTGAGAGTATCCATGGGAACCCTGAAGGTTTTGGGTTTAGAGCTTTTATCAACCGATGCTGATACGACCACAGCTTATCTACAAACCTATCACCCAGCTAAATGCAGGGCTAACTGCCTTTTCTGCGCTCAGGCCAGGGGTTCATCAGCTGATTTGACTTATATCGCCCGGGGTGTTTACCCGCCAAGGGATACTGAATCTGTTGTTTCTCGAATCGGGGTGGCCTACGAGCATGGTCTGCTTGAGAGGGCCTGCATTCAGACTATGAATTACCCGGATTTATTAGATGATCTCATGTTTCTTGTTGATAGGCTGGGGAACAAATCCGATATTCCTGTTTCGGTGAGCGTTTTTCCTGTTGGGGTTGATAATCTAAGAAGACTAAAAAATGCGGGAGTGGATAGGATTGTGGTCCCGCTTGATGCGGCCACCCCGAAATTGTTTGATAGGATTAAGGGAGCCTCATCCGGCTCGCCTTACAGCTGGGATACGCATAGAATTTTTCTTGATAAGGCGGTTGAGGTCTTTGGTTCAGGCAAGGTTGGAACCCATCTCATAATCGGGTTGGGGGAGTCAGTGGATGAAGCCCTTGGCTTGATTGACGAACTCGCAGGTGAGGGGATTTATACGGCGTTGTTCGCCTACACCCCCATAGAAAAAACCCAGCTTGGCGGGGGACCGCCTGATATCAGGGTCTACAGGATAATCCAGCTGGCTTCTTACCTGATAGAGCAGGGTATTTCATCATTTGATAAAATGAGTTATTCAGGTGAGCCGGATTATGGGGTATCAGATAGATTACTTGATGAGATTGTTTCATCTGGTGCGCCTTTTCGGACCAGGGGGTGTCCGGGCTGCAACAGGCCTTATTCCACGGAGAAACCGGGTGGCGTGTGCTATAACTACCCCCGCAGGCTTGGGAAAAGAGATCTGGATTTGGTCTTGGAGCAGTTGGGTTTAAGATGAGTTTTGAGAGACTGAGGAATCTGGGTTTAGATGAGCTGAAGCAGAGGGCTTTTGAGGTGAGGGGGAAATATTTTGGGGGGGATATTTTTTTCTACAGGAAGCCTTATACGCCAGTTTCTTTCACGGGAGTCGAATGCGAGCTCGCATGCAAGCACTGTAATCGGCATTATCTTAAACATATGATGTCTTTTAGCGGAGAGCGGGGGCTTATTAAGCTGGCTCATAAACTAAGAGATGAGCAGGTTAAGGGTTTGGTCTTAAGCGGGGGAAGCAGATTGGATGGCTCAGTCCCCCTCTATGATTACGCTAAAATTCTCTCGCAGATAAAAAAGGACACTTCCCTGAGATTAAACGCTCACACAGGCATCTTAAACGATAATCAGGCTAAGGGTTATTCCATGTTCCTTGATGCAGCCTTAACGGATGTGATAGGAGACGGAGACACTATAAGGCAGATACTTGGGTTAAAAAATAAACCATCTGATTACAGGAATACCCTTAAATTGCTTGAGGGTTACGGGGTAAAAAACCTCTCACCGCATATTATCGTGGGATTGCATTACGGGCGGATTAGAGGAGAATATAATGCGCTTAAGCTTCTTGAGGGTTTGAATTTAAGCAATATCGTGGTTGTGGTTTTTATTCCAACCCAGGGTACTATGATGCAAAACTGCAATCCACCGGATGTGGATGAGGTGGCCAGATTCGCCTGTGTTGCGAAAATAAAATACCCGCGCACTCATTTAAGTCTAAGCTGCGTCAGACCCGGCGGAGCCTATCGTCTTAATCTGGATAAGGCTTTAGTGGACTCCGGGGTAACCAAAATAGCCCTGCCCTCGAAGGCGGCATACCGGGAAGCCAAGAAGCTTGGTCTTGTGATTGAGGAGATTAATGAATCGCGATGTTGTTCGTGGTGAAATCGATTAGAGAATAAAAATGGATTTATTGGCTGAGGCGGGGGGATTAAAGCTTTGGATGGATGATAGTTGGAGTGTTTCTTTTTTCTCAAGCCCTTATGTAGGTCACAGGCTGCTTTCGGCTGTTGACATATACCAGGGGGCGGATTTCGGGGAAGAGGCTTTTTCTCCGGTCTCTGGTGTGGTGCACAAGATTATGAGATTCGATTCACCCTCCCCGGGTGGTGGGAGCCTGCCAGAGTATCTTATCCTGATAGGAAAAAACCATTCTCTTGCGAGAATAATGCATGTTGAGCCTTCTGTTTCGGAGGGGGAGCTTGTGCGGGTGGGTGAGCCCATAGGTATTTTCATAAAAAACGGTTTTTTCTCTTACTGGGTTGATGCGGGAATGCATGTGGAGGTCAGAAAGAAAACAAGTATAATGAGATCCACAGGCGGCCTGGAATTGAAACCCGCACCCGCCTTGACCGAAACAAATGGGTATTCAGATGAGAGTGTATCGCTTAAGGGGAGGGTTATGCGCTCAACCGAGAGAAACACTGTTGTTGAGTTAAATCACGAAAACAATGTTAAGGTTGGAGACAAGATATGCAGGGTGGATGGAACCACCTCATTAGACTACTGCGGTCTTTTGGGCGCATATGATTTGGGTTCGGTGGTTTATTTTAATGGAATCGAATTAGGTAAGGTTAAACATAAGGGCTCGTATATGAGCCTGGTTGAAAACAACCCCCTAATCGTATATGTGGATGGCACACGGTTTAGGGGTTTGTCTTTTGGTCTCGGGTGTGAGAGAATAAAGCTCTTACCCCCCCACTATCCCGGACCCGTATATGAGAGGGATAGTATGTTGGATGTGGTGATAGAAAATGAAGGTTGATGAATTTATGTTCCCAAACGAGCTGAAATATATGAAGGGACATATGTGGGTGAGCCTTGAAGGGAAAAAAGCCTTGTTAGGTTTGACTTCTCTAGGAGCCTCCCTTTCTAAGGAGATAGTGCACATTGACCTCCCGCTTGAGGATGAGGTCTTTGAGGCGCTTGAGCCGCTTGCCTCATTTGAGACCATTAAATCGGTGACTGAGGTGAACAGCCCCTTCAGGTGCAGGGTTCTAAAGACCAACCAGCTTTTACTTGATAAGCCCTCGCTATTGAACAAGGACCCGTATGCTAGGGGATGGATTGCTCAAATAGAGGCCCTCGATGAAATCCCGCAGGATGAACTGATGAACGTGGGTGAGGCTGTTAAATACTATAAACAGATTCTGTCAGCCGAAAGAGATAAATACAAGGGAATATATGAGTGAGGATGAAAAACATGTTTCTTTCTGGTCTGATATTGATGCTGATGTTATGCGGTTGCGTTAATGAGGGGAACCCTTCAAGTGCATCAGCAGCCAAGTATTCTACCACCAGCTCAACCGGATCATCCACGACAACTCAATCCAGCAGCTCAACGACTATTTCAACGACTTCAACATCCAGCTCTTTGAGCACGTCAAGCTCAACCACCTCATCAACATCAACCACCTCAACAACCCAGATATCCGTTGAGATTAAGGTTGCAACCGATGAAACAGTATACAGCTCTCATCAGACCATGGACATAGAGGTTGAGGTAAAAAGCGAATTAAACATCGGCGGAGCAGCATTGAGAGTATACGGCCTGGAGAGAAGAGGCTATTTTTTCCTTGACCAGAAAAAACCCATAGTAATCTCCTCAGGGGATAACCTGTTTGAGTTCGAATACACTACTCCGGCATGCAGTGCATGCTCTGGTCTGAGGGCCGGGGACTACTATGTTAAAGCCGAGATAGAATACATCGGCCAAATCATAGGGGTGGGTAATACCAGCATAAGAATCAAACAGTAAATTTAATGACATAATCATATAGTACTAGAAATAAAATGTTTAGGAAAGCGCTTTATTTAACCGCATGTATTATCATGTTATTGCTCTCGGGCTGCATGGTTGAGAATGAACCGGAGGTAAGTTCATCTACTGTCTCAACGACCTCGTTCACCACATCAACCCTTGAGCCCGGAACCTGCAATAATGCAGGTGATTGCCAGACGTATTGTATTAACACAAAAAACTGCACGCAATACACCTACTACCATATCGAAACCGAGTGCGTTGACGGTGGGTGTAGATGTGTTTGCGTATCAGATGAGCTCCCGCCTGTGTTAAGCCCGCAGGGGGATGAGTTCACCTACCGCGATAAAACATATCAGAAAACCAGCATTATTATGATATGCGGAGGAGACCTCACCGTGGTAGGGAACTACACCATATGGAGCGACTCGATTAATGGATACATTTATACTGCCCAGGAGATAAACATAGCCGAAGACAGGTTTATGTGCTATCGCTGGTTTGAGAAGCCCGGGGTCATAGTGAAATCATACACCGATAGGGCTAAACAGGGCGGTTCCTACGGATTTGACGTAATAAACGTCGATGTTGTCGAGAGAACAATAGAACCCCCTTATTTTCTGGTTCAGAGAGTTTTTGAAGGTAATCTCACAGACATAGATATGCTTGAAGGGCCCTGCGGTGAACAAGCCAGCCAACAGGAACCCATCATACTGAAGCCAGAAAACCGCAAGGTATTTGAATGGAATACAAAAATCGAGTACTGCAACGGTAGCAACCCCATATCAGAGTCAGCCCCTCCGGGGACATACCGGGTGAAAATATTTTTAGAAAACGGTGAGCTAACATACTCTGATGAATTCACGCTGGAGCCTAACGTAATCATTGATATCAAAACGGATAAGAAAGATTATCGTTCACAGGAGCTGATAAAGATGAGTGTTGAATTAGAAAGCAAGGGTTTCCTAAATAACGTCAGCCTCAGAATATTCGGAATCTCAGGGCAAAGCGGTAGCCTGAATATAAGAAAGGACTTCGACCTTGATGCGGGCAACCAAACCCTCAGATTCAATTATCTAATACCCTCCTGCAGCAGCGGAGAGTGCAGCAGCATAGAACCCGGCTCATATAATGTCAGAGCATTGCTGTATTATGAGGGTGAATCAATATCATCAGACAGCACTAAAGTAAACATCGAACCCTAGCCGTATCTGATTATAAAATTTTCTAAATCCCCCTCAGGCTTTAAATAGTCGACCTTAACATCCGATACCTTAGCATATCCCGGACCGCGATGACACCATTTAATCATCTGTTTAAGCTTTTCTTTCTCGCCCTGAAAAACAGCCTCAACCCTGCCGTCTGAGGTATTACGGACCCAGCCTGTTAACCCAAGCTCGCGGGCCTTATCCCTTGTATTTGCCCTATAGAAGACACCCTGCACCCTGCCGGATACGATTACATGGGCTTTGCCGGTATAAGCCATTATTTAACCTACTCATTTATGAACTCTATCTCAAACCCGGCCTTCCGGGCACCCCGCTGGATGAAATTTTTTGCTTCATCAGAGTATTTCCTGGAGACCAGGATATTGTTGAAGAAATAAAAATCGTGTTTTTTCTGCTCCTCCACCGAAGTAGACTCCAAAATAGCGTAAATGAAATCCTGGTGCGGGAACTTGAATCGACCGGTGGGATTATATTCCCCTATTCTGGTTGAAAATTTAACCGGTACTCTGTTTTCAGACATCTAAAAAACACCATATATTTAATCGTGTTCAGCTAATAAAAGCCTGATAAAGTCCAGGCCATCCCTGACCCCATAATACCCAGAAGCCGCTTCCTTCTCCGTGTATTTATCCACGCCGTCACCCTTAAGTTCAGGGTTGTATATCGCGAAAGGAACGAGGTCGAAACTGTGGGTTCTTCTCTTTATTGGGGTGGAGTGGTCAGGTAAAACAGCCAGGCATACATCGTCCCCTATTTCGTTTAATCCTTTTATTATTCTCCCGATGAGTCTGGCATCAAGGTCCTCTAATGCCTTGATTTTTTTTTCTATGCTGCCTTCATGAGATGCCTCATCTGTTGACTCAACATGAACGTAGACGAAGTCGTTTTTCTGAAGGGCATCAAGAGCATATTTTGCCTTATTTTCATAGCTTGTGTCGAGGTAGCCTGTGGCTCCCGGGACATCGGGGACATCCATTCCAAGACACACCCCTATCCCCTTAAGCAAGTCGACTGCTGAAATCAAAGCCCCGCTTATGTTGTATTTATCCCTGAAAGAAGGCAGATTAAGGGGCCCTCCCTGCCCCCAAAACCATATGCAGTTGGCCTTATAAATCCCTTTCTCCTCTCGCCTAAGGTTAACGGTATGTTTATCCAGCAAATTCATTGACTCCCTTATCATCTTATTAAGCAGGTCGGCTGTTGGGTTTAATTTATCTCCGATGGATTCAACCATGTGTTCATCCATACGCCCCCCTATTATGTCATGGGGTGGCGTGCACTTTACCTTATCATTGTACTCGTCTCCTAGGATTAGAAGATTCCGATAGCTTATGCCGGGGTGGAATTTAATTTCTTTACAGCCGAATCTATCATCGATTAATTTGATAAGCTGCCGCCCCTCCCCGCTACTTATGTGTCCGCCGCTGTGGTCTTTTATCCGGCCGTCTTCTACCGTTATGAGATTACACCTGAAAGCAGTCTCCCCCTGCCTGAGTCCGACGCCCATGGCCGCCGCCTCCAGGGGTGCTCTGCCTCCGGGGTGGTATTTTTCCGGGTCATAACCCAGAACCACAAGGTTGGCGACATCGCTTCCGGAAGGCAATCCCTCCCGAAGCGTCCTTAAAAGACCGCATCTGCCCTTGCGCGCGATGTAATCCATGTTCGGGGTTGACGCAGCCTCCAAGGGAGTCCTATCACCCAGTTCGTGGATTGGATGATCCGACATGCCGTCACCTAAAACAACAACATATTTCATTTTTTCTGGTGAATCATATATTAGATTATGGGTGGAAAAATAAGGATACGAAACTTCATCCCCGGGGATGCGAAGCATATGCTTGATTTACACCAGCAGTCGTCGAAATACTTTGAGGACCTGGGCATCAGCCGGGAATTCATCCTTAATATAGCGCACAGAAGCGATTACATGTTTCTGGTAGCCGAATCCGGGGGGCGGTTGCTCGGATTTATCGGGGTGCTCTATTACTCTCATGTGGGGAGGGGAGAGATTGGGCCCGTATGCGTTGAGCTGAACTACAGGGGAGAGGGCATAGGCTCCATGCTTTTAGATGAAGCACTGGCTTTTCTGGGGAGCATGGGAATATCACGGGTAATCGCTAGAGTGAAAAAAATGAATATGAGGGGAATGCAATTTTTTGAAATAAATGGCTTTAGGAGGGAAGGTTGCTTCCTGAGGTATACGAAACAGGGTGAGGATGTAATCCAGCTTGTGAGATTCATATGAACTATTCTTTTTATGTCTTGCATCCAATATTTAAACTTATTATTGTCAAAAGGTAGGTGGTTGGTTGCATTAAAATGAAAAGGTTGGCTGTTACGTGTTTAGTATTACTTTTGGTTTTATTCTCCACCGGCGTTTATGCCGGATATATCAAGGATGTACAAACAGACCCGGAAGAGATAGACCCAGACGACAGTTTTTCTGTTGTCGTGGAATTAAAGACCAGCAACTGGGCTAAGACCCTGAATTTCTACCTTGACGACGTATTGTTTGACTCAAAAAACGTGGGAAGCGATGATGAAACTGTGGAGAGCGTTGAGTGGGACCCAAGCGAGAGAGGATTCGGTTGCGGACCGCATAAGCTAACCGTACAGATTACCAGGAGAACAGGGGAAATCGTGGAAAACGATACACAGATAATAGACATAGGCAACGTACCATCTCTTGTCTTTTCTCCTGAGAAACCTAACCCAGATAAGGTGATAACACTCACATTCAGGGACAAGAAAACAGGTGCCGCAATAAAAAACGCCGATGTGATAATAACCAAGCTAAGAGACATTGAAGGCACACGCTATACCGGTAAAACAAACGCCAACGGCGAGATGTCTTTTACAACAAGCAGACTCGGCGAGTATAAAATTGAGATGTCTTCCAGGGAACACTGTATGACAAAAAATTTCTGGATTAAAAAGAATATGATGACTGACGGACCCCATCCCGAGAACCCCATAGTAGGTGGTCTGATTAGTTTTGCAATCCCGCCCGGTGTCGGCTTGAAGGTAGCCGACTCAGAAGGTAAAATAATTAAAACAGCATCAACCTCAATAACGGGGGGGGTGAATTTTACCCTCAACAAAGAAGGCAACTATACCGTGATAATAGGAGAGCTCAGTACCGAATACTGGGGCAAGAACGTAAGTATCAGAGTATATGATAAACTAACAGCTAAGATAGAGGTCTCCCCAGATAAGCCGCTAATCAATTCACCCATAAGATTGCATGTTTCTGTTCCCGGGCAACTGCTTGAGCCTATAGAAAGCCTTGAGGTTGAGGTAATGAAGCCTACGGGAGAGGAAAGCACCTACATAGCCGACGAAGAGGGTTATGTTGAATTCACACCTCTTGTGGTCGGTGAATATGTTGTGAAGGTGAGCAGGGAGGATTTGAGGACTGTCACGAAAAGCCTTAATGCATTAAACGCCTTTAACGTGGACCTTGTGGGAGGAGATTATATGGTAAATGATGAAATCGATGTGGTAGTCAAAGACCAGGCTAATATTCTGGTTCCGGATGCGAGCATGACAGTAGAGAACACGGGAGTGAGCGGTTTAACTGACGTAAACGGGGGATTCAGCTTCAATATCAGCAATATGGGAACCTATACCCTGAGCATAACCAAAGAAAATTACTGGCCCTATGAGGAAAAATTTAATGTCTCGGGTTTTCTTTGCCTGAATCTTAGCGCATACGAGATTGAATTAGGCGAAAGTATTGATATCAGCGTGTTCGATATGAAAGGCGGCGAAACAGATGCTTTATTGATGGTCCAACCCCCAGACCAAGAAAAAATAAGGATTGAAGGCGCAAGCTATAAGCCCAATGAGGTTGGAACATACAGGATAACAGCATCAAAGAATATGTATCAGGATGTGCAATCCAAGCTGGTTGTTATCCCGCATGATATCAAGATAAGAAGCAATCTAAGCGGGGAATATATGGTTATCAGGGTTTCAAGCAAAAACAAACCCGTTGAGGGAATGAGTGTTTTGCTGGAAACCAATGAGGGGACATATAATGCGATAACGGACTCTGATGGCATAGCAGAATATGAGTTTAAAAAAGATGGTCTGGTTACCATAAACGCAAACCTCGTTGACAGTATCAGGGAATATAAGAGTAAAAGTGTCAGCTATAGAATTTATAAGGTATATGATTACCTGATTCTCGTGGTTGTTTT
This sequence comes from Candidatus Altarchaeales archaeon ex4484_96, assembly GCA_002254405.1. Taxonomy (GTDB): domain Archaea; phylum Altiarchaeota; class Altiarchaeia; order IMC4; family QMZM01; genus EX4484-2. The sequence goes on from NJDH01000007.1 coordinate 12,897, forward strand.
GGGTTTGATTATCGCTGCAAGCGCGGCCTCGATTTTTTTGATAAACTACGGGCGACCAAGCCAACCAGCGAAAAAAGAGGAGAAAAAAGGGCCTCTTGAAAGAGATGGAAAAAAAGGTCGTCTCTCAAAGGTATAAAATTATATTAACGTCTGTTAATAGATTAATATGAGATTTAGATTATTGTTTTTTGTTTTATTGCTGGTCGCTAGCGCGTGCGCTGAGGAGATTAATATTGAGGGTATTGATGTTGAGCTGTCAGATGACGGCAACGATAGTTCATCTTATCTTATCATCGAACCGGGCCAGATGTTTTATGTGCACACCACACTTAAAAAACCCGACCAAGACGCATCAAACATAGTGGTCTATCTGAGGATATACATTGATGATGTGTTGGTATATGATAAGGGTAAGAGCATTGACACCGACGAGCTAATAGACTATGAGCTTATAGTCGAATCGGAAAGATTCTTAAGTGTGTGGGATGAGACTTTCATGGGATACGACTGTAGTGTAAATGAGGTGAAAGTAGAGGCCTACGGCGACATTCCAAACAGCATTGATTCGGCTGAAATCGAAATAGAGGGTGTTAAGTTCTTCGACGAAGTGGAGGTTGTCCCGCCCGAACCTGATAAAAACGATTTGGTTTTTGTTTACGTCGAGGACTGGTTTAATGAAAGCGAAGATGAAGGCGATGAGGGGGGTGAGCCTCTTGAGGATGCATTCGTCAAGCTCATAAACCTCGGCGAGAACCAAATGTGGGATAAAACAGATGATTTCGACGGCTTTGAAACAGACAACGACGGGTTTGTGAAGTTCACCCTTTCAAGGCAACGAGAGTTTCAGGCAGACCCCTATGGGAAGTATATGCTTTTTGTTTTGGAGAAAAAATCAGGGGACGAATATGGGGTTTACTGTCGTTTCATGCAATCTTTCACGATAGGGCATTATATCAACATAAGCATCGAGCCAGAGAAACCAAAAGAGGGTGAGCCCTTCAAGGTTGAAATAACCGACGATAATAATCAGAGCGTGCCTTTTGTTTTGTTAACGGTAAGCGGCCCGGATAAAATGGTTTTGCAGACGACAACAGACGAAAACGGTGTAGCCGAAATAACCTTAAACGAAAGCGGCATACATTCAATAAACGCCTTAAGAGAGGGTTGTGAGGAATGCGCTAACTCGGTTTCCAAATGGTTTGAGGTGGAAGGCAGGGGCAGGCTGTATCTGGAGATAGAACCAGTTACTGTGGAGGTGGGAAAAAATGTTGTTATGGTGGTTACCAACGAAGAAAAAAAGAATATACGCAATGCCTTGGTTTATGTTACTCTCCCTAACGGCTCTAAAGTAGGCGCTAAGGATACCAACACCTATGGGCTTTCAAGCTATTCCCCCAGATTCACGGGTGAATACCTGGTATCCGTCGAAAAAGAAGGCTATAAAAGCGCAAGTAAGGGGTTTACTGCACAAAATAGCTTTTTGCTGGATTTACCTTATGAACTGCGTTTAGGTGAATCATACAATTATACTCTCAGAAACCAATTGAATGAGCCGGTAGACGGTGCCCTGGTTTTGGTAGAGAAACTGAACATATCCAGGCTGAACCTGAGCGCTGATAGGCTATATGAAGGCTTCAAAAACTACACCCCCCAGCTAAACGAGAGCAGCCCTTATCGGAAGGTCTCAAGTGGTGAAACAGGTACTGCAGGCTCATTTAACCTGTCACTCGATATGAAGGGTTTTTACCTGATTACGTTTAGTAAGATGGGTTACGCTAATGCTACCAGAAAGGTGATGGGGGTTAATAAACTGATTGCGAAGCTCAGCTCAGAGGAGATTAAAATCGGGGAAAGCGTTACAGTATCGGTTTATGATGAGCTGAATAATCCTCTTGATGCCGTTATCAGCATAACCTCCTCCTCTAAGGTAGTTGAAATAAAAGAGGGTAGCGTTTTATCATACAAGCCTTCTTCTGCGGGAGATTATCTGATAAAGATAACCCAAGCAGGTTATGCGGGAGATGGAAAAAATCTCACGGTATTGCCTTACCCGGTTGAATTAGATTTGAAGGTGGAAGGAATTTATCTGGTTATCAACGCTAAAAGCCAGGGTAAACCGCTTGAGGATACAAAAATAGAAATAATAACACCCGACAACAAGAGAGTTGAAACCCACACCGATGAGGATGGAATCGTTGAACTGAACCTGGATGCCCTGGATAGGAAAGGTAATTTTACCATACGATTAAAAAAGAAAGACTATGAGACGATAGAGCTGAAAAAGGAGATAACCGAGTGGGGTAGCTTTAATGTCCTAGGTCTGGTTCCCTGGTTTATGGGGGGTGTTGTATTAGCCGTTGTGGCTTTCCTGGGGATTAGAATTCATGAGAACAAAAAAAACAGGGATAGGATGAAAAGGCTTAGGCGCATAAGGCGCAGAACATAGATATGCCAAGTGTGTCCCCATCATTAAATATTTATATGGTGAGATACTTATTTCTTTATTGTTTAGTTTATTGTGTATTTGATTAAAAATGAAACTAAAAAATTTATCCGTCACAACGCTGATATTAGTATATATGATGGCATGCTCCTGCACGGCAGATATTGATGTAGGGGGCATAACAGTTACTTTTGATGGAAGCGACGATGACATAAAAATAGACCCAGGGGAAGGATTTGATTTAATTATCGAGCTTGAAGACCCTGAAGAAAACGATACCGTGGACATTAAGGTGGATGTCCTCTTTGACAATATTCTGGTTTTAGATGAATATAACCTGGATAACGTTGATTTAGTCGAAGACGAGGAATGCACGATTGAACTCGATGACGGGGATTTCGACGACATCTGGAAGGATCTTTTCCTGGGATATGATTGCGGCTCACACGACATCAAGGTCAGAATATATGATGAGGTGAAAGAAGAAACCGATTCCGTTGATTTAGAGATAGAGGGGGATGAGTTTAAGCGGGTGGCCTTTGATCCGGAAGAACCCTCCGTAGATGAAGAAATAACAATATACGTCGAAGACGAGGATGGGGATGGGCTGGATAGGGCCTACATCAGGATATACAACCTGGGCGATGATGAAAGCTGGGATGAAGACGATGAGGACTCCTATGAGAGAACGGACTATGGCGGGGAGGCAACCTTCACCCTTGAAGATGATTTCGACCCGGCGATAGGGCGCTATCTTTTTATCATCGTGGAAAGCATCAGTGGAGGCAGCTACTGTCGGGTAACAAAAGAGTTGAGCATGAAAAAAGAGCTTGTGATAGACGGGCTGCCATCTGAGGCTAAGGCAGGGGATGAAATCGAGCTTCAGGTCCTTGACTCAAACAACAACCCGATAGCCTACGCTGATGTTACGGTAAGCGGTTCAGGGTTCAGCGATACCAAATCCACCAACGCCGACGGATACGTTTATTTCACATTAACCGAAACAGGAAGCTTTAGCGTGGTAGCCACCAAAACAGACTACGAAGACAGTGTCATCAAGCACTTCGAGATAAAGCCCAGAAGCGACTTAGACATCGATATCAAACCCGATGACGCCCTCGTAGGTGTAAAACTAACCATAACCATCTCCTCCAAGGGGAATGAGGTTGAAGACGCTGAGGTAAAGATTAAAAAACCAGACGGCAGCTTTGAGAGTACAAAGCGAACCTCGTCTGATGGTGAAATAGAATATACGCCTCAGACAGTAGGAGTATATGAGATAGAGGTCACCAAATCAGGATATCAAAAGACAACAAAAAAGCATACGGTATTAAATGAATTCGATGTGAGCCTATCCGCGCAGGTGTTGATAAACGAAGAAAACACAATAACAGTGAAAGACCACAGGGGAAATAACGTAGCTGAAGCGATAATATCCGTTAAAGGAACCAAAGTCGCTGAAACAGACAGCTCAGGTAAAGCATCCTTTATTATCGAAAGCGCAGGCACCTACACCATCGGAGTGAGCAAGGAGGGATTCAAGGACTACAGCGTGGATGTTAAAGCCGAGGGATCCCTCAGCGTTGAAGTAAGTGAAACCAAAATAGACCTGGATGATTACGTCACAATATATGTTAAAGACATGAAAGACCAGCCAATAGAGGCTGAATTAACGATATTAACCCCCAACGGAACCAGCACAATAGAGACCTCAAGCGAGATGGAGTATACGCCCGATACCGCAGGTAAATACGAGGTTACAGCCAGGAAAAAAGGATATAGCCCGTCCACAACCGAGTTCAGCGTTAGCCCATACATGGTTACACTATCATCAGAGGTTGTAGGCAATTATCTTGTTGTCACCGCAACCCGAAACAAAGAGCCTTTAAGCAACATCACAGTGTCGGTCACACCCCCCGAATCAGAAAGCTTTTTCATGTACACTGATGTAAACGGCAACGCTAAACTGGATCTTGCGCAGCTAGGAGAGAAAGGTAATTTCACTATCTCACTTGATGAGGTAAACTACGAGTCAGAGATAATAGTTAAGGAAGTAACAGGCTGGGGAGGCATAGACCTGATTAACCTGATAATGTGGGTTCTTCTAGCAGCTATTGTAATCCTTGCCGCAGCAGTGGTATTAGTCTATCTTAAAGGCAAAGGCAAACCAGGTGAACGTAAAGAAAAAGCCTTAACAGAAAGATATAAACCAGAGAAACCCCAAGGAAAAACCAGACTTGGACGTCTATAGAGCCAATCAATTTATTTGCTTTTTCTTCTATTTCTTATTTAGCATATGAGATGATTAGATTACATACCAACGTAATGGGTGTCTTCGCCCTGAAGAAAGGCAGGGTAATAGACAAGATATTTTATCCCAGGGACCCGGTTGAAATAGCTAAAAGGCTTGCTCAGGTAGAGAACTCATTTAGCAGTGAGGAGCAGGAGTTGATAGCCGGGCTTTACGCAACAGGCAACACTGTTTTATGCGTGAGAGACCCCCGAAGGTTCGCTAAACTAAACACCAGGGGAATGGATGATTTAAGCATCATAGGCACAAGCGAGCCTGTTGATGATTTGGATATCGCCTCCCAGGTTGGTATTAGCAAAAAAAAATTCATGCAACTGCTCTCCCAGGCGAACCTTGAGCTGACGAAAAGCAGGGTACGTGAGATAGACAAAGACCAGCTTTTAATACAGGCTGTTAACTCCATAGACGAGCTTGAGGAATCCAGCAATAAGTTAGCTAAGAGGCTTCGGGAATTTTTTTCCCATCATTTCCCGGAAATGGATTATCTTGTGAAAAACGATGAAACATACGCTCAACTTGTTAAAACAAACCTAAGCAACCTGAATAATCTAAACGAGGACATGAGGCAGCAGATAAAATATGCGAGAGAGGATAGCCTAGGCATCAAGTTCTCTAAAAGCGATTTAGAGGCAGTATGCCATCTAGCTGAATCAATACTTAAGCTGTATGATACCAAAGCGGGTATGGAATCATACATCGACGGGTTAATGGACGAGGTTGCTCCTAATCTGAAGGCTCTGGCCGGGTCTCTTTTGGGAGCCAGGCTGATTTCATTAGCCGGCAGCCTAAGCAGGCTGGCTCGGATGCCGGCCTCAACCATACAGGTTCTGGGGGCAGAGGATGCTTTTTTTCGCTTCCTTAAGACAAAAAAGAAACCCCCTAAACACGGTATCATCTTCACATTACCTGAGATAAGAGGCGCTTCCAAGAACAAGAGAGGTAAAATTTCTCGGAAATTCGCTGCGAAGCTTGCTATAGCAGCTAAAGCAGACCATTTTAAGGGCGAGTTCATCGGTGAAGGGCTCAGAGAGGATTTCCTGAGAAAAATCAAGAAAATATAATGGAAGTCAAGGTCACATCTATCGGGGATATTAACCTGGATTTGGTCTCATCTAATCTGGATAAAATGCCTGATAAAGACTCGCAGGTTCTCATAGAAGATTTTATGTATTCTGCTGGTGGATGTGCCACTAATTTTGCCAAAGCCACATCAACTATGGGATTGAAGACAAGGCTTATCGGGAAAATCGGGGCGGATATGCATGGAGTTCATCTCAGGGAAGAGCTTAATCGATTAGATTTACGGCTTTCATCGGGATCCAAGACCGGGCTAACCGTTGCCCTCTCATTTACCGATGGTTCTCGTTCCTTTATAACATACCCGGGCTCCAACAGCGAGTTAAGCATAGAAGACATAGATTTTAACCTGATTGAAGGCGGTTTTCTGCATGTCGCTAGTTTTTTCCTCCAGGGCTTAAGAGAGAATACATCCAAGCTGCTGAAACACGCCCACAAAAATGATATGATATGCTCTTTTGACACAGGCTGGGACCCGAGCGGGTGGGGGGATAAAGATGTTGAGCTTGTCATTGATACCCTGAAAGATGTGGATATTTTCTTCCCTAACCGGGCGGAGGCCGAGAAAATAACCGGCGAACATGATGTTGAGAGATTATGCGATACTCTCTTGGGCTATGGCCCTGGCATTATCTCCCTGAAAATGGGTTCTAGAGGGTGTGTTATAGCAACCAAAAACCATAGACTCGAGCTGAAGCCTTATGTTGTTGATGTAGTGGATTCAACCGGTGCGGGTGATGTTTTTGCCGCTGGATTCATTTATGCACAAAGCAGGGGTTTAGGTCTTTATGAAAGCGGTGATTGGGCTAGTGCCGCAGCAGCTATTTCAACCAGAGCATATGGTAGCCTGGGTTATCCAACCCCAAGAGAAGTAAGCGATTTTTTGGCTAACACTGCTCGAAGCCGGCCATCACGTTAAGTACCTTCTGGTCTTCAAGGGGTTTGCCCATAACCTGAAGCCCCGTTGGTATTGAATCGACCCTGCCAGCCGGTACAGTACCTGCCGGGATGCCAGCCAAGTTGGCTAATACCGTGAATATATCATAGGCATACATCACCATCGGGTCGTCTATTTTTGTGCCAAGCCGGTGAGGTAGTTTGGGGACTGTGGGCCCAACCAGCAGCTCAACATCATCGAGAGCCGACATCAGCTCCCTGCGTAAAACAGAACGAGCCTTAAGGGCTTTCCTGTAGTATCTGCCTGAGTATTCCTTCTGGCTGATGTAGCTTCCCAGCTGGATGCGCCTTAACACCTCCGGCCCGCAGACGTCCTCTATCTTGAAGCCGTATCTTCTCCCATCGTATTTACGGGTAGCGGAAAAAAATTCAACATAAACGTTCAAATAATACGTTGGCAGGGCTATCTTCAGGTTGGGCAGCTCAACATCCACTATCTGAGCCCCCGCGGAGGATAGTTTATCAAGTGATTTATGTATGATCTTGCGGATTCCCTTATCCTGTATCATCAAATCAAACTCTTTAGCGTATCCCAGACGAACATCCCTTAAACTGGTATCCAGTTTCCCGCTGTAATCATAATATTTTTTCTCTAAATCAAGCGATGTCTCTTCTTTAATATCATATCCCGCCAGCACATCAAGCAGTAAGGCCACGGATTTAACATCCCGGGCTATGGGGCCTATCTGGTCAAGTGACATCGCTAAATCCAGCAGCCCGTATCTTGAAACAAGACCATATGATGGTTTAAAACCGACTACCCCACAGTGTGATGCCGGGTTCCTGATTGAGCCTCCCGTATCGGATCCTATGCTTAAATCCACAAGACCTGCCGCTACGGCGGCGGCTGAACCCGATGATGAGCCTCCGGGTATCCTGCCTCTGGCTGCGGGATTGTTTGTTGCGCCATAAAAGGAGGTTTCACCTGATGAACCGCAGGCGAACTCATCCATGTTAGTTAATCCGACAATAGTTCCGCCTTCTTTTTTTATTTTCTCCACCACAAAAGCATCATATGAGCCGATGTGAGTCTCAAGTGTTTTGGATGCGGCGGTAATAGGCAACCCATCAACAGATATGTTGGATTTAACACCCAGTTTATAATTTGAGAGCCTGCCCCCTTTAGCCTTGTTTTTTTGGGCGATTCCCTCCTTATCCAGCACAATAAACGAATTTATTTTACTGTCTTCCTCCTCTATTTCTTTAAGCATATATTCTTATCGTCTTGATTCTAAATAAATATCTGATGATTGAAAAAACCATTCCCCTGGTGATGCTCCTATCATTTATTCTATCGTTTAATGTTGCGGCTGACGTAATCCTGCCGCAGGTTGTTTATACCATAAACGGGAGCGTTTGGGCTCTCTCTGTATCGGATGAGTATATCTCAGTTGCCTCAGATAATGGCTTCGTATATCTGCTGAACAAGCAGGGAGTAACGCTCTGGCAGCTTAAGCTGACGGATGGTATTACTGCGGTTAATCTAAACGATGATGTTATCGCAGCCAACACCATGGATGAAAAACTCTATATTATTAACCTAAGCGGCCAGATAAAAGATTATCTTAAGGTCACAGGATACACAGAACACAGCAAGGCCCTTCATGTGAGAGGCGATAATGTTGTCCTGGGAACACGCTCAGGTGATGTTTTTTTCTTTGAGG
>NJDH01000008.1 GCA_002254405.1 Candidatus Altarchaeales archaeon ex4484_96
CAATCCCGTAAGTAAACCGTTTCCTTCATGACCTATCAACGAGGTCTTACCGTGCATTAGATGCCCTGCGTGTACGATATCAGCCACATAGACCTGGGCAATGCACTGATGCCCTAAACACACACCCAATATCGGAATATCCCCCCCATACTCTACTATCAGCTCATTTGACACCCCAGCATCCTGGGGTTTACCCGGGCCCGGAGACAAGATAATATGGGTTACACCCTCATCCTCAACCAAACCCCTGAGGTCCTCAATGCATGCTGTGTTTTCTGCCACAACCGGATTTCCGTCGAGTAAACCAACATACTGCACCAGATTATAGACAAAAGAGTCTATGTTGTCTATCACCAGCGTTCTCATCCGCCCACCCCCAGGGCTTCAAGCATCGCCTCACCCTTCCTTAACGTTTCCTGGTATTCGGATTCGGGGTCCGAGTCCGCTACTATTCCCGCACCCACCTGCACGAAAGCATCCTCTCCCTCGAAATCTATGGTCCTGATTGTGATAGCTGAATCCATGTTCTGGTTGAAAGAAAAATAACCAACGCATCCCGCGTAAATCCCTCTTCTCGTGGGCTCAAGCTCGTCGATTATCTCCATGGCCCGAACCTTAGGCGCGCCTGATACTGTTCCCGCCGGGAAAACAGATTTCAGCGCAGAGAATAAATCCTGCTTTTTATCCAGCATACCCGATACCTCAGAGATTATATGTTGCACGTGGGAGTATTTTTCTATCTTCATGAACCTGTTGACTTTCACGCTGCCGTAGCGGCAAACCCTACCTAAATCGTTTCTCCCAAGGTCAACGAGCATAACATGCTCTGCTTTTTCCTTCTCATCTGCCAGAAGCTCTTGACCCAGTCTATTATCTTCTATGGCGTTTATTCCCCTGGGTCTTGTGCCCGCTATCGGGTAGGTTTCAACCCTGCGGTCTTCAACCCGAACCAGCATCTCTGGGCTTGCTCCAACAATCTTTCTGCTCCCATAATCCAGGTAATACATGTAGGGGGAGGGGTTGATTTTCTTCAGCATACGGTAGACCTCGAATTTATCCCCACTATATCGTGTTTTCAGTCTCTGGGATAAAACCGCCTGGAATATGTCTCCTTCTTTGATGTGTTTTTTTATTTCCTTCACCCCCTGGATATATTCTTCTTTTTTCATGTTGGATGAGTATTTTTTGCGTTTGCCTTCTCTTGTTTTATCTTCCTGGGGGTCGTATTGGCTTATTTTTTCTTTTATCTCATTGAGCTTGTTTTTTTCTTGTTTGATGTCCACATCTTTTGTCAGCGAGTGAGAGATAAGATATGTTTTTTCGGCTTTATGGTCGAATATTATGTTGTTTTTAGCCAGGAGAAACTCGCAGTCGGGGTGTTTGAGGTCGTCGACGTTGTTTTCACCCAGCTTGTGCTGGTAGCGGATTATGTCATATGAAAAGTAGCCGACGAATCCGCCGAAAAAACGGGCTGCGTCTGCTTGTATCCTGCTGAACTGTTCGAGTATGTTTTTGACCGCATCTATTGGGTTATCTCCTTTTAGGGTTATCGGGAAGTAGTCCATGTTTTGGATGTTGAGGTTGAATTCTCCGTTTTTGAAGCTGACCTTGAGTATTGGGTTGAATCCTATGAAGCTGTATCTTGCGATTTTTTCCCCTCCGTCTGAGGATTCCAGCAGGTAGCTGTTTTTGTCCCTGACTGCTGCGTATGTTTTTTCCGGGTCCCTTTCCGGGATTACGATATAGGTGGGCTTAACGCTAAATGGAACATCCATGAATAATTATATGCTCTTAAGTATATAAATATACATCAATGTATATTATTATCCATTAGGTTTAGGCCGAAACAAAAAAATAATTTTTTAACCAAAAAAAACAGATAAGTTAACATGAAACACATAAAAATCATTTTATTGGCAATAATATCTCTGCTTCTTGCAGGCTGCACAACACAACCCGATAAAACAACAACAACCACAAAACAACCCACCTACTGCGACGCTATCACCCCGTGCGAGACCGGTGAATGCATTAAATTCCCGGACAATGCTAAACCAATATGCTATACCGGCGACCCCTGCGCCAGATGCCCAAGCAAAAAATGTGTGATGCTCGAATCATACCCTCCGCAGGTACGCTGCCTGGATGAGCAAACAAACCAAACATTCACCACCCCCAAAATAGACCTATCAAACACGCAAACAGAGGGATTAAGTTTCCTCAAACACTATCAGGCTAAATCCCTCGAAATACAGCTTAAAACCGCGCAATACCAGCTTCCGCTCACACTAAAGCAAACAGCAAACCATGAACAATTCACCATGAAAATCGCATTAGAGCAGGAAAGAAAAAACCTGCTTGAAGCAAACGGGTTCGTGGTAATCCAAAACCCCCTAAACAGCCAAAAAGAAGACATGGTTGAAGTATATGATGCACTGAAAAACCAGGAAATCCCGGTTTACGTAACATCAGACAGCCTGCTGCATCTATACCACATCCAGTTTGATGAGACCCTGCGGCAGATAGAGGAAGCTGAATTCTACGATAACATATATAACATAAGCAAAGAACTATTAAGCATATCACAAAATGGATACGGGAAACTAGCGGTATTATGCAGAACACTGACACCGCAGGAACAGGAGCTATCAGACGCATATAAAAGAAACATAATATATCTTAGCGTCGCATTAAAGCTTCTTGAGCCAACAGAAGACCAACTATGCAATCTCGGGGAATGGCAGTGCCAGGACTCGGGAATAAAAAACGCTTTCTTCACCGAAGAGGAACTGCATAAATACAGTTTCACAGTGCCCTCTATTGTAGAAGACGAGGTGCAAGCCGAGCTCGCACTAATAGACGCACATGAAGGTTTTAATCCCTCACCGCTTTATATCTACTGCGAAGACTACAGCCAATACAAGCCCAGAGGCCACTACACACGCAGTGAGAAACTGAAAAACTACTTTAAAGCCATGATGTGGTATGGTCGGATGAGCATGCTGCTGAAAGGAACAGATCAGGTGCCACCGGGGGAGGCATGCAATGATATACCCTCCTGCACAGCGCTTATCTCCACATACGATGCGCGCATACAAAGCATGCAGGCAGCATTATTATCGGCGTATTTCGCGGAAGACCCCGAGCTAATGGATAAATGGGACAGGATATACACTGTAACAGCATTCTATGTTGGATTATCAGATGATTTAGGCCCATATGAGTACATTAATGCATTAAACCACGTATTCGGGGAAACACTTGAAACAGATGAGCTAACGCCAGATAAAATAGGCAATCTGAAAGCCAAACTCGCTGAATACCAGACACCCAAAATATACGGGGGAACCGGTGAAGTAGCCCTGTGGCCGCCTTTCAGTGTAGAGCAGGCTGACCGGATGCTTGCGGTAACCCAGGGTTTCAGGTTGATGGGGCAGCGTTTCATACCCGACAGCTACATGATGAGCGAGCTCGTATCCCCCCGGGTAGGGTTTTATGCGGGAGATGATGAGCCCTTCACGATGTGCATGACTGATGCGGGTCCGGCAAGATGCTTCCCGCGTGGATTGGATGTGATGGCACTGCTTGGTTCCAAGAGAGCAGAAACGCTTCTTGATGAGCTTGGAGACACACAATATGAGGAAGCCAATAAAAGCTATATCAAGCAATACGACAGACTTGAAGCGGAATTCAACAACTTCACCATTGAAGACTGGAACCGCAACCTCTACTGGAGCTGGCTTTACGCGCTTAAATCGCTTGTTAAAAACTACTCAGATGGTTATCCAACCTATATGCAGTCAAGCGCCTGGGAGGATAAGCAATTAACATGCGCGCTCGCCTCATGGACGGAGCTCAGACACGACACCATACTGTATGCGAAACAAAGCTATACGCCTTCCCTGAGGTCAATGCAGCCGGTTGAAAAGCAGGTAGTGGGGTATGTGGAGCCGGTGCCAGAGTTATACAACCGACTGCTTTCGCTCACCCAGATGACCACAAGCGGGCTCACCGAGATGAATGTTCTTGATGAGAGCTCGAAAAACAGGCTCATGAACCTTGAGACCATACTTGGGCGCCTGATTAACATATCCGAGAAAGAGCTTGAAAACAGGGAGTTGACGCAGGAAGACTATGATTTCATCAAAGACTTTGGGGAGAATCTTGAGGGAGTCATCTCTGAAGTAGATGATAAAGCCAAGAAAACCACGATTGTCGCAGACGTGCACACAGACCAGAACACTGGGTTGGTGCTTGAGGAGGGCGTTGGTTACGTGGAGCTTATCGTCGTCGCCTACAGGGTACCTGACGGTAGAATAATCCTGGGAGCCGGCCCCGTCTTCAGCTACTATGAGTTCAAACACCCGATGAGCGATAGATTAACGGATGAAGACTGGAGGGATCTTCTGGGAAGCTCAAGCCCAGATAAACCCAAGTGGTACGCAAGCTACGCAACATAAAAAAAACTAGCTTAAAACCACAACCTTTTTTACCTCAGGGAGCTCAAGAATCCGGTCAATCAACTCCCTGGGGATTGGTTTCTCGGTTACAACAATCATCCGGGCGTTCTCAAACATCGGGTCGTCTGTCGTAATCTGCCGGGCGCTTAACCCCGCATCAGCTATAACTCTAGTAACCCCCGCCACAATCCCCCTGGAGGCAGCATCCTGCGGAATAATCTCAATAGCGCCGAAACCAAACTCACCGGCAACATCTTTAAGCAGCACCATAGAATCCAGTTTCGTGTAAACATTCCTCAACCTAACATCCGAGAGAATAGAATCTATTGTAGCACCAATAAGCCTCCTATCCACATTAAGCACCCTAGCCACCGAGGAATGAGGCACCTCAACCATCTTGAAGAAAAGACCCCCTCCAGGAGAAACCCTCAACCCGTTTCTCAGGATGAATTCAGCTACCTGCCGCTGACCCCTTCTCCTGGCAAAAAACTCATCTAAATAAAGCATTTTATCCCCTGTTTTATTCAAAGAGAGAGATATATAACAATAAAAAGACTACCTTAAAAAAACAAAAAAAGGAAAAAAAATGATGCGCCAGGTATACTCTATGGATGACTATGAATTTCAGGGAAAAAAGGTTTTAGTGAGGATAGACATAAACACCCCCATAAACCCCAAAAACGGGGAACTAATGGATTACCGCAGGTTCAAATCACATGAGGAAACCCTGCGTGAACTAATCGACTCAGGCGCGAGAACAGTTGCATTAGCCCACCAGGGCAGACCTGGGGACATGGACTTCACAACACTGGAAAAACATGCATCAAGGCTATCCGAGGTGCTCGGATGCGAGGTCAAATACGTGGACTCCATATTCAGCAGCTACGTGCATAAGGAAGTGGAAAACATGAAAGACGGGGAGCTCATACTCCTCGAAAACTGCCGCTTCTACAGCGAAGAAGTAATCAACCGCCCATCTGATGTGCAAGCCAAAACCTTTATCGTCCAGAAGCTAAAAGACATCTTCGACGTATACATAAACGACGCTTTTGCCACCGCACACAGAAGCCAGCCCACCGTCGTAGGTTATCCTGTTGTAATGAAATCGCTGGCCGGCCGGCTGATGCAAAAAGAAATCGAGACCATAGAAGGCATACTCAAAAAACCCCGTAAACCCATAACCTTCGTGCTCGGAGGAACGAAAGCAGATGACAGCCTTAAGATAGCGCAAAAAGCCCTATCAAACGGGACAGAACATATCCTGACAGGAGGGCTTGTAGCCAACATCATGCTGGCTGCCCGCGGATACCGCATCGGCGAACCCAGCATAGAGTTTATCCGGGGGAAAAAGATGATAGACCAGATAGACATAGGAAAGGAATTGCTTGAGAAATACCCTGATAACATAATTTTACCCGTTGATCTCGCATTAGAGCACTACGGCGAGAGAATGGAGATACCGGTAAGCGATTTACCCAAAAACTATAAAATCAGCGACATAGGCCATAAAACAGTTGAAAAATACCAGCAGATTCTCATGGAATCCGGGACAATATTCGCCAACGGAGCATTGGGGATATTCGAGGACCCGAAATTCAAGTACGGCACAGAGGAGATACTTAAATCTATCGCGAAATCCAAGGCCTTCTCGGTTATCGGGGGAGGGCATACGGTTGCAGCATCCAACAAGCTGGAGCTCCACGGAGACATAACACACATCAGCTCGGGAGGAAGCGCCTGCGTTAACCTGCTCGCAGGATATAAGTTGCCGGCGGTGGAGGAGCTGAAACAGAGCAGGAAAAAATTCGGTTAAATAAGGACTCACTTCAAATAATATACACTGATTTACGATGTTTAAGATAGGTGAAGCACTTGTTGGTTCAGGGAATGAGGTAGCGCACGTTGACTTGATGATAGGGGAAAAAGAGGGTGTCGTAGGTGAAGCATTCGCCAACGGATTAACCCAGCTATCGAGGGGGCACACACCCCTGCTATCCGTCATAAGACCCAACCTGCCGGCTAAACCCTACACGCTTGTCGTCCCCAAGGTAACGGTTCAAGGAATGGAGGACGCCGAGAAAATATTCGGACCCGCTCAGGCCGCAGTCGCTAAAGCAATAGCCGACTCGGTTGAAGACAGGCTGATACCGGAAAATAAAATAGAGGACTGGGTTGTTATAGTATCCGTTTTCATACACCCCGAAGCAAAGGATTATAGGAAGATATACCAATATAATTACGGGGCAACAAAACTGGCTCTAAAAAGAGCCTTATTAGACTACCCCAACGCCGATAAAATCAAATACGATAAAGACCGTGCGGTGCATCCGATTATGGGATTCAAGGTACCTAGACTGCCGAGATGGAATACACCCTACCTTCAGATAGCCTTAGATGTACCGGACATAAGCAGAGTAAAAAATGTTATAGAGCAGGTTCCCAAAAGCGACAAGATAATACTGGAAGCCGGAACCCCGTTAATCAAAAAATACGGTGCGCAGGTGATAAAGGAAATCAGGGAAGTCACTAAAAGCGATTTCGTGATAGCCGACCTGAAGACCCTGGATGTGGGGCAGGTCGAAGTAGACCTCGCATATGATGAGGGAGCTGATGCAGTAGTAGCATCGGGTCTTGCTGCTCCCGAGGTATTGGATAAGTTCATATACGAAGCCCACCGGCTTGGAATCTATGCGGTAGTGGACACCATGAACGTAGAGGAACCTGTTTCCCTGGTCAAGGAGCTAAAAGAAGCACCCGATATCGTGATACTACACCGGTGCGTTGACGCCGAAGGCAGACAGCAGCCAAGATGGCATCTAATCAAGGAACTCAAGAAAAACAACCCGAAGCTGATGGTTGCGGTGGCGGGGGGAATAGACCCGCATAGCGCGCCGAAGGCCATCAAGGAGGGAGCCGATATTGTTATTGTAGGCCGCAGCATAACCCAGTCAAGGGATGTTGAGGGTTCAGTTAGGCAGTTTCTGGATTTCATGGGCGGAGACATTGACCTGAAGCGGGTGCATGTTGAATAATAAAACAGTTAAATACCTGTTTATTCTTTTATTTTAACATGAGGTGATATCATGGAATTCAATGTTTCTATTGAGCGAAAGCACACCTATGGAATCGTATTCGTGTTTGTGTTATGCACTCTTACCCTACTCGTGTTCTCTCAGGGCGGCCCGATACAGGGCCATCCGGCGGATGAAATATCCCCCGGGACATTCCAGGATGGTGGGAGACTATATATTCGACCAATGGTCTGATGTGGGGTTAGGCACCGATCCCGGCTGCCGGCTGCATATTAAAGCAAGCGGGGTTGGGGGCTCAAATGAAAAAACATTTTGTATCGAGGGAGGGGACGTCTACTACAATGATTCCAGCCCGACAATACATTTCATAATGAAAAACGGCAAAAATTACTGGAGAATCGGGACCTGGGGGGGGTGTCTACAGGTTCGGCTACTTGAGTAATCCAGGCAGCAGCCGGGATAATATACTGTTATTATATGATGATCTGGTGAACGTATCAACAGATTTGCTTGTTGAAGGAGACATCCACTGCACTGGCAAACTAACCTCTGATGGCGGAAACGACCCACCTTATGTTTTATTCAACCAGGAGACACAACAAAGCATACATGAAAGAATAGAACTGGAGATACCGAAAGACGAGCTAAATAAATACGACGGCCAGGTGCTCTACTATGACGGAGATAAAAACAACATGTTTATCGTGAATCCTGCGACAGGAGAGCAAAGAGAATTCATCTGGAAGAAAGACTACGATAAACTGGCAGATGAACTAGCTGAATTAAAGCAGATACTATGCGCGTATCATCCAGATGAAATAATCTGCACATAACCTACTCTATCGAAACCACGCCGCTTGCATCGAAAACAGCATTCAGGGTAGCTACTGATGCGGCGTCAAGTATCTTATCGGGAGAGCAATCGCTTTTTATCCTGATAGTATATAACACATCCGTCAAACCAGCATCCTCAAGTATCATCTCAACCCGCAAGCGGACATCCAAAAGAAACGAATCATCAAACTCATACTCGCTTAAAACAGCCAGCTGACGGAAACCCTCACCCGAGGCTGTCGGGATAAGAGACACCTCAACAGTCCCTGAATCGTCCAAGCCCGCACCCGAACCGGATAATGTCATACCGCTCTCACGCCACTCAAGTATGCTGATGTTTTCCACCCCGATACTGGCTAGATGCTTTTTTATTTCATCGAGTTTATCAGATCTAACCCTGAAAATAACCTCCCTGCCCACAAGAGACGAATGGATTACACCCTCTTTCGGGAGATTACTGAACAAGAACTCGCTGCTACCGTGAAAGCTTCCAGACAAGGCGATAGTGTGTTTCATATTAACAGTAAATATATGTTGTCTTCTATGGATAAATATGATATACTTTCAGGATATCACTCTAAGAACAGATGAGCAGGTATATGAGCCTGCGGAAGACTCGTATCTTCTTGCATTAAACCAGCGGATTAAAAAAGATGATAGTGTACTGGATTTGGGCACAGGATGCGGTATACAGGGGATTACAGCAGCAAAACAGGCGGCGGATGTGCTGGCAACCGACATCAACCGCAGGGCATTGAAGCTGGCTGAAAAAAACGCGAAAAGAAACAACATAAAAAACATCAGGTTTCGGTTAAGCGACATGTTTACTAACATAACAGAAAAATATGATGTGATACTGTTTAATCCACCCTATCTGCCGGTTAAAGAAAAAAGCATGATTGGACGCTCATGGAGCGGGGGATTAAATGGCTGTGAGCTAATAAACCATTTCATACAAACCGCACCCGCTCACCTAAACCCTGGGGGGAGCATGCAGTTTATTGTATCCTCGCTTAATGATTGGGCCGATATAAAAACGCAATTAACAGAACAGGGTTTGGATTATAAGATGCTCGCGGAAAAAAAAATCGCCTTCGAGAGGCTACATCTCCTATCATGTTTTAAGCAATAGATTAAATAAATTATATGGTGCTTGAAATGGATTACAACAAAATAATGTCCTGGGTTTTTCTGGTATTAATAGCTTATAGCGTTTCTGTTGCAGCAACCGGAATAGAGTCCGTATGCGTTTATGAGACAAACGGCCCCCATATGAGGCTTGTGAAATCCGCTGACCTGGATAAAGATGGTGTGCCTGAAATCTTTGCGGGTTCTGCAAACGGCGTAGTATACACCCTAAAGCAAGAAGACTGCGAAGAGCAGTGGAGTGCTATCTGGCAGTTCATAGACATGGCGGATGAGATAACCGGATTGCAGGTGATGGATTTTGACCGCGACGGAGAGAATGAAATAATTATAAGCTCTCTTGACAGGGAAAAATACCTTTATGTTTTGGGATTAGACACGTCAAGAAAATGGAAGCCCAAGGAAGCCCTTGACTCCATGTACTGCCTGCACGTTTATGATGTTGACGGGGACGGGGAAAACGAGATACTTTTAGCCAGCAAACAAGGGAAAATATACATGATGAAGCAGGAGGAATCACCGTGGAACCTGAAGCTATCAACAGAATGGGTAACGCAATTAGACAACCCTGCATATTATGTGAAAGCACTGAATCTTGACTCGGATCCAGAAACCGAGATTGTTGCTTTAGCAAACGACCAGAGAAAGAAGGCAACAGTTTATGTTTTAAGCGCCGAAGGCAACATTGAATGGAGCTATGAGATAGATAAGGGAGTCTATCAGGCAAACGACTACAGCATAAGTGTAGTCAACATAGACCTTGATGCAAACAAGGAAATACTTGTATCATGCTATGATAAAAAACTGGTTGCATTAAACAGCCGCGGACAGGTGTTATGGACCTATACTACAGATAATCTTGTTTCCTCCGTGCGGGTTGATGATTTAGACGGCAACTCAGAGAAGGAGATTATACTGGGCTCATACCCCAACCTAATATTGCTTGACTGGACGGGCATGAAAAAATGGGGGGCCCCCACGGACAGCACCATATTAAGCATTGAGTTAGCGGACGTCAACGAGGACGGAATAAAGGAGATAATAACCGGCTGCGTTAAATCCATTAAAGTCTACAGCATGAATGGGGGGATTTTAGCGGGCTGGAACTACTCTACAGCAACCAAACAAAAGGAAATAAACGCGCGGATGATTGCCTTAGGGGACTATGATGCGGACGGCAGCCTGGAGCTTGCAGCAGCCTTCGGGTGGCAGGAGGCCATGTTAGACCATAACTACGACCAAGGTGAGCTGAGGCTTTTTGAGCTTGATATACCCTCAACCGCTCCCACGACCACCACCGTGACCTCCACTACCGGCTCATCAACCACTTCAACCCTGGGATCTACCTCAATGTCGATTAAACCTGTTACCCGCACAGTGCAGATTACAACCACAACCGAACCCATAGAGGATGGCTCAGGCAGCATGCTGATTTATCTACTTATCGGGCTTGTTGTATTGGTTTTCCTGGTATTGGCTGTGGGAGCTGGACTATATTATATGAAGAAAAAATCAGGCAAGAAACAAGAGACTGAAACAAAAAAAGAAGAGGAAACCACAAAAGAGGATAAGGAGAACCTGGTATGGAAAGACCTGGATAAAGAAGAAAAAGAAGAAAACAATGAAAAAGAAAGCAGTGAAGGCACCGATGAGAACGGGGAATCTGATATGGGGGAAGATGAGAAGTGAGCGAGGAAACAAAAAAAATAATTGAGGCCGCATTATTTATCGCGGGCAGGCCGCTTGCTTTAGAGGATATCCAGTCGGCCTGCAACCTTGGTAACCCGGGCATCATAAGAAAACACCTGAACGAATTAGTCCAGGAATATGGCGCAGCGGATAAGGCCCTGCTGATAGAGGAGGTTTCAGGAGAATACCATATGACGGTTAAGCCCGAGCTGGAAAATAAAATAATGCATCTGGCTCCCGAAAAAGAAATATCGTCTGCTGCCTTAAAGACTCTGGCTTTAATAGCGGCCGAGCAGCCGATGAAACAATCCAAGGTTGTTAAGCTTCGAGGCAACAGGGCTTATAGATACATTAAGGAGCTCACCGAGCAGGGATTCATCGAGTCAAAAAAACACAGCCGGACAAAGATTTTATCCACTACACCCAGGTTCCAGCAATATTTTAATATTAAACAATTAGATGAGCTTCAGACTGGAGGTGAAAAAAATGATTGAATTATTGATGGGTTTTATTGTTTTATTATTGGTGGTTCTTGTTGTGGTCTTCATCTACTACTACAACAGGATAGTGGTTTTAGGCAACAGAATAGATAATGCTTGGTCGCAGATTGATGTGCAGCTTCGAAAAAGAGCGGATTTAGTACCTAATCTGATGAAAACAGTTGAGGGTTACATGAAACACGAGCAAAAAGTCATGATAAGGGTAACTGAAGCGCGTGCTTCACTTATGAAGGCAGGCGATATAGGTGAGAGGGCGAGAGCCGGTAACATCCTGCAGGATGCTCTTAAAAGCCTGTTTGCTGTAGCTGAAAACTACCCTGATCTTAAAGCTAACCAGAATTTTTTGAAATTCCAGGAGGAGCTCTCAGACATCGAGGATAAGATAGCCTACACCCGACAATTCTACAATGATTCGGTGCTTTTTTATAATAACATGGTTACAACAATCCCGGGGATGTGGTTTGCATCATTTATGGGTCGTAAACAGAAACCTTATCTTGAAATACCTAATGAAGCCAGAGAGACTCCGAAGGTTGAATTTGACGTATGAGCATGGATAAAATAAGCTTCTTTGATCAGATAGAGAGAAATAAAAGGAATTCATGGATATTGATTTTTTCCGTCTTCCTTTTTATTGTTTTTTTTGCCTGGGTTATAGCCCAAGTTTATGATCCTGGGTTTACCTTTATTTTTTTGGTTTTTGGGATAATATTCTCCCTCATCTACACTGTGGGAACCTACAGGTACTCGGATACTATAGCGCTTAAATCAGTTAATGCTTATGAGGCTGTTGGGGACAGATTTTCTCATCTTAGAAACCAGGTGGAGGGATTAGCCTTGGGCTCTGGGTTGCCGACTCCAAGGGTGTATGTTATGCCTTCAGCTGATATCAATGCTTTCGCCAGCGGACGTGACCCCAAGCATTCTGTTGTTTGCGTGACCGAGGGGGCGCTTAATAAGCTAAGCGACAGAGAGCTTGAAGCGGTCTTAGCGCACGAGATGACTCACATAAGAAACTACGACATCCGTTTCGTTACCCTGGTGGCTGTGATGGTTGGCATAGTCTCGATTGTAAGTGAGATTTTTCTTAGGAGCATGTGGTTTGGCGGGGGGGGTAGAGATAGGGGCAGAGGCAATGCGCTGTTTCTGGTTTTTGGGATAATACTTGCGATACTGGCTCCGATAATAGTGAGGCTTGTGCAGTTGTCTATCTCCAGGAAAAGAGAATATATGGCTGACGCCGGCAGCGTGCAGCTTACCCGGACCACGAGCGGGATGATATCTGCTTTGAAAAAAATCAAGGCCGACTATGGGGGTGGGGCGAAAACCAAGGTCAACGCGGCTGTTGCCCCGATGTTTCTAGCGGACCCGGTGGGTGAACGATTTGTTAATTTATTCAAAACCCATCCGCCAATAGATGACAGAATAAAGACCCTTAAGATGATGTGATAGAAAATGTTTGTTGACGTACACTGTCATATGGATTTCCCGCAATACAACGAGGACAGACATCAGGTTATACAGCGGGCTTTGGATGCGCAGGTGGCTATGGTGAACTCGGCGATATCTCTTGAGGGGATGAAATCCACGCTAGATTTAGCCAGAAAATATGAGAGGGTTTATCCGTCTCTTGGGTTATCTCCCCCGGAATTAAATGAGTCTGTTGTTGAGAAGGCATTGGATTTGATAAGAAGCCACCAAGATGAGATTGTTGGGGTGGGGGAGGTGGGATTAGATTATTATTGGGTGAAGGAGAGAGCAAATCAGGAGAAGGAAAAAAAATATTTTGCGCGTTTCATTAATTTAGCTGTTGATTTAGCTAAGCCTCTTGTTATACACTCAAGGGATGCTGAATCTGATGTGCTTAATATGCTGAGGGGGGTGGATGTTGACGTATTATTGCACTGTTTTAGCGGTTCAATGGATGATGTAGCGGAGGCGGTTTCAAGAGAGTATCTGATATCTATTCCCGCATCAATCATCTACTCGAAGAAAAAGCAGAATATCGTGAAAAACACACCCATGGACTATATTGTGCTGGAAACCGATTCACCTTTTCTCTCCCCCAAGCCAGGGGAAAGAAACGAACCCGTAAACGTTGTGAAGGTGGCTGAGAAAATCGCGGAAATAAAGGCCTTGGATGTTGAGGTTGTGGAGTTGGTTTCCACAGAAAACGCAAAGCAATTCTATGGTCTTGGGTTTTAATGTTAATTTTATAATAATGTGATAATGATGGAAAAGATAACCTACTCCAAGGCAGGAGTCAACATAGACCGGGAAGAACAGGCAATCAAGGGCATTAAAAAACTATTAGAGAAAACCTATCGATTCAGAAAAGAGAAAAAAGGGGAGGTACTACAGGGAATAGGTTCATTCGCTAACCTTATTGATTTGGGGGATTATGCTCTTGGCATGTGCACAGACGGCGTTGGTTCCAAGGTGCTGGTAGCCCAGGAACTGGATAGATATGATACTGTCGGCATTGATTTAGTGGCGATGAACGTGAACGATTTAATATGCCTTGGGGCTGAACCCATTGCTATGGTGGATTATCTTGCCACCGAAAAAATCAACCCCGACATAATCAAGGAGATAATGTATGGGATGTACGAGGGGGCTAAGCGCTCGGAGATAGCCATAATCGGGGGGGAGCTTGCGACACTACCTGATTTGATTAAGGGGGTTGAAGGTAAAGGGTTTGATTTAGCCGGCACAGCAATCGGGCTCGTGGATAAAAACAAAATCATCACAGGAGAGGATATCACACCCGGTGATGTGGTATTGGGTTTTAAGAGCTCTGGAATACACTCTAATGGTTTGACTTTAGCCCGGAAGGTTCTTCCAAAGAGCATGTGGATGAAGCTTTTAACCCCGACGCACATATACGTTAAACCGGTCCTGGAGATACTGAGTAAACATGAAATACATGGTATGGTTAACATAACAGGGGGTGGTTTCAGGAACCTTCTGAGGGTCACAGAGTATGGTTTTGTTTTAGATGGGATGCCCGATAAGCCGATTCTTTTCAAAAACATACAGGATGCTAGCAAGGTATCGGATGCCGAGATGTATAAGACATTCAACATGGGCGTTGGTTTCTGTTTGATAACCTCAGAGCAGGAGGGGGAGGCTATTATGGAAGAACACGCTAATGCGGGATTGAGAAAAATAGGTTATGTGGTGGATGAACCCGGGGTGGAAATAAAATCAGGTGATTCATTGATTGAACTTTAATTATTATCTATTGTATTCTAATCATATTATCCGGTGGTTAAATTGCCTATACCAGAGGTTTCCAAGATATGGATGGACGGGGAGTTGGTTGACTGGAAAAATGCCAGAATACATATATTAACTCATGCGCTGCATTATGGCTCGGGGGTTTTCGAGGGCATAAGATGCTATAATACCAAGAAGGGACCCGCTGTTTTTCGGTTGAGAGAGCACATGCAAAGACTTCATCGTTCAGCTAGGCTTTACCGCATGAGCATACCCTACTCGGTTGATGAGCTGATGTCTGCGACAAAGGATGTCATTAAAGCCAATAACCTCAAGGAATGCTATATCAGGCCGATAGTCTATCGGGGATACGGGGAGATGGGCTTGAACCCGCTTGAAGCCCCAATCAACGTATCTATCGCGGTTTGGCCTTGGGGAACCTATCTTGGAGAAGACGGGTTAGAAAACGGCATAAGAGCTAAGATATCGTCTTTCAGGAGATTAAACTCTAATGTTATTCCTGTCTCAGCGAAGGCTACCGGACAATACATCAACTCGATTTTGGCCAAAATCGAGGCTCTTGACTCGGGCTTTAACGAGGCAATCATGCTGGATTTTCGGGGTTTCCTCTCTGAGGGACCTGGTGAAAACCTATTCCTTGTATCAGATGACACCCTGCATACGGCACCAGAGCATGCCAGCATCCTTCCCGGGATAACAAGAGACAGCGTATTCACCATAGCTCAGGACCTGGGATACCAGGTTAAGCAAATGGATTTAACCCGTGAGATGCTTTACCTGGCAGACGAGGCCTTTTACACTGGAACAGCAGCAGAGCTAACCCCTATAAGAGAGGTTGACGGGTGGATTATTGAAAAACCCTGGCCGGTGACAAAAAAACTGCAGAATGTTTTCTTCAACACAGTTAAAGGGCGGGATGATAAATACTTGGGTTGGTTGGATTACATCTGATTTATAAGCGATTAAACCTATATTATTATTCACCCAAAATGTTTGCAAGCCATTATGTGATACAGCATATTTACATCCTATTCGAAAAAGAAGACTTAGAGGGTACGAAGGCATTATTTGATAAATTCACAAGCAGGTATCCGACAGATAATGAACTGGAGGAGATATCGCAGCGCTTTATCACGGCCCTGGATGAGGAAAACACAGAGGAAATAAATAATATAAAAAAAGATTTGAAAACTCTACTGGATACCCGCAGGTTCGAGGAAACATCAGGTGGGGTATCACCAACGTCATCATTAAAGAGCAGGAGACCGGGAATAGATACCTGGATACGTTTAGTCTAATCAACTAGAGGGGTAGTTAATATGAAAGCCAAGGATATTATGAAAACAGAGATTATTTCAATTGAAAGAGATGCAAGCGTTGAGGATGCTATGAAGAAAATGTTCGAGAGAAGGGTTACATCCCTTGTCGTACCAAAAGAAAAAAAACAAGATAATGTCGGCATTGTAACCCGAAAGGACGTTATCAACTCGGTGATAGCGGAAAACAAAAACCCGAAGAAAACTAGGATAGCAGATATTATGAGCGAGCCTTTGCTTTCTGTTTCCCCGGATTTTAGCATCGAAAACCTCGCTAGGCTGATGGCTAAAACAAACCTCAGAAGATTCCCTGTGGTGGAAGATGATAAAATAATCGGTATGGTCTCAAACAGCGATATTCTTCGAGTAATAACTCTGGAGTGTATGTGATTTATGAGCCAAACTCTTAATTTAATACAATTCAGTCCTCGGCTACAGCCTTTATTTTGTTTATCAGGTCCTTAACAAAATCATCATCAGCCGGGAAACCAACACCCTTCTGGTATCTTTTATCGCCTTCGGGGGTGTAATACCCTTTTGATATGTTCAGGAATATGTTCCCATCAGGGAGAGCTTTTTTCCTTGAGACTTCAAGAAACTTGTTTCCTCTATATTCAATATCCTCGCTTTTAATTGTCTCGTATTCCATCTTATTCACTCCTGTAATTGGATATAAATAAATATGTAATAGTATAATATATAAATAAAGAAATAGAGGTATGGTGTTTCATGGGTTCGGGGTTAAAAAATAAGGCACAGGTTTCAATGGAGTACATGGTTGTGCTTGGAATCTCGCTTGCCGTGGTTGTATCTGTTCTTTTAGTAGTCAACAATATGATTAACTCCTCCACAACAAAAGTCAGCATAAGCTCCGCCTACACTGCGATGGAGGGTATTAGGGAGGCCGCTGATTTCATCTACGTTACCGGGCACCCGTCGAAGATACAGAAATCTGTTTTCGTCCCTACGGGGGTGGCTGAAGCTGAAATAGATGATCGGGTTGTGAGATTCAGGGTTGAAGTGGCCTCACCAATAGACAGCTCTTATACAGACATCTATGCTGTGACAAAAGGCGAGATGACTGGAGTAATATGTTTGGGACCCTGCCATGAAGGAAATTATAAGCTTATTTTCGAGTCCATAGACCCCCAACTGGGTTTAGAGGACGTTAACATAACCAGAGCCAGTTAATGACTTTCTATCATCTCCTGGGGCTTGCCGCCGGGCAGCATCATAGGCAGCACATGCTCGTCGGGGTCTATGTGGAAATCCAGCACATAAGGTATGTCCGCTTCCAGTGCCTGCTTGAATGCGGGCTTTATCTCATCGAGTTTCTCTATTCTTATTCCACCCGCCTTAAAAGACTTGGCGTATTCAACGAAATCAGGGACCTCACCGAGTGAAGTATGGCTTCTTCTCTTATCATAGAAGAGATCCTGCCATTGTTTAACCATTCCAAGATACCGGTTGTTTAATAAAGCAACCACAACAGGTATTTTCTCCTCCACGCAGGTCGCAAGGTCATTGCCTGTCATCAGAAAGCTCCCGTCGCTTGCCACGTCAATGACCTTATAATCTGGTTTCGCGACCTTAGCCCCTATCGCAAAGGGAAACCCTGAGCCCATGGTCCCCAAACCCCCTGATGAGATGAAGGTCCTTGGATGCTTCATGTTCAGGTAGTGGGCGGCCCACATCTGGCACTGGCCTACCTCTGTTGTTATGATAGTCTTATCATCTATTAATTCGTTTATTGCTTTCATAACGCACTGCTGCTTGAGGGGGACGCTATCGTAGTCGTATACTGGAGCGTATTCTTTTTTGTATTCGGCTATCTTACGGCTCCATGCTGTGTTTTTTTTCGATTTCAGCCGGCCAACAGCCTTAATCAGGTTATCTAATACAAGCCTCGCATCACCTACTATGGGGATGTTGGCTTGAACGTTTTTCCCTATCTCGGATGGGTCTATATCAACGTGTATTTTTATAGCATCCGGAGCGAAGTGTTTGATGTCTCCTGTTATTCTGTCGCTGAATCTGCATCCGACGCTAAGCAAAACATCACATTCTGAGATAGCCAGATTAGCTGTTTTTCTGCCGTGCATGCCTGTCATGCCAAGCGACAGCGGATGGTCTTCAGGGAAGCAACCCTTACCCATTAAGGTGGTTGCCACCGGGGCACCAAGGGATTCAGACAGCTTATATACCTGGAGGCTTGCATTGGATATGATAACACCCCCTCCTGCTAGAATAACCAGACGCTCAGAGTTAATCAAAACCTTAGCCGCCTGCTTTATCTGGCCCGCATGACCTGCGCTTTTCATCTCCTTATAGCCTGCGAGATTAACGTCTTTTGGGTAGGCAAATTTCTTAGTCAGCTTGTTTTGCTGGATGTCTTTAGGTAAATCCACCAGCACCGGACCCGGCCTTCTTGTGGAAGCTATCTTGAAGGCTGCTTTAATCGTGTGGGGTATGTCGTCGGTTTTTGTTATCTGGAAGTTGTGTTTGGTGATGGGCATGGTTATGCCGATTATATCCGTTTCCTGGAATGCGTCGTTGCCTATCAGGTGGTTTGGTACCTGGCCGGTGAATGCGACCATGGGGGAGGAATCCAGTTGAGCGTCGGCTATTCCTGTAACAAGATTGGTTGCTCCCGGCCCTGAGGTGGCTATACACACACCTGTTTTCCCCGAAACCCTCGCATAGGCTTCGGCTGCGTGGGCAGCGCACTGCTCGTGCCTCATTAGTATATGCCTGGGTCCACGGTCGTACAGGACATCATATACCTCCATGATAGACCCGCCCAGGATTCCGAAAAGGTGCTTGACACCCTCCTCTTCCAGGCTCCTGACAATAGCTTTGGCTCCCTTCATAATATCTATTTGTCAGGCAGCGATTAAAAACCCCTGTTTTTCCTGTAAACATATATCTCCCTGGTCAGGCTCTTGTGGATGTATAGCTCGAATCTATCAACCAGCTTTAGACCCTCTTTCATGTATTCTATTTTTTGCGGCAAAACGCAGATAACATAGCCTTTCTGCTTAACCTGGTTGGCTGCCTTATCCAAAAAACTGCGATAAAACAAATCAAGATTACGCTCTGTTAGATAAGAGGAACGACCATAGGGTAGGTCGGATACTATCGCATCAACCCCCCTATACTCTGATTGTAGGGCATCACCCAATATTATATCCCCTTTTATCCCATAGTATCTGAGATTTTTGCGACAGCCTAAAACCATTGCTTCATCGACATCCAGGCCTTTAATCCCCAACCCCATCAAACCCGCTTCAATCAACAAACCACCTGTCCCGCAGAATGGGTCGAGTACTGTGTCGCCTACGCCTACCCTTGCCAGGTTCACAAGAAACCTGGCTGTCTTAGGAGCGATAGAGGTTGGATGGAAAAAAGGCCTCCTGTTTGGTGCCCGCTGATTGAAGCCTTTTTTTAATGGAAGGCTGATGCATGTATAACTGGTGTCTTTTGGTTTCATGCAATGGATTACATTATCCGGATTATCCAGGTCCACAAAAAGACCCTTATCCTTCAGGAGGCGGCCTAGTTCCATTCTTATTTTTTCACTGCACCTTAGCGCAAAAGAACGCGAGTTTTTTATTTGCTCGTAGACCCTGTCAGCCACCATATCAATTTTGTTGCTGGTTGAGACCACCAGCCCCACCCATCTGGTCAAAGCCAGGCGTTCAATAAATGAATAATCCTCTCCATCAATTTCCATTAAAAGAAGCCTGCTGGGCTTATCGTCTAAGACAAGCTCATAACCGATGCCTTCACCCTCCAAAACCGCCTCAACCTCCGCTCTCGGAAGACGCGGGTGCTCTCCTGATAGATGAAACAATAACCGCATTTTTTTTTATTTTGTTGATTAATTTATCCCCTTAATCTAATAATGAATCAGGTAACAAGTTAGGTGATATCATCATGAAGGTCAGGATAGGGCTGGAGATACACGTCCCGTTGAATACTGAGCAGAAATTGTTTTGCAGCTGTCCAACCAACTACTATGAGGTGGATGAGCCAAACATCAACGTCTGCCCCGTGTGCACGGGGATGCCGGGGTCCAAACCCTACCCGATAAACAAAAAGGCGCTTGATTCAGCTGTTATTATCTCTAAGCTCATTGAATGCAAGACTGTCAGAGAGCAGATTTACGTTAAAAGAAAACACTACAACTATCCTGATTTGCCCTCCGGATACCAGAGGACCTCAGAACCCCTTGGGGTTGACGGCAGGCTGGGGGATGTGGGCATATGGG
>NJDH01000009.1 GCA_002254405.1 Candidatus Altarchaeales archaeon ex4484_96
AAACCGGGGTATGCGTATATCGTATTTAGTGGACAGGTAGTTGATGAAAAGCTTGGATTTACTGTCCTCTGACACACCAACTACGTGTATTTTATCCTGCCTGCATTTTTTAAGCAGTCGAA
This sequence comes from Candidatus Altarchaeales archaeon ex4484_96, assembly GCA_002254405.1. Lineage (GTDB taxonomy): Archaea > Altiarchaeota > Altiarchaeia > IMC4 > QMZM01 > EX4484-2. The sequence goes on from NJDH01000009.1 coordinate 123, forward strand.
TGTATTTTTTGCGATAAATCAGGTATTCATCGCATTCAACAGGCCTTCTTCTCGAGCAAACATGAAGGGAGCCGTCAATGAAAAGATGGGTTGGATTATGCTGCTCTAAAGCCTTAATTGCTGTATCAAACTCCATCGCGCTTCTGAGAAGCTCAATCCGTTCTTTAGTGTGTTCACCATAGTCTAAAAGGCCCATATCAACCTCTCTCACAAACCGCTCTTTACCCAGTTTACCGTCTTTTTTCTCCAAAACAAGAGCTGAGGCCTTTATTATGTAGATTGTTGCCCCAAGAACCTCCCTGATACCCTCGCCCCCGTCAACAAAGCACATCAATCCCCCGCTTATCTTATCATCCGGCTCCAACTCTATTATCAGGTTTTTCTCTTTGATTTTATCCTTCACAGCATCAATTTCTGCACGGTAGTTTCTAAGCTCCATTAGTATACGGTCCCGGCATCCCCGATACTGCTTCAGCCACATAGAGTAGTGTCCCATTAAACAAATAATGTGTTTTTGGTTTACTTATACACTAAATCAGGTAGGATAATATGAAGAGGGCACCCATCAAAAAAACCATAGCAAGATAAACGGGCATGCTCCATTTTTTTATGTCAGCCCCGTCAAAGGGGTGTGTGGGAATAAGATTAAACAACCCAATCCAGGTGTTAATACTGTATCCAAGCCATGCTGTAACGCTGACCAAGGCTATAGAGGACAGTGGGGTCAGGTACAGCAGGAGGAAACCCAGGGCCAGCAACAGGTTCATAAGAGGCCCGTAAAGAGCTATCCTGCCGTGTTGTTCTTCTGACATTTGACCCCCGTAGATGTGTACCGCCCCCGGGGACACCAGTATGAACCCTGCAAACGAAAAGAGTACAGCCAAAAAAAGACCCTGGTAGTTGGCTTTAAAGTATGCGCTTAATCCGTATTTTTGGGCGAGGTATTTATGGCCGAGCTCATGTAGTGCGAAACCGAGCCCTACAGCAACCATTGATATTGGGAATGCAATCAGGAAAATCGAGAGCTCTTTTTGGGAATATAATATTGCGAATGCTATTGAAAGGATAACCCATGCTGTAAGCAGTTCCCATATCTCCCTGGGTGATATGCTGAATTTCTTTTGTTTCATTTACTGCCAGTATAGTATTAATCTGTTGTGTTTTTATAGTATGAATGGGTAAATATAATATCTTGAATATTTTAAATTTTCAGAAAAAAATAAATATAAAAAAAATGGAGGCAATAGAGGAGGAGTTCACGGAATTCTTTAAAATACTAGCCAAAACATATAACGTAGGTGACCTCCAGGCAACGGTATTGAGCATCCTGTATCTTGAGCCAAAGGACATGGCCATGGAAGAAATCACCGAAAAAACAGGATACAGTCTGGCATCCATATCAAACACCATGAAAATGCTTGTTGCCTTGGGCATAGTGCGCAGAGTAAAAAAACCAGGAACCAAAAAGGTGTTCTTTTATATGGAAAAGGACCTTATGAGGCTAAACAAGAATAAAATCAAGGCAGCATACGAGCACATAATAGAGCCAGGTAAACAGATGCTCCCAAAAATAATCGAAAAATACCGCAACAAAGTGACAGATGAGAAATCGAAAAAGAAGCTTATGATAATCGAAAACTACTATTTCCAGATGATACAGTTCGATGAACTTTTAAGGGAAATGGATAAAAGATTAGAGCAAATGAGCGCAGAGAATATTAAAAGATTGAATATTTAACAAAAAAAACATAGATAATGGATAAAATGCCTGAGGAAAAAACAAGAGAACCAATAATCGAGCTCGTCGACGTCTGGAAGATATACAAGATGGGTGAAGTCGAGGTTAAGGCCCTGCGGGGGCTGAGCCTTGACATATACCCCCAGGAGTTCGTTGCAATAATGGGACCATCTGGCTCAGGTAAATCAACTCTCATGAACATGATAGGCTGCCTTGACGTCCCCACCAAGGGAAAGGTTTACCTTGAAAACAAAGACATATCCCAGCTTTATGAGAGTGATCTGGCCCAGATAAGAGGTCAGATAATAGGATTCGTGTTCCAGACATTCAATCTCATGCCCTCCCTATCAGCTCTCGAAAACGTAATGCTTCCTATGACCTTCCAGGGGGTAGATAGAAGAGATAGGGAGAAACGAGGGAGAAATCTTCTAACGATGGTAGGGCTCGAGCAAAGGATGAACCACAAACCGACAGAACTATCAGGCGGGCAACAACAGAGGGTCGCAATCGCAAGAGCGCTTGCCAACGACCCTGATGTCATACTAGCCGATGAGCCAACAGGAAACCTAGACTCCAAAACAGGTAAAGAGGTTATGGACATGCTCACCAGACTGCATCGGGAGGAAGGAAAAACTATTGTAATGGTCACACACGACCCAAGCCTTTCAACCTATGTGGAAAGAATCATCCAAATAATGGACGGTAAAACAACAGAACACTTAAACCACAACCATAAATATGGAGGTATAGAAGATGAAAAAAAATAAAATATGGGCTATAATATGCTTGAATTTTTTGTTATTGAACACCGCAGTTGCTGATGTGAGAGTAGACTCCTACTACATGGACGACTACTACATTGAGGCAGGAGACGAGCTTACCATGTACTTTAAGTTTCATAGGGTCCCGATAACATCTCTTGTGGGATTACAGGAGAAGGTCACCTACGGGGCGGGCGATACAAAGATAATACAAGCCGAGTCCCCAGAAGACTATTATATGGTGAAAATCACACCCGACAGCGAGATGTCTGAGAAATACATATTATTAAGCAACAGCCAGAAAAAAATAGGTCATCTATCTGTCGGGGAAAACTGGGGGTCCAAGTTCGAGGTCAAGATAGCTCAGGACGCGCCGGCAGCGACATACGATATGATTCTGAAGATATACAAGACAGACCCTGAATACGAAAGCGAGGAGGTTGTATTCCAGGAACCCTTCGAAATAAGTGTCAGAGGCGTGCCGCAAATAGACCTTGATGCCGTGAACAAGATGAGCATCGGCTCCACAGGAGATTTAACCCTGAGGGTCAACAACAAGGGAGGCGGCGTAGCCAAAGACGTTAAAGTGGATTTGGATTTAAGCACACCCTTCACGCCAGTGGGTTCATCGATGGAATACATTGGGACCATAGAACCGGGCGCTTCGGTATCTCTCTCTTTTATGGTTTCGGTTTCCGCCACAGCAGAGGTTAAAACCCATAACGTGCCGGTCACAATATCATACAAGGATGATAACGGAACACCAAGTACTGTGTCGACTAACCTTGGGGTGCAGATTGATTCAACACCCGAGCTTGCCTTCGGACTGGACCAGGTGGATGAGCTGGCTCCAGGAGTAAGCGGCAACGTGATATTAACCATATCAAACGAGGGATTCGTTGACGCAAAATTTTTGAAATTTACCTTACAGGAGAGTGAAGACTACGAAATCCACTCGATAAACGAAATCTATGTCGGGAACCTTGACTCAGATGACATAGAAACAGACGAGTTCAGCATAAGAATAGCCGACGGATTTAATGAGCAGCAGGTGCCCCTGAAGGTCAAGCTCACCTACAAAGGCGAGGGAAGCGACACCACCTATACTAAGGAGAGCGAGGTGAACATCAGCATCAAATCAAGAGCCGAATACGATGCTAAACACCAAACTAACGGAACAGACGATACGATAGTCATGGCACTAATAGCGATACCGGCCCTGTTTATTGTATTGCTGGTCATCTGGTTCGTATACAAGCTGTTTGGCTTCGTAACCAGCTTCATAAACAGGAAACTATTCGCCAGATAATATTGCATATGAGATGATTGAAGACTACTTCAAGCTTGCAATAGACGGGATAAAGCACAGGAAGCTTAGAACAGGGCTCACGATGATGGGCGTTTTTGTCGGAATCATCGCAGTGGTAGCGCTGATATCGCTGGGTCAGGGACTGCAAAACCTGATAAACGAACAATTCGAGAGCGTTGGAGGGGATAAGCTAAGCGTTATCCCGGGCGGGGAGGACGCCCTTATGGCCGGGGTACCTGGCTCGGAGCTGGTTTCAGCCAAACTCCATGAAAGCGATCTGGAAGTAATCGAGAGGGTCAGGGGAGTGGATAAAGCCGCAGGCACGATTATGAGCACGGGCATAGTGGAAATATGCGGTAAAAAGAAAGTTGTCACAGTCTTTGGCATACCCACCGAACCCGAGAGACTCAGTCTATTAAAGGAGCTAGACTACTTTCAGATAGAGGAGGGACGTTACCTGAAGCAGGGAGATAAATACAAGGCCCATATTGCTGCTAAAACCTGCGATGTGCTGGATGAGGAACTGGATGTCGGCGACAAGCTAACGCTGGAGGGACATCAATTTGATATCGTAGGCAAAAACAAGGAAACTGGAACGCCAGTACATGACCAAAAAATAAGCATACCCCTGGAAACAGCCCAAGACGTATTTAACAAAACAGACGAGTACTCAATGATTTCCATCAAGATAGATGAAGGCGCAGACATAAACGAGGTAGAAGAAAGAATAGAGGAAAGGCTGAGAAAACACAGGGATGTTGAGGAGGGAAAAGAAGACTTCGCCGTTGAAAGCCCGCAGAGCCTGCTTGGGGTCTTTCTTGACATAATAAACATGGTGACCCTTGTCCTGGCCGGGATAGCGGGTATTTCCCTGATAGTCGGGGGCATAGGTATAATGACAACCATGTACACCTCGGTGCTTGAGAGAACCAGGCAGATTGGCATAATGAAATCCGTTGGAGCAAGAAACTCGGACATACTATTGATGTTTGTCATAGAGGCGGGGTTGCTGGGACTGGTTGGGGGGGTAATCGGCGTCATATTGGGAATATTATTAAGCCTGGGGGGGGAATATCTGGTAAGAATGTATATTGTAACATATAGCATATACGTCTCAAGCGAACTGGTTGTTGGAGCCATCATGTTCTCGTTTCTAATCGGATGCATATCAGGTTACTTCCCGGCTAAAAGAGCCTCGGAAATGAAGCCAGTGGATGCGCTAAGATATAGATAAAAAAAATGATTGATGATTTTTTTAAGATATCCCTAAGGGGATTGAAAAACAAGGGCATCAGAAGCTGGCTTACCATGGTAGGCATCTTTGTGGGAATAGCAGCCATAGTATCTCTTATTTCGCTGGGTGAGGGGCTGCAGAATGCAATGTTTGAACAGTTTGAGATGCTGGGCTATGATTTAATATATGTGATGCCCGGCTCATCACTCGCCTCAGTATACACTACAAGCAGCAAGCTAACAGACCAAGACCTTGAAATAATCAAAGATGTCAGGGGTGTGGAGATAGCAGGCGGTTTCGTTACCAAACTCGCTCAGATAGAATACCGGGGGGAGATAGAATACGCCTGGGTTTCAGGCATGGGAGTGGAAACCCAGGAAATTTTCCTGGACGGAACCGGCATAGAGATGGTGAAAGGCAGAGACAGATTCAGGGAAGGAGACACCTACAAAGCCGCGGTAGGATACGAGTACTGGTCCGGTAACGTATTTGAGAAACCTGTTGGGGTTGGAGACCGGATAAAAATAAACGGAAAAAAATTTGAGATAATAGGAGAGATAAGCAGAATAGGCAATTCCGATGACGACAGAAACATCTACATACTCATGGACACGGCAGAGGAATTATTTGATGTGGAAAACGAGTATATTACGATTATGGCCAGAGTCAAGCCCAACTACGACATTGAGAAGGTTGCAGATGAGATAAAAAAGGAGATAAGGCGAGATAGGGGCCTAAAGGAAGGAGAAGAAGACTTTCAGGTTCAGACCATGCAACAGCTAGTTGACTCAGTCAGCATAATACTTGACGCAGTGCAGGCTGTTGTAATCGGGATAGCATTCATCTCGTTGTTTGTGGGGGGGCTTGGAATAATGAATACTATGTATACCTCGGTGCTTGAGAGAACACAGGAAATAGGTGTTATGAAGGCCGTGGGAGCCAAGAACTCTGATATACTGGTGCTGTTTATGATAGAATCAGGCACTATTGGTTTGGTGGGTGGATTAGTAGGATGTGTCATAGGCGGCGGACTCAGCAAGGGGGTTGAATACATTGCGGCTTTATTATTAGACCAAGTGTTGATTAAAGCAAGCCTCACTCCTGAGCTGATAATAGGGTCGCTGGCTTTCTCGTTTATCGTTGGCTGCATCTCTGGAATGCTGCCGGCAAGGCAGGCATCACAGCTGAAACCCGTTGACGCACTAAGATACGAGTAGATTAGCGGATGTATGTTGGCTGGTCCGCGGAAAACTGGCGGTCCATGGCTTTCTTTTGCTCATCAATCATCTTGCTTACCTTCGCCATCTGGTCCTCGGTCTCCTTGGCTTTCTCGGCCAGCTTAGTCATATCCACATCAATGCCAAGTATGCTCGTAAGAACCTTAAGTACCGCCTCAGCCGATTTAGCGTCAATAATCTGGCCGTGGGTTTCACCCATCAAACAGGCAGCCTCAATCCCCCTGCTCAATCCTAAACCCAAAAGAAGACCTGATGCCCCAAATATCGCACCAGAGCCCCGAAAAACCACACCATGCTTTCCAAGCTCGTCAACGAACTTTTTGCTTGTGGCCGCTCCATAGACCCTGGGATTCTGGGTTATGTTACCCGTACCAAGCCCCCCAAGCGTGAATATTTTATTAACCCCCAGTTCCACGGCAATATCAAGTGTTTTATCGGAAAGCCTGTACTGGCTTTCAGGGGTCAAACCCTGGAAACCACCCAACAAGAGAAGAATATCGCTTTTATCGTTTTTCCAGTAATAGAGGCTCATGTTGACTAACTCAACGGTGTTGTCCTCCAAGATGTTCACCTGAGGCGGTAGATAATAGGAGTTTATTTCAGCCAGCTTTACTCCGCCCAGCTCATCCAGCAGATGGTCTCCCGCCAGTTTACCCACCAGACCAATCCCGGGAAGTCCCTCGATTAACACCGGATTATTCAACTTAGGCTCCTTCATTATCCTGACCTCAATATCATCCATTTTAATGTAATTATTCGCTTTACTTATTATTTCATGCAGTGCATAAAAATGGGTTTAGAGCCGTTAGATAGGTACTATAAAATATTATCCAGCCAGGAGAAAGCAAGATACCTGATGGCCGGCGAGCTGGATGAGAAGATACAGAGCGCTAAGGAAATATTTAGGAAATGCTGTTTTTGCGAAAGACGCTGCCACATCAACAGGGAAATAGGGGAAAAAGGATACTGTGGGGTGAGTGAGGCAAGGATTAGCTCCGAATTCATCCACATAGGGGAGGAATCTCCTCTTGTGCCCTCACATACTATTTTTTTCAGCGGGTGTAGCTTTCATTGCGTTTACTGCCAGAACTACGATATAAGCTATTATCCCGGGAGGGGAATACACTATAAACCAGATAAACTGGCTCAGTTAATAAAAAACAAAACAGCCCGAAACGTTAACTGGGTTGGAGGAGAGCCCACATCCAGTATATTGTACATCCTTGAGGTCTTAAATCACCTGGATAAAAACACACCCCAGATATTCAACAGCAACATGTATCTCACAGAAGAATCAATGAATCTGCTTGACGGCGTAATAGACGTGTATCTCACGGACTTCAAGTACGGGAACGACAGGTGTGCATCTAGATTATCTGATGTGAGAGAGTATATGAGAATAACTGAAAGAAACCATTTAATAGCAAGAAAGCAGGCAGAGATGATAATCAGGCATCTTGTTTTACCCGGACACATTGAATGCTGCACTAAACCCCTGCTGGATTGGATTAAACATAATCTAACAAATGTTTACGTTAATGTCATGGGACAATATCGGCCGATGTATCGAGCCAACGAATACGAGGAAATAAGAAGGCCACTGCAAGCCAGCGAATTTAATGAAGCCATCAGCTACGCGAGGAACCTGGGTTTGACTTTGATTTAAGAAAGGACAAGCTAGCTCCAATAAAAGAACCAAGTACGTCAACCACTAAATCAAGTAGGCTGCAGTGTCTACCCGGGACAAAAAACTGATGTAACTCGTCGGTTAAGCCATAAAATGAAGAAAACAAAAAAGCCAGAAACAGGATTTTTTTTGGATCAATATCCAATGTTGAGTGAAGTGAAGTATAAAGCAATATCCCAAGAATCGTGTATTCCACCAGATGCGCTAAAACAGGGAAAATATTGTTTTCAAGGGGTTGGGGTGGATGAGAAAGAGAGGATAACATAAAAATAATAAGCAGATAAAAGAGCGTTATAATCCAAAATATTCTTGGATTCGACAAAAAAATCATTCTATTTTATTGGTGGAGACGATATTGAAGCAGATTCACGAAGTATTCTCTCCACAGAGGAAGAAATATCCTCTTTGACCTTAATCGCTGCTATATGAATACACTTCCTCTGGTCTTCATGGACTTTGATATGGAAAAGCCTTGAATCAGATATTCGAAGGTCTTTACCATCCATCTCCAGCTTCAAACCAGATTCGTCAACGTAGGTGGTTGATAAATCCCCGTTAAGATAGTTTTTAAGTATTTTCCAGGGGACTCTTACTCTCAGGTTTGTCTGGGGCTGATAAAATATTATGTCGCTGATTTTCTTGCCTAAATCGGCCGTGTACTCGTAATCTATCTTAACCTCATAGGTACATTCCCAGTGCTTTACTCCTCTTTTAAACCTTATTACGTTCATTTTCAGCCAACCACTTAAACCCTTGAACAAAATAAAAAGGTGGATTAATACTTTAACCTTAGTAGTTTAAAAAACAAAAAAATGTTAAATAAATCAGTAATAAGATACTTCAAGACCCTTGTTTTCCTCATAGATTATGCCATCATCATAAACAAGACGGCCTCTCACAAAGGTCTTCAGAGGCCAGCCCCGAAGCTTTCTTCCAGCATAAGGGCTCCAGCCGCATTTAGTATAAAGCTCATCCTCTAAGACCTTTTTCTCCCTATTCATGTCCACGATAACCAAATCAGCATCATAACCCTTTTCTATTCTCCCCTTGTTTTTTATCCTGAAAACCCTCGCAGGGTTTTCTGAAGCGAGTTTAGCAATCAACTCGATTGTTAAGCGGGTGTTATGAGTATCATTTAACAAAAGAGGCAAAGTAGTCTCCAGCTCAGGGAAGCCAGCACTCGCAGCGAAAATATCCTTCTCTTTTGACTCCCTCAGGTGAGGGGCGTGATCCGATGCTATCATATCGATGGTGCCATCAAACAAACCCTCCCAAAGCGCATTCCTGTCAGCCTTCGAACGAAGAGGGGGATTAACCTTGCTGTATGAACCCATCGAGTTCACATCATCTAATCCAAGATATAGATGATGAGGTGAAACCTCAGCGCTCAGTTTCTCGTCCTTGAACTTCCTAACAAGCTGAACCTCCTCCCGGGTTGACAGATGAGCCACATGAAGTTTAACCCCAACCGACTTGGACAGATAAATAAGGGAATTAAGAGAATCAGCTGCACAGATATTCCCCCGGGTCCTTGCATATAATAAAGGTGTAATCTCCTCACCAGAGTCCTTGAGTTTATTCATCCAGTAGTCTATCATCACCTGATTTTCAGCATGTATTGTAGCAAGCAAGCCCTTGCCAGCCAGTATCTTAAATGCCTCATAGATGACAGCATCGTTTTCTATAATAAGACTGCCCACCGTAGAGCAGACATAAAACTTGACTGAAGCAATATCCCCTGATAGATTACGTAACTCATCCAGATTATCCTGTGTGACTGCGAAATGAAAACCATAATCAACAAGAGACTTGTCTTTCACCAGCTCCCTTTTTTTAGCCAGCTCCTCTATGCTCGAGGTCGGAGGCTGGGTGTTGGGCATATCAAACACCGTGGTAAAACCCCCTGCAACCGCTGCCTTGGAGCCTGTAACCCACCCCTCCTTGGAGACAGCGCCCGGCTCACGCATATGCACGTGAGGGTCAATCAAGCCAGGTAAAACATAATTACCCCCCGCATCAACAATAGTGTCGGCCTGCGGCAACCCGGAGTCCTTTATTATATCCGTTATCCTGCCGTCATCCACTACCAAACCCGCGTCAACAACCCCCTCAGGCAGGACTAAATGAGAATTTCTTATTACAAGATCAGCCATCTTACCTTATCTACATGAAATAGAATGCTTATAAATCAAACTATATAGACTATAAGTCGATTATAGCGCCTGATTTGTCTCTTTTGTATCTCCCGAACTCGCTTTTTACCAACTGCTTAGCCTCAAAAACCGGCCCATCCCTACAGACCATCAAGGCAGACTCGTCTATGCTGCAATGCCCGCAGACGCCGATGCCGCACTTCAAATACCTCTCCAGGGTGAGCTGGCAATAGATTTTCGCATCTAATGCGACATCCAAAACCGATTTCATCATGGGCTCGGGCCCGCAAGCGCATATCTGGTCCACACCCCCATCCAACAATTCTCTCAGGGCATCGCATGCTGTTCCCTCCATACCGCAGCTTCCATCATCGGTTGTAAGGGTCAGGGACACATCATCACCCAGACGCTTTTCTAGTGGAATAAGCTCCTGCTTTGTTTTAGCCCCATGGATTACGCTAACCCCCCTACCATCAGCTAAGGCCTCATCCACTAAAGGCAAAAGAGGGGCAATACCAACCCCCCCGGAAACAACACAGATATGTTTACCCTTGAGTTTAAATTGCCCGTCACCGTAGGGGCCCCTGAAACCAATCAAATCACCCTCATCCAGGCTCATCATCTCCCTGGTGTAGGACCCTACGCTGCGCACCATAATCTCGATGTTTCCGTTTAGTTTAGCGAAACCGAATGGTTTCTCATCTAACCCGGGAATCCAAAGCATGCAAAACTGCCCGGGTCTTGCATCAATTTGTTTATCTAACGTGAATGTCTTCACTGTGGGATTTTCTTCCCTCACCCCAGCTATCTTAACCATCTCAATCATGCTGAAAGCTCATTATACCTCCTTGAAAAGCATCTTAAGAAAATAAACCCCATCATCTTTTCTTTTCTCTATGTCAAAGCCCATCTTCTCAAAGAGATGAATCATTGGGGTATTATCCCTTAAAACCTCCGCTGTGAAACCAAGTAAACCCTTTTTCTTACCTACATAGGTTAGATAAGACAATATCTCAGTGCCTATTCCATGACCCTGCATGTCGTCTCTCACAACCAAGGCTACCTCAGCCATATGCTTGTCGGAATGAATGTTATATTGTCCAATCCCCACCACCTTCTGTTTCTCGCCTTTGCCCGAAACCGCCACGATAACCATATCCTGTGTGTAGTCTATAACACAAAACTCCTGCAGGCGGTCATGATGCATGTCCCTGCGGGTTGAAATAAAACGCCGGTATATGCTGTCATCAGACAATGAATAAAAGAAATCCTTCAATAAGGGCTCATCACTTATTTTAACCGGCCGCAGGAGAATATCAAGCCCCTTTTTTGTTGTCCTCAGGGTTTCGAAATTCTCAGGATAATGCCCTCTCTTGCCTGGAACAAACGCCTGATCCCCGTATATTATGTTAAGTTTCTTTGCTTGCTCAATAAGATCTGACCTGAAATCCGGGTGAGCTATGGCTATTAAATCCATCGCCCTCTCCCTGATGTTCTTGCCGTGGATGTGGGCTATGCCATACTCTGTGACCACATAATGCACATCCCCCCGCCCCAGCGTTATCCCCGTTCCAGCCTCAAGAAAAGGAACAATCCTTGAAACACTCCCCTCCATGGCCGTAGACTGCATAGCCAGAATAGTCTTGCCCCCGGGTGCTAAAACAGCGCCTCTCATAAAATCCGCGTTTCCTCCAATACCGCTGTAAAAATGCTTGCCAATGGATTCCGCTGTGGCCTGGCCGGTTAAATCCAGTTGCAGTGCGCTGTTTATTGCCGTCATCTTCCTGTTTTTCGCTATCACCAGAGGGTTGTTGGTATACTCAACCGTCCGAAACTCTATTGATGGGTTCTCGTCTATGAAACGGTAGGTTTTCTCACACCCCATGCAAAAGGTTGCAACGCTCTTCCCCCGGTCTATGCTTTTCATGCTGTTGTCCACAACGCCTTCTTTTATCAAATCCACCATGCCGTCAGTTAAGAGCTCGGTATGTACTCCAAGGTGTTTTTTTTCCTTTAGATGGGATAATATCGCGTTAGGTGTGCTGCCGTATCCAGCCTGTATTGTGTCGCCGTCCTCTATTATGCGGGAGACGTATTTGCCTATCCTTTGGGTTATCTCTCCGGGGACCTGCCCATCATAAACCAGTAGAGGCTCATCGTGTTCTATGAGATAATCCACCTCATCAATATGGATGAAGCTGTCTCCGTGTACTCTTGGCATGTTGCTGTTTATCTGGGCTATCACGGTTTCGGCTTTCTCGACAGCCGCCTTGGTTATGTCAACACTAATCCCAAGACTCATATACCCGTGTTTGTCTGGCGGAGAAACCTGCACAAGAGCCACATCAATCGGAACCAGCTCATCATAGAACAACCTGGGAATCTGGGACATGAAAACAGGCGTGTAATCAGCTAATCCCTCGTTGACTGCTTCTCTGGTGTTTTTCCCTATAAAAAATGAGTTATGCCTGAAGTTTTCCCTGAATTTCTCATCAGTATAGGGGGCTACACCAAGAGTCCATACATGAAACACCTCAGCATCATAAACAGCTGTTGGATGGGAATCAACATAATCAATCAAAAGCCTCACAAGATACTGCGGCTCGCCGCAGGCTGTCCCAATGAATATTCTATCCCCCAAGGTGACGTTTTTGAATAAAAGATCTTCGGATATGAGTTTATCCTTGTATTCAGACCCATAAACGCTTTTTTTTTCAGCCATGTGACCTACCGATTATCTCATCAAGAGAGGAGTAATTGTTTTCTGACATGAAATCCATCAACTCGCCTGTTATTTTTTGAAACACATCAACTCCGTGATGCCACACTGCGGTACCCACTCCAACAGCTGCGGCCCCCGCCATCAGCATCTCGACTGCATCAATCCCGGAGGATACCCCCCCCACCCCGATAACGGGGATATCAACTGATTCACTTATCTCATAGACGCATCTAACCGCTATCGGCTTTATGCATTCGCCCGATAAGCCCCCTGTCTTGTTTGACAGGATGGGGTACCCTGATGTTACATCGATTTTCATCCCCGGTCCGACGGTGTTTATCGCGCATATTACGTCTGCCCCGTTTTTTTCAACCTCAATCGCTATTGCCCTGATGTCCACGACATTAGGGGTTAACTTAACAATAAGGGGTATGTCTGTTGAGTTCTTAACAGCCTTGGTTATCTTACCCGCGGTTTTAGCGCTACAGCCGAAGGGTAGCCCAAATTCCCCCACATTAGGGCATGAGATATTGGCTTCAATAAAATCGGGCTTGGCCTTGGATATGAACTCAGCCATATGCCCGAACTCCAGGATGCTTTTACCATAAAAGCTCGCTATCACCGGCTTATCGATTGATTTAACCGCCTTGGTTAATTCCCGCAGTGATTCCTCAGGGCCCGGGCAGGATAAACCCACGGCATTCAATAGACCGCAGTCTAATTCCACCACCACGGGATTATCATGGCCTTCTCTACGCTGGGGACCGATTGACTTGGTGGTCACGGCGCCGGCGCCGGATTTTGACGCCCTATTAAGCGCTGCGGCGGTGACACCCAACACCCCTGATGCCAGTATTGTGGGATTATCTAATTTGATTTTAGCTAGCTTGGTCGTGAGCTTCATCGTCGATTTAATTATTCTCTTTCTTCAATAATAACATGAAACCAAAGATTCTTATCGCAGATAAGATACACGATAAAGCCATTGAGGAAGCTAAATCTTTTGCTGATGTTGAGCTTGATTTTAATCTCAGCCCCAAGGAGCTTATAGAGGGGATAAACAAATACGATGCATTGATTGTGCGCTCAGGTACCAAGGTCACAAGGGATGTTATATGGGGCGCGGATAAACTCAGAATTATTGGGAGAGCGGGTGTGGGACTGGATAACATAGACCTTGAAGCTGCGAGGGAAAAAAATATTGAGGTCGTTAACTCACCTGAGGCATCAACTATATCGGTTGCTGAATTAACCTTAGGCGCAATTATTGCCTTGATGAGAAACATACATCATGGGCACAGTACACTCAAACAGGGTAGATGGGATCGAAGCAGGCTCGCAGGTAACGAGCTCTACGGCAAGAAACTTGGGATAATAGGTTTCGGGAGAATAGGCAGAGAGGTAGCCGACAGAGCGAGAGCATTCGGGATGGATGTGCTTGCATTCGACCCCAGTATCACGGGAGAGGATGCCAGAGAAAACAACTGCGAATACAGGGGGATAAACGATTTAATCCGGGAGGCTGATGTGCTCAGCCTGCACGTTCCCTTAAACGAGCAAACAAGGAACCTGATTGATGCAAAAAAAATAGCTCAAATGAAAAAAAACGCTGTGATAATAAACGTGGCAAGAGGGGGCGTAGTAAACGAGAAAGACCTGTATGAGGCATTAAAAAAGCAGACCATAAGGGGTGCGGCCTTAGATGTCTTTGAAACCGAGCCGCCTGAGGGTAACCCGCTTCTAACACTAGATAACATAATCCTGACACCGCATCTGGGGGCCAGCACCGAGGAAGCACAGATTAACGCCGGCACTGTTGTCGTGGAAAAAATAAGAAACCACTTTAGAACCGCCTGATTCTTTAAACAAAAACGGTGTTTAAATGAGCAACTCACAAAATAAAATCAAAAAATTCGAGGATGAGGGATTGATACTCACCTCCAGGGGATTGGAGAAGATAAGAGAAAGCCATCTGAATCCCGATGAGATAATAGAAAAAGCTAAAGAAAAAAACATGTGGCTGCTTTCAGATGAGTTCATAATAGAGTACATTCAACTGAAAGATAAACCAGTCAAGAAGACAAAAAAAATAGTAGCCAAGGAAAACGACTCCCAGCTTGAGATAGATGAGAACTTCGATGTGACAGGTAAAAGCACATGCGAGGGCAAGATAGAGGATTTCCTGGATTACTTCAACCAGAGATACGAGAACACGAAAAAGATTCTTTTAAACAGACCCACCATGAGGTCCGCCATACCCATAAATATCCTCAAAAAGCAAAGCAAGAGCATTGACTTAAGTTTCGTCGGCATGGTATCTGATAAGAGAGAGAGCAAGAGAGGATTTAAATTCCTTGACCTAGAAGACCCTACCGGTGAAATCAGGGTGCTGATATCCAAAGACAGCCGCGAGCTAAATGATTTATTCGACAACATACTATTGGATGAGGTTATCGGGGTGGAAGGAAGGATACACAACGACCTTTTCATAGCCAAAACAATATATCAACCGGATTTGCCGATTAACCACAAAACCAACACCTCCCCCGAGGAGGTTAGCGCAGCCCTTATATCAGACATACACGTGGGGAGCTATCTTTTCCTGGAAAAAGAGTTTAGCTCTTTCATCGACTGCCTTAAACTCAACGGAAACAAGGAAAACAAGGATATCTTCGAGAAAATAAAGTATGTGGTGGTTGCAGGGGATTTAGTTGACGGGGTGGGCATCTACCCGAACCAGGAAAAAGAGCTTTCCATCCCGGACATCTACAAGCAATATGATTTTCTCGCATCGCTTCTATCCGAGGTGCCAGATCACATTGAGGTGATTTTGTGCATGGGCAATCACGATGCTGTGAGATTATCCGAGCCGCAGACAAGGCTCGATAAAGACATAGGAGCCCCGCTTTACGACCTGCCCAACGTTCATGTGTTAGGTAACCCCGCTATGATATCAATGCACGGGGTCAAGACCCTGGTATATCATGGAGCATCCCTTGACGGGATAATAGGAAGCCTCGCCAGATGCACATACAGCAGGCCTGAAATAGCGATGGTAGAGTATCTGAAGAGGCGTTATCTTGCCCCCAGCTACGGTAAAGCAAACATCGCACCGGAAAAAAACGACTATCTTTTCATAGAAGAAATCCCAGACATATTCCACTGCGGACACGTTCACACAAATGGTTACATGAACTACAGGGGAGTCAAGGTCATAAACTCAGGCACCTTCCAGGCCAGAACCAGCTACCAAGAAGAACAAGGCCATATGCCAACACCAGGGAGGGTTCCCGTAATAAACCTACAGAGCCATGAGGTATCCATGGTACACTTCTACGATGAATAACAAGAAGTATTTCACGGAACTGAAAGAAAAAATCGACGAAGCATATCAGATAGCAAACGAGGCACGAAGGAAAAACTTCGACCCCGAAAGTGAAGTGGAGGCTATTCCGGCGGGCGATTTAGCAACAAGAGTTGAGGGGTTGGTTGGGCCCAAGGGCATAGCCCAGAAAATAAAAAAAGCCGGTAGAGAAAACCTGGAGGAGATAATAGATTACATATTATCCGATGAAACCAGCAACAGCGGGCAGGATATGGCGGGGAGGGTGGAGCAGGCCATAAGAACAACCCTGGCCATTATCACCGAGGGAGTTGTTGCAGCCCCAATAGAGGGGATATCAAAAATCGAGATAAAAAACAACCCAGACGGCTCACAGTACCTGTCCATATACTTTGCAGGGCCCATAAGAAGCGCTGGTGGAACAGCCCAGGGGCTTGCTGTTGTCGTCGGAGACTACCTCAGAAAAAAAGTCGGTTTAGCCCAGTACAGGCCAACAAACGACGAAATCGAACGTTATGTAGAGGAGATAAGAATATACAACGACCGGGTGACTAGACTACAGTATCTTCCAAGAGAGGATGATATCAGGGAAATCGTAAAAAACACATCAGTTTGCGTTGACGGCGAACCGACAGAAAAAAGAGAGGTCTCCATACACAGGGACCTGGAAAGGGTTGAAACCAACAGAATCAGGGGCGGAGTATGTCTTGTGCTGGCTGAGGGCATAGCGCAAAAGGCCCCTAAACTCATGATGCACGCCAAAAAGCTGGGATTAGAGTGGGGCTGGCTGGCTAACACAGCTAAAGGCAAAACAAGCTCCAAGAAGAAAAAAGAGGATAAAAAAATCAAACCAATAACAGGTTTCATGTCCGAGGTGGTCGGGGGCAGACCTATTTTCTCTGCGCCCTCGTCCAAGGGAGGTTTTCGCCTGAGATACGGGAGAAACCGGGTCTCTGGCATAGCCGCTAAATCAATACATCCCGCAACCATGATACTGGTTGACGGCTTTATTGCCACGGGAACCCAGGTGAAAGTAGAACGCCCCGGCAAAGGCTGCATTATCACAGAATGCAGCACCATAGAGGGGCCGCTTCTCAGGCTGAAAAACGGTTCGGTTATTAGGGTGGAAAGCACATCTGTTGCGAGAGAATTAATTAATGAAGTCGATGAGATACTTTTTCTCGGCGACATACTCGTGAGCTACGGTGATTTCCTGCAGACCAACACCAACCTGCACCCCGCAGGCTACTGCGAGGAATGGTGGGCTCAGGAGGCACTTAACGCCTGCGGTAAAATAAACACCGACGTAAAAGACCCAAACAAGGCGGTTGAATTATCCCTTAAACACGACATACCCCTGCACCCCAGATACACCTACCACTGGGAGGACATTGAAACCAAAGAGCTTGAATATATGGTTAAATGGCTTTTAGGGGGGGGGATAGACAAAAAAAAGGGTGAGCTTGTATTAGAGCCTAACCCGCAGGGGAAAAAAATACTGGAGAAACTGGGTGTCCCCCATCTAGTTGAAGCAGAAAAAATCAGATTAAACGAATATAAGCCTCTTCTTTACCCGGTGGGCGCGTTTGACGGGAAAAAACTAGACGCTAAAGGATTCATGGAGTCATTTAAGGGTTTCAGCGGGGTGAATGCATATGATTACGTTAACAAACACTCTCCCATCAGGATTAGGAAAAAAAGCGGCACCTATATCGGAGCCAGGATGGGACGCCCCGAGAAAGCCAAGGAAAGAAAGATGCAGCCAGCAGTGCATTCTCTTTTCCCGATAGGCGCCTCGGGAGGGAAAGAAAGGCTGATAAACGCATCATCGCAGAAAAACACAATAAACGTGGAAATAGCAAGATACTACTGCGACAGATGCCAAAGCCACGTATACTCACCAGTGTGCCGCAGATGCGGGAATAAAACAACCCTAAAAAGAATCTGCCCCTCATGCAACATAGAAACCAAAAGAGATAAATGCCCTAGATGCAAGATAGACACCTTATCTTATGAGAAGATGGGAGTAGACATTAAATCGCTTTGGAGGGAGGCGATAAAAAAAGTAGGCAAACCAGGTAAAGTCAAGGGAGTTAAGGGTATGATATCAGAGCATAAGATACCTGAACCCCTGGAGAAAGGCATACTGAGGTCTAAAAACGACGTTTATGTATTCAAGGACGGGACCATAAGATTTGATGCAACCGACGCCCCCATGACCCACTTCAAGCCTGCTGAGGTGGGAGTAAGCCCTGATAGGCTTCGATTATTAGGCTATGAAAAAGACTATAAATGCAACAAGCTTGTAGACGAAGAACAGATTCTTGAGTTAAAGGCACAGGATGTTGTAATACCAGAGAGTGGGGCTTATTACCTGCTTCGGGTTTCCGCATTCATAGATGACCTGCTGGAAAAATACTATGGACTAAATAGATTTTATAACCTGAAAAACGTGGATGAGCTAATAGGCCACATAATCATAGGTTTAGCCCCCCACACTTCCGCGGGGATAACGGGCAGGATAATAGGCTTTACTAAAGCCGATGTCTGCTATGCACACCCCTACTGGCATGCAGCTAAAAGAAGGAACGCCGACGGAGACGAGGACTCCATAATGCTGGCTCTTGACGCACTCATTAATTTCTCGCAGAAATACCTTCCAGAGAAACGAGGAGGCAAGATGGATGCGCCTCTTGTTGTTACAACGCTGATGGACGCAAGCGAGGTGGATGATGAAGCCCACAAGATGGAGATAGTTGATAAGTACCCGATTGAATTCTATGAAAAAACCTGGGATTTCGCTAACCCCACGGAGGTTAAGATAAAAACCGCAGGGGATGTATTAGAGAAAGACCCATTCAACAACCTTCTTTTCACGCACACAACAGATGATGTAACAGGCCCGGTTTTAAAGTCACGCTACCTTAAACTATCGAACATGGCCGATAAAGTCGGCGCCCAGCTTAAAATAGCGGAAAAAATCAGGGCCATAGACGAGAGGGTTGTAGCCGAGCTGGTGATAAACTCCCATTTTTTGAGGGACACCTACGGGAACCTCAGGGCCTTCAGCAGGCAGAAATTCAGGTGCGTGAACTGCAATGCATCCTATCGTAGGATTCCGCTTGTGGGCAGGTGCACAAGATGCGGCGGCAAGCTTCTTTTAACCGTCACACAAGGCAGCATAGAGAAATACCTTAACACCTCCATCAGGCTGGTCGAGAAATACGACTGCAGCCCGTACATGAAACAACGTCTGATGCTTTTACGAAAGGAAATAGACAGCCTGTTCATAAACGACCTAAGCAGGCAGATAGCATTATCCGAGTTCATGTAGTGCTCTCATTCAACAACAAGCTTGACGTACATATCGTTTACGTTTTTATCCTCCAGATAAAATGAACCCTTTATTGTTGGATTAAATGATTGATTTCTGGTGGAGGGTGTGCTCTTGTCAAGTCTATAGGGTAGATGCCAGTTAATCTTCAGTTCCTCGTTCATTAGAGTATGTGATTTAGGGTCCCAGTTCTCTAAAATAATTCTCACCTCCTCGCCTGCGCTCAGCCTAAGCTCTTCTGGTGTGAACTTGTTATCCTGTGCTATTATCTTGTAGGTGTTTTCCCCAAGGGTTGAGGTGGTTGTGGATTCAGTTGATGTGGTGCTGCCAGTGTTTGAGGAGATTGTTGAGGTTGAGCTGACGGTCAAGGTAGAGGTTGAGCTTGGGGTTAGGGTGGTTCTCGTTGATGTTGTCTTCCTTGAATAGGTTGGTGAAGGCTGGTTAGGATCCTCAAATGTGCATGCCGAAAAAATAAGGTGAGGTTGGTTTGGGGGATGTTATTGCGGGCGATTTGCGGTTTAATCTTTTGCGGTCTTTTAATCAGCTCTATCTTGCCGTATCTGCCTGATGAAACCTGCATCTCACCACGATATTGCTTGCACCATCCCTTCTTTAACACAATAAAATCGCCTTCCTGAAAAACATCCACCTCCTGGTTCCAAAGAGACAGTATACATTCACCTGATGCGTCTCTGGCTAATGCCGAGCAGACCCTGTTCTGGTTCCATTCCCTAACACCCTCGATAGATATTATCTCCAAACCCAGGAGGGGAACGGGCCTGTTTTCCTCCAGCTCTATGACCTCCATTTTATCCGATAAAAAATATTATGTTAAGGTGTAATATAAACTTATGAGATTTTAAGCTAAAGATTTTATTTATGCTATGAAAATAGTATACCATGCGCAAACAATATGTCATCTGCCTGATTCTTCTGATGCTGGTTTCCGGCTGCATGAAAAAAGACGAATGCGATGAGGGGATATGCGAGATAGAGCAAAAAATAACTATTGAGAAAGGAGACTTTAGCTTTAGCATAGAACACGACGGCCTGGATAGAAAATACATTGTTTACGTGCCCACCTCATACGACGGCGAGCGAATGCCGCTTGTGCTGGCCATACACGGGGGCGCGGGTAATGCCGAAGACAGTATCAGGTATTTCCAGCTGAATAATTTATCCGATCAAGAGGGTTTTTTTGTCGTCTACCCTGAGGGCACCGGGCCCCAAATCATGGGTAGAGTATACGGCTCATGGAATGGGGGAAACTGCTGCGGACCCGCCTTGGACAATAACGTGGATGATGTTGGTTTTATCAGGGAGTTGATTGATAGGATAACCGATGACTACAACATAGACGAGGAAAGAATATACGCAACAGGCATGAGCAACGGGGCGATTATGTCTTATGCATTAGCCTGCCACCTATCAGACAAGATTGCTGCCATCGCACCAGTGGGTTCCATAGGCCACTATAGGGAATGCATCCAGAATAGATTGGTTCCAGTGATGCACTTCACGGGACAAAAGACCCATGCGCAGAATACGGGGGCTGCGTTAACTGCACCGGCTGCGCTGCCAGAGTACTTCAAAGCCTGGGTGTGCCCTATGAACCAGAACACATGGATGTTGAATCGGTTCCCTTCTTTATCGAGGAAGGGAGGGACAGGAATAAATGCTTAAATGAAACCAAGGTAACCTACCAGCAGGGCAACGCCTCATGCATTACCTACCTGGGATGCGAGGCTGAGGTAAGCTTATGCACGATAAATGGGATGGGGCATACCTGGCCGGGGCGGCAAACATACTCACCCAAGACCTGTGAAAGAAACCCGGACGGGATACTATGTAAGGCTTGGGTAGATAACATTGGAGCCCTAAACCAGGACATAAACGCAAACCAGGAAATCTGGGCTTTCTTTATGAAACACACACTAAACGAATCTATCGCCTAATGTATCTGCCCAACAAAACCGCTTTGGCTATCGTATGCTCGCCTACTTTTTGCCTGAAATCCCCCATCGTAAGCTCATCGGTTATCATGGTATCCAGGGCATATACTGTGAAATAATACCTGTGAACCCCAGACGGCGGACAAGGACCCCCGTATTGTTTTCTCCCGAAGTGGTTTTTAACCTCTAAACCGCCCGGTATGCCAGCTCCCTCTTTTACCTCCGATACATCAGCCGGTATGTTATAAATCAGCCAGTGGATGAAATCACCCCCCGGCGCGTCAGGGTCCACGCAAGATAAGGCAAACGAGCGGGTTTCATCTGGTGCATCACTCCAGCTGAGATGCGGGTTGATATCATCTCCGTCACAGCTATATTTCGCGGGAATCATCCCCTCATGCTCGAAACTCTTGCTTTCTATTTTCATATCAATCACCTCCTTATTTTTTTCTTCAACCCCGCCTGCTGTAGGCAGAGACAAGACATTAAAGCAAACAAAAAAAAACGCATATTATACAAATAAAAAAACAGGCATATAAGACAATCAAACCCCCAGGTCCTCACTGATGCTTTGGGCTGCTCTTTTACCCGCGGCCATAGCCGATATCACGGTGGCTGCACCGGTTACGATATCCCCGCCGGCATAAACCCCGGAAATAGAGGTCCGACCGTCACGGCCCGCCAATATATTACCCCGCTCATTTGCTTTCAAGCCCGAGATTATAGAAGGCAACAGAGGATTAGGTCCCTGACCGATGGCCACCACCACAGTATCAAAATCCATAACAAACCCTGAACCCTCAACCTCAACCGGCCGCCTTCTCCCCGATGAATCCGGCTCAGCGAGCATCATTCTAACGCAACGCATCCCGCATACATTACCAGAATCATCACCTAATAACTCAACCGGGGAAGTCAAATAATCAAAAAACACACCTTCCTCTCTTGCATTAACCACCTCCTCCTCCCTGGCAGGCAGCTCCTTCTCGGACCTACGATAAACAACATGCACCTTATGCGCTCCAAGCCTCAAAGCCACCCTCGCAGAATCCATAGCCACATTACCCCCCCCAACAACAGCAACACACTTCCCAACCCTAACAGGCGTATCATACTCGGGGAACCTATAAGCCTTCATCAGATTCACCCTAGTCAGAAACTCATTAGCGCTATAAACGCCGTTTAGATTCTCACCAGATAAACCCAGAAAAAAAGGAAGCCCAGCCCCA
>NJDH01000035.1 GCA_002254405.1 Candidatus Altarchaeales archaeon ex4484_96
TCGTCAATCAGCCAGTTAAAGGATTCTATCTGGAACTTTGTCAGGTCCTCGTTTTTTATGAAACTACTTACTCTCATTATCCAACCACATCCATTTCCGTTTACATGAATTTAATCTCTCACAACAACACGATAATAAAGTGTTTTACCTATCTGCGGCTCATATCTTGTTATCTTGATTATGTCGCCGATTTTTGCTTCCAGATGGCTTATACCCGGGTCGCTTTTTTTTATTTTAGGCAGTAGTTCAGGTGTTACCTTATAAAATTCGAGCAGTTTCTCAGCTTTTTCGCCGTCTAATACTTCATGTTTTGGGACTAACTCATTATCCAATTTACCGCCTCTAGAAAAAGTACGAGTAATGATTTAGTATTTTTCCTTTATAAATACCCTCAAATCAGGGTTAAAATAAAAAAAAAGAAAAAGAAGATTATTTCTTTTCCGTTAATACGATAAGATTTTTGGTGTTGGATATCGATGACCTGTTAACCCCCACAAGGTATTTTACTCCAGTATCGGCTGCGACATCAACAAGCCTTTGCGTGACTATGCCATCAAATACTATCGCATAAGGCTGCACATCGGCGAGTGAGTCAATGAGGTCTTTTATCTCCATCTCGGTTATCAGCTCAAGGTTTGTGTCGTAGAGTCTAGCACTTAGTTTGCCTTTCACCTCTTTTAGAAAATTCATCAAATCGTCTCTTTTAGCTTTTTCTTTAGCCTTGTTTTTTTCCTCAACCTTCTCTTTTTTGTTGTTTAACTGGCTTAATGGGACCTTCCTTCTTAAGGCCATAATAACCTCTTTTTTGCCTAATTCCTCCACCTCCTTGCCCTTGGGGGCCTCTGCGATGAAGTCTATGTCAGCGACCTGGGAGAGCTCTTTAAGTATCATCTCACCCCCCCTGTCCCCGTCCACGAAGGCTATGGTATTTTTTTCCTTGCTGAGTTTAACAACAGCTTTTGGTATGTTTGTCCCCCCAACCGCGACCGTGTTTTTTATCCCATACCTCAGGAGATTGAGGACATCAGCTCTTCCTTCAACCAAAATAATGCTTTCCGCTTCTTCAATGCTTGGCCCGGCCGGAAGTCCATTGTACTCGGTTATGTCAGCTAGCTGCACGGATTTCCTGACTTCTTCCGTTATTTTATCGGTGTCGGGAACGCTTTCATCCATGATTTTTTTCAGCAGGTTTTTAGCCCTGTTAACAACCTTTTTTCTTTTAACGCTTCTAGCGTCTTCTATGTCCTTTATTTTTATGATTGCGTTACATGGCCCAACCCTGTTGACGTTTTCTATGGCTGCTCCTACAATAGCGGTTTTCACCATACCCAGACCCGAGGGCACGATGATTTCACCTTTTGATTTACCTGATTTGGTCTCGATGTCTACCTCTATCCTGCCTATACGGCCTGTTTTTTGCAGTTCCCTTAGTTCAAGGTCTTCTCCCAGAAGTCCTTCTGATTGACCGAATATTGCTCCCACAACGTCTGGTTTCTCAACCACACCGTCTATAATAATGCTTGCATAGATGTTGTATTTGACAGTATCCACTGGTGCTTTTGCCATCTAAATCACCTCATTAAATAAAACAATAAAGTACTAAAGCAGATTACATCGACTAATCAAGAAACGGTTACTCCAGCGTACACGGGAGCATTAATACCCCCTGTTTTCTTATCCTATTATTATCCTATTTTAGTGCACATATGGAGTTTTTTTTCTTCTTCTTGACTGGTAAGTGTGATGTAACCCTCTTATTCTTTCTATACCCTAATACATATGGATTCTCTAAATAAATAACAATATTTTTTCCAGGAAATTCTTTTGGTTTAATCCCTTCACTAAAAGTATTTTTTTCCTGTTTTTAGCTCCCGATACTATCTCGCATTCACCCAATGATTTATTTATCAACTCAACAACCCTCTTGTTTGCTTTGTTTTTCGCCGCAGGCGGGATTACCTTAACCTTCAGCACCTCGCTTACGGGGTCATAGGATAAGCTTTCTTTCGCAGAATTAGGCACGACCTTGACATCTAGGAGCACACCTTCTTTTGTTTGCCTCATTTCATCCGGTGCAATTCTTGATTGCCTTATTCAATACCTCAAGAAATATCTCACTTTCTTTTTTTGTGATCTTTTTTCCGCCGCCTTCCTCTATTCTTAAATCATTATCATCTGCTGCTATAATCAGTGACCTGGAAACCGGCCGCCCAAATATCTCCTGTAGCTGTTCGTCCTCGTTAAGATATCTTATTATGTCTGCGATAACATCCAGCCTTATTGCCACTCTTTTTTCCGCTCGGCTCATATTATATCTAATATATTACTTTATCTAATTTATTTCTTTCCCCGGCGGTTTTGATTTCCCGGCAGATGCGTCTGCCGCAGCTCATAGGCTCATCGTAGAGTATCTTGGAGTAGGTTGAGCCGTGTATGAACAGGTTGGTTCCCGCCACAATTCTGGCCGATATCTCAAAGCATATGAACTTGAGCTCAGGGGTGCATATCATTTCCACGCAGAAAGGCCCTATTAATCCAGGCTTAAATAATCTCTTGGATGATTCCACCAGGCTCCTGCCCATTTTCATCAAATCAGGCAGAAGCGATTCCCGCAGTATAACCGGCAGATTTCCTGTGACAACATAAAGCGGCTCCACATTCACTTCCTTCTGGATGACATTAGGCAGTCTGGCCAGTCCGTCTATGTTAGACTCGTATCTAATATCCATGCCTAAGAGCTCCAACTCATCATCCAGGGGCGAATAAAAAAAATGAGGATAAAATCGGGTGCCTATCACATACTCCTGGATGGTGTATTGTTTTTTTATTTCATCCGGGAGGTTTATTTCATCCAGTTTTTTATAAAACTCTTCCTCGTCTTTAGCCAGAAAGTAACCTTCACCCCCTTTTGCTCCCGGGAATTTGACAATAACCAGGCGGTCTATGTCCTGGGGTGATTTAAATTCTCCGGGAATGCCCAAGCCAGCTGTCTTAAACCACTTTTTTTCTTTCCTGCGGTTTGACTCCCACTCTAAGACAAGCCGGTTACCTAGCATCGGCACCCTAAGTTTTTCGTTGATGTTTTTTGCCCCAACGTATTCTACAAAAGAACCATGCGGTATTATGATGGCGTTTTTCGCGATAAGCTCATCCTGCAATCTCTCATCGAGTATGTTGGCGTAGTGCTCTAGTGTTATTATCTCATCCACAACAGGCCATCTGCGATAAAATCGAGCTGCTTTTTTCGTGCACAAGAGCAGATTACGTAAGTTCTCGTCTCTTGCCCCCTTGGTTATCTGCAATGCTGTATGGCTTCCGAGAGTGCACACTAATATGTTATCGAAATCATATCCGTTGAGGGTTTCATTTATCTGCTCCTGGCTTATCATTTTTTTTTTTTATCATGTGACTATCTCATCCACTCTTTCATCCACCACAGCCTTTTTTATCTCCATAGCCAGCCTGCGACCTGTTGAGACATTAGTCCGCCATAGAGTATTAGCATATGGATGGCCTACCGACATATGGACGTTGGTGCCGCCCCCGACTCTTGGAGCCACATCATATATATGGAATCTATTGTCTTTATCCACGCAGGTCTGCAGGCAAAACGGCCCAATAATGCCGGGATCATAATATTTTTTTGTTGCTTTAACGTATTTTTCGGCTAAAATAAATCCTTTCTCAAGCAGGCTTTCTCTTACTGTTGCGGTATTGTGCCCGCATACGGTGTATTCTGGGACTTTTTGTTTTTCGTTCAAGCTCATCTGCTGGGTGGCTGGCAGCCTCACATGCCCGTCCAATGAGGTCTCAAATCGCCAGTCAACGCCTAGCAGTTCAATTGGATTCATTTCTTCTTCAAGCGGGGAGTAGAAGAAATCAAAGTTAAACACCGGCCCGATAATGTATTTTTCTATTCTGGCGGAATCCAGTAATTGCTTTGTTATGACACCCTCTTTAATCAATGATTCAGATTTCTTTTTGTATTCCTCATAGCTTGCTGCGGTGAAAAACCCGCGCTCTAGTTTCTTTTGGGCGTGATGCATTTTAACGACCACAAGCTCGTCTATTTCCTCAGGTTTTTTTATCCTTTGGGGATACGGCAGACCTGCTTTCTCAAGCAGCCAATAGTAGTCTTTTTCTTCCCCGCGTTCTTCGCTTCTAAGCAGGTTGCGGCTGCCTACCAACGGCACCGTAAAATCGTTTTCTATTTTTTTTAGGTTCACGTAGGAGGTGAAGGACCTGTTTGGTATGAATAGGATGTTTTCGTCTATCATTTTTTCTTGTTCTTTTTTCTCTATTATCTCGTTGAATCGCTCATATACCCTGTATTCGTCGACAACACCTCTCACTACCTTACCGTTTACTCGCTTGCTTTTAAAGTAGCTTGTGTATGTTTTTTCCCTGCCTCTCTGGCAGTAGAGCTTGGTTCTGAATCCTTCCTCTATCGCACCGTCTGCGACATCCAGCGCCGAGTGCGAGGCCAATACCCCGATTTTGATTTCATCTAAATCATAATCTTTTAGTTTATCGAATACAACCTCTCTGTTTAACATACTAAACCACCTTTTTCCCCCTTTTAATAGTCTAATCTTTTTATTTAGGCTTACCACGGACCCGGCGGGATTCGAGGTCGGAGTTAGCCGACGACTAAGGATCCACTTACAGTGGCTCTGAACTAAATCCCTTTGTACCACGGACCCGGCGGGATTCGAACCCACGATCTCCGGATTAGAAGTCCGGTGCCCTATCCAGGCTAGGCTACGGGCCCATAAAATGAATTAAAAAATATTTGGTATTAGGTTAACAAAAATAGACCAATTCATGATAATAAGGCAGCTAATGTTAAAGCAATAGGCACAAGCAGGTTATCATCCATCAAAAGATGATCATGATATATGTTAGATAACTCGATTACAGCCCCCAGAAACGAAAGCAAAAGAGCATAAACCGGCTGCTGAGGCAAAAAAAACCAGGCGCCGATAAAAGAAAAAAATATGAACGCAAGAGAACCCTCAAGGCTCTTATGACCTATCCTGATTTGACCAACGCTTTTACCAACAATCGTTGAAGTAGAATCCCCTATGCTCAAAATAGCTATTATAGCGCATGCAGTGTTAACATCCAAAAGCAATATAGCGGGAGAAACCCCCAATGCATAGAAAATAGCCCCCCGATAAGGGAAGCTCTCAATATCTTTCGGCCTCTCGAAATGAAACAATAAATGATTATGTAACTTCAACTCCGCCCCGATTCTAGGCAAAACAAGCATGAAAGACACGGCAGCAAGCAAGGGAACAACAACATATTTACCTGCCACAGGCTCAAGATGATAAACACCTAATGCTATGGCAAAACCAACAAGCAAGTGCACCAACTGTCTTTTAATCTCAAACAAATAGCTTGTCTCCATTTTACCTGTTTTTCTCCCACACATTCACCCTCAAAGCAGCATCGGTTTTTTTAGGCCACAACTCAACTATCGAAGGAAAACTATATGATGCTAAAGCAAAAACCGAGTAGGGAAAAAAAAAGAACAACACGAATATATACCTCAACTTTAATGTAGATATCCGATATATTACCGCAAAATTATAGAATAAACCCAAAAGGAAAACAACCATCGAAAGCAGAAAGATAAAAGTGAAATCATATGTTCCAGCGAGCGCTTTTTCTGTGTAATCTATCATCCCATAAACCGAGAACCAGTTGAAAAAGTATTTAATGACGTTAAAGGAGAGATAATCATTATAGCCGGCGAAGTATTTCAGATAACCAGCGAATATCTGGTAGAAAGTCAAGGGTATGACAACAAAGCTGTGCAAAAACCAGTACATCTGGGATGGTATACCATATAATCCAGCAGCACCAAAGCCTTTGTTGAAGGGCACATCAGGGTGTTTTTTTATCACCTGAAGAGTGCCCCTACCCCATCTCATTCTTTGCCTGATAAGGCCTCGAATCGTCTGAGGCATTTTAGTGTATATTATCGCATTAGACATCACCAGCCTGTAGTCTTTTTTCCGGAGTCTGACCCCTATATCAAAATCCTCAGCTAGGGTGTCCTGCTTGAATCCACCCACCGAAGCAAGCGCTTTTCTCCTGTAGGCGGCGAATCCGGGGAAAATGTATGTTGAGTTGATGTTGTTTAGGGCATACCTCCAGCCTGATGATAATACATATTCGAAATCCTGAAACCATGTCAGAATATTCCTGTTCACTATGCCTCTGATTATACCCGAGACGGCGCCTACTTTCTCGTCTGCGAAGGGTCTGGTTATATCTGTGAGGGCGTTTACATCCACCTTAGAGTCTGCGTCCAGGGTTACGATAATATCTCCTTCAGCGCTTTTCAGGCCCCGATTAAGCGCGTTAGCCTTTCCTAAATGATTTGTTTTTATGATTAGCATGTTCGGGTCCATTGATGAAAGCTCATCAAGTATTTCACCTGTTTTGTCTGTTGAGCCGTCATCTATGACAATAATCTGCTTTATGCGCGGGTATTTAGCTTCACGCAGCGCCTTTATTGTGTCCCTGATGATGGCTTCCTCGTTGTGGGCTGGCAATAAAACCGATATCGGCGGATAATCCTCATTGTTGTATCCTTCTTTTTTCGGTAAAAGCACCAGCACAAGCCATGATACATATAAAAACATCATAGCTATGAAAAAGAATGAAAGGATTAATTCAATCATTTTATTTTCTTTAATTGATTATATGGTTTCATTTAATATAATGTCTTTGGATGTGCAAATCGAGATGTTGCTGTGTTCGCAGATTATGTCCACCATCTCGGCCTTATTGTGCATACCACAGTATGATACGCCTTCAACCACCACGCAGGGCAGCTCGCTGATGTTATGGATTTCAGCCAAGGCATTCACGGAGGAAAGCCCAAGATCCATGTCAAAAGAGAATATGCTGATTTCAGGGTCTATCAGCTGGTTTATGTAGGTTAAAACAAAACCCTGGTCATCGCATCGCTTGTTTACATCACATTCCCCGTAGAAATACAATATTATCAGGTGATTGTAGTCGCATCTGTCTCTCATTTTCTCAAGCATTGTGAAATGTATTATTTCTCTGCGGTTGAGGTGGGCTTTCTCTCTGATATAAAATTCATCGTTTATGAAGTCTTTTGTTATCTCCCGGTAGTCTCTGATTTTCATATCAAGCTTCCATAGTTTGCTCTCCAGGTACTCTAGCTCTTTTTTCATGGCCTCGCATGTTCTGTTTCTTAATTTCTGCTCTTCGCCCATGTATTCCATGAGATAGTATGTGGTCTCTATTTCCTCAAAATCGGAGATTATCTCATTCATTTTATTGTTTATTGTTTTCTCTCGCTCGCTTTCCATCATCAGGTTGAGAAAATAGATGCTCACAAAAATAGCCAAAGTTAATAATGCAGCCTGTATGATTGTTTTAAGGTCTAGTTTCGCCATTTTATGTTTTTGTTTCTGGCCACCATATACGCGCAAATAATCCAGAGGGTGTTGTATGGTATGAAAAAGAAAAGAAAGCAGATAAACCCGAAAAACAGTTCCCGAAAGCTTTCACCCATTTTCCTGATGGCGAAAAAATTGATTAAGGCATTCATGATGAAAGGGCTTATCCCAAGGAAATAAAAGATGCTTATCATAAGCGGGTCGAATTCGACGTTGCTCAGGTAATTCATGAGCGAGCCTATTATGTCAAAATCGATGAGGCTGTAGTATATGAAATAATCATATAATGTTTGGCCTATAAGAAATATTGTGGATATGAAAAGGAAGGTCCCGATGATTATGCTACCGTAGTTCACTGGCATGAAAAACATCCCGAAGTTGCCCAACTCCCGGTTGAAGAAAACGTCCCTGTGCTTTAATATGGTTTGTATGGTGCCCGAGTACCAGCGTCTTCTCTGGTAATAGAATGCGCGTATGTTGTTTGGCACCTTAGTGTAGGCGTAGGTTGATAGACAGCATGCTATTTTATATCCTTTTTTTTGCATCCTGTAGGCTATCTCGGTGTCCTCCACTATGTTATCCACATCAAATCCTCTAAGCTCGTCGAGCATTTTTTTGCGGTATAGGCTGAACTGACCGGGGGTTAAATAAAGGCAGTTTAGGAATGAAAGCAGCTTGAGATAGAATCCCAATCCCATGTTGTATTCCATTTCGATGATTTTTTCAAGCCAGTTTTTCGGCTCCCTAACCCTGACTCTCACTATAACCGAGCCAACATCCTCATCCCTGAAATATCCCCCCACCTTTGTTAGTATATCCCCCTCTAT
>NJDH01000036.1 GCA_002254405.1 Candidatus Altarchaeales archaeon ex4484_96
TGGGATTCAATGATGCACGTATGGCACGTTGACGGCTACGGATACATACCCTACGAAAACCATATCTACAGCGATATCAGCGAATACGTTTACGGGCCCGTTAATATCAACCCACCATGGAAAAAAAATATATTTTTTTGGTTATACCCTTTTTTTATTTAAGTATTTTAGCCTCCGCCATGCTAAACCCCGCCGCAGTATACTGCAGCACGCTGGGATACGAGTACGTAAGCGAGGAAACAGACGAAGGGATAATAGGATACTGCATGCTACCGGATGGTCAGAAAGTTGAGGCCTGGATTTTTTTGAGGGGGGAGAAGGGTTTAAATTACAGCTACTGCATCAAAGAAGGTTATCCAGCAAGGCATGTTGAAGACAATGAATCCGGGGCAAGCTACACTGCCTGCATATTATCTGACGGCTCCGGTGTTGAGGTAACGCAGCTCATGAACCTAAGCTTTCAGGAAACAATATGTGGAGACAGCAGATGGGGGTTCCCTGAATCAGCCGATAATTGCCCGCAGGATTGCCTTAATACAAAAAAAACACCAAAAAAATATTCAATGAAACAACGCTTGCAGCCGCCATAGCATTGCTGATACTTTTATTTTTAGTATTAATGCCCCTATTGCGCTACTTAATCAAATAAAAAAATTAATTCAGTTTAAGTTTCTTTATCGGAATATCGGTTTCATCCTTAAGCTCCTCAATCAACCGTTTACCTATCTTCAGTTTCTTCTCCTTTAAAGTAGAGTCCCCACCCGATAAAGAAGCTGTATCAAAATCCATCCCAGCCAACCAAATCTCGCTGGCCTTGAAATAAACCACCAAAAAAACACAGCGATCTCCGTCGGTGAAACCCCCGAAATTATGCACAGCCCCCAAAGGCTCCACCTGCGTTGAACCCACAACATCATGCAATCTCGGAACCACCTCCTCAAGCAGGGAAATATTATCCCCATGAGCATGAACCACAGTCAACGAACCCCTCCAGTTAGCCTCCAATACATCCATTAACCGGCCATCTAAATCAGTGACTAAAACATCAGGTAAAACCTCCGCCTCCATGAAAGCAGACACAGCTGAATCAGCGACAACATAAACATAATCCTCATGAAATTTTTTTTCCTTAACATAGGATACAGCATCCCTCAAAGACGGTCCGTCGCCGAAAACAATCACCTTCTTACCCCCTAAAAGAATCCTAAGGCTGTCGAGGCTAACCCCCTTAATCAGGGAATCCAATAGAATCGTGGCAGCACGGTCAGCGGCACTGCTTAAGCCTAACTCCTTTGCAATAGCATCATATTTCTTAACCCAGTCCATTAAATAGATATAAACACTTATTATAAAATAAAACAAATTAATACAGGAAACAAAATGGGGAAAAAAACAGGGACTAAAACCCTCAAGACAGGATTCGCCAAGATGGTGAAAGGCGGCGTGATAATGGATGTCACAAACGCTGAGCAAGCCAAGATAGCAGAGAAAGCAGGGGCAGTGGCTGTTATGGCCCTCGAGAGAGTGCCCTCGGATATACGGGCAACAGGGGGGGTGGCCAGGATGGCGGACCCGAAAAAGATAATGGGGATACTGGATAGCGTATCCATACCTGTGATGGCTAAGGTCAGAATAGGGCATTTCACCGAAGCCCAGATACTTGAATTTCTGGGAGTTGACATGATAGACGAATCAGAGGTTCTCACACCGGCAGACGAGGAAAACCACATCAACAAAAACAACTTCAAGATACCGTTCGTCTGCGGGGCGCGTAATCTAGGTGAAGCCTTAAGAAGAATAAACGAGGGCGCCGCCATGATAAGAACCAAAGGAGAGGCAGGCACCGGAAACATTGTTGAAGCCGTAAAGCATATGAGAATCATAAACAATAAAATCAGGGAACTACGTAAGATGAACGAAAACCAGCTGATGAAATACGCTGAAGAAACAAACGTGCCCTTAACCCTGGTTAAAGAGGTGGTGGCAGACGGCAGACTTCCTGTCGTCAACTTTGCCGCGGGAGGGATAGCCACACCCGCGGACGCAGCCCTTATGATGCAATTGGGAGCTGACGGCAACTTCGTCGGCTCGGGAATCTTCAAATCAAAATCCCCCAAGAAAATGGCTAAAGCCATTGTGGAGGCTACCGCAAACTACAATAATCCAAAAATCCTGGCTGAGGTATCCGTTGGACTGGGTGAAGCGATGAAGGGATTGGATATCAGAAGCATGGATGAGAAGGATATGCTTCAAAACCGCGGCGTGTAAAATGTTCATTGTTTTGGAGGGGCTGGATGGCTGCGGTAAAACAAGCCAAGCCAAGGACATACGCCAGTGGCTCATACAAAAAGGATATGATGTTCATTTAACGGGAGAGCCAAGCAACAACAAAATAGGATTGTTTCTAAGGGAACTGCTGACGGGTGTGCGGGAAGTGCAACCCCCTACATTAGCTTTATTGTTCACCGCCGACAGGTACTGGCACCTGGACGAGGAGATTAAACCAGCATTAGACGAAGGCAAAATCGTTTTAATGGAGAGATACGTTAATTCCACGATAGCGTATCAGGCAGCCCAGGGAGTTGAAGCAGAATGGATTAGGGAATTAAACAAAAATATTCTTAAACCCGATCTCACGCTCTTTTTAGACATTAAACCCGAGAAAGCGGTTAAAAGAGCCGACTCAGGGGAGATATTCGAGAACAGGGAGTTCCAGGATAAAGTATACGAGCAATACATGAAACTAGATGATATGCTTCGAATAGACGCCAACAAAACCCAGATGGATGTATTATACGCTATCAAAAACGCGATCGGAGACCGCCTTCAGAGATGATACTGTTTCCCTTAAGCCGGATATCAAAACCGAATCCCCTCACCACATCAATGTTGGTTCGACAATGGTTTGTCACCTTGGAAACGCTAACCTCGCCTCCCGCCAGCGCAATAAAAGGTATCAGCTGGTCTGCCATGTGCGAATCCAGGGCCGCGTTTAAGCCCAGCTCAACAACAAGGTTGCTGGCCGCCTCCTCACCCACCTGCTCAGAGCGTTTGCCTCTATCCCCCAGAGAGCTTGCGCCGAGAATAGAATGCTCGCAGACGGCATATAATAAAATACCCGAGCCCACCGAGGGAGAGGAAACATATTCTTTATCAAATACTGTTTTATTCTCATATCCAGCGTTAAATAATGTCTTTCTAGCAGCCTTCAACTGCCTTTCAGCAACCGAGTTTACGCTTAATGATTCATGAGCGTAAGATAATGCCCCAAAGTACTTTATTTCACCTCTCTCCCTGAGCTCAATTGGTTCAAGATGTGAGGGCTCAACCTCCATGTAAACCAAGCCACCCCCTTTAGGATAAAAACCCCGCCGCATTAATTTAATGTTAGCCCGGCAGCCGAATTTATGGAGGAGAGGCAGATAAACGAAACGCAGATAATCAATCGGTGGGCTCCACATCACGTCGGTGCCACCTTTAAGCCGAAACATAACCGTATCAGGGGCGCAGTTAGAGGGTAAAAGCAGGGCCTGCAATATGAGTGATATGGAACCCGCCGTGCCAACGTCAACATTAAAGCGCCCGCTTTCCAGCTCCCGCGGATAGAAAACAATCTCATCTGCGCCGACCCTAAGACCCTCAACGCGCGCATCACATAAGCCGGCGCAAGCCTTAATAGCCGCCTGATGCTGGGGCCTGATGCCAGGGTTATCCCGGCCGGCGCGGATATTGTATATCCTCACGCTTTTAGAGGTTAAGGCGCTAACCGAAACCGCAGATCTCAGTATCTGCCCACCCCCCTCGCCTAATGAGCCGTCTATAGTGTACATTATCAATAATATTTGTATAACAACATCTAAAGTATTATCCAGGATGGGTGAAAAAATAGAGGTTGAATTATCAGGTAAACTTTTGGATGAGATAGACTCCCTGATAGATGGGGCTAAAATACTAAACAGGCAGCAGGCTATTGAATCCATTCTCGAGAGAAGCATAAGCTGCGAGAGAGTCAAAAAAGCAGTTATATTAGCAGGTGGTAAAGGAACAAGAATGAGGCCATTCACTTATGAGATACCCAAGCCCCTGATTCCTGTTGGCGGCAGACCCCTAGTACAGCATACAATCGACCTGCTGATGGAAAACAACATCAGAGAGGTTATTTTCTCGATAGGATACCTGGGAGAGAAAATAAGAGAATACTACGGAAACGGAAGCAAGTTCGGGATAAAAATAAGCTACGTCGAGGAGAAACAGGCGCTGGGTACCGCAGGCCCGCTTAATCTGATGAAAGACCAGCTTAACTGCTCGTTTCTCATGTTCAACGGAGATATACTGACCAACATAGACCTCCTTGATTTCATCCGATTCCACCACAGGCACGGGGGAATAGCCACAATAGCGTTGAAAACCGTTCCCGAACCCTCAAGATACGGCACCGTGAAGATGAACGGGGCCAGGATAACAAAGTTTATCGAGAAACCAGAGGAGAAAACAAACCAGAGCCTAATTAACGCAGGAATATACGTGATGGAACCCGAGATAATAGATTACATACCCGAAGGCAAGACGATGATGGAACATGATGTTTTCCCAAAGCTTGCCGCAGAAGAAAAGCTATACGGCTATCCATTCGAAGGCCAATGGTTTGATACTGGAACCCATGAATCCTACGAGAAGGCGATAAAAAAATGGAGAAGCCGCTAGACTACAGGCTTTTGGTATCGCCTAAAACAGCATATCTTGTTCTCTGGGCTATGTTAAACGCATGATCCGCTATTCTCTCAAGGTATTTCGCCACCATAATCATGTTCATAGCGAAGGTTAAGGCCTCCGGTTTCTCACCAACGAAATTCTTCAGTAAAGGAAAGATTTTCTCGAAAAACTCATCCATCAACTCCTCGTCTTTTTCAACAACCGCAACAAGCTCAAGGTCTTTTTCAAGGAAAGACTTATATGCGTTCTCTGTTATATTCTTGGCTATGACGCCCATCTCCCTAATCTCTTTCATGTTTTCAGGGCATTTACGGACATAATAAACTATTTCCGCTATGTCATCAGCGTAATCGGCTATCCTCTCCATGTTGTAGACTACATCGATTGCTATGGTCAGAAAACGCAGATCTCTTGCAACAGGCTGGTGCAAGGCTATTGTCTGAATGCATCTTTCCTTCAAATCCGAGTAGAGGTCGTTTATTCTTTTATCGTCTTTGATGACGTTTTCGGCTAAATCAACATCCCTTCTTTCAAGGGAGTTCATCGCGTCCGTTATGTCCCTGCTTATTAATAAACCCATCTCCTGCAGGTTGTCTCTTATGGTATCCATCTCCCTTTCAAGGCGTGTTCTGGGCATTTTTCATCCAAACCTCCCGGTTATATAATCCTCTGTTTCTTTTTTCTGGGGATTCTCAAAGAGAATCCGGGTTCTATTGTATTCAATCATCTCCCCCAGCAGGAAAAACCCGGTGTAATCCGACACCCTCGCCGCCTGCTGCATGTTGTGTGTTACGATAACGATAGTGTATTGTTTTTTCAGCTCCTGCAGTAAATCCTCTATCTTATGGGTTGATATGGGGTCCAGCGCAGAACAGGGCTCGTCAAACAGGATAACCTCGGGTTTCACAGCCAGGGCCCGCGCGATGCAAAGCCTCTGCTGCTGACCGCCCGAGAGTTCCAGGGCAGGGATTTTAAGCCTGTCGGATACCTCCCCCCACAGGGCCGCAGCTTTCAGGCTTTCCTCAACTAAATCATCTATTTCGCCGGAGGATACCCCATGTATTCTCGGACCGTAGGCGATGTTGTCGTAGATGGTCATCGGGAAGGGATTTGGTTTCTGAAACACCTGCCCGATTTTTTTCCTTAAACCCACCACATCCACGTTTTTGTCGTATACGTTATTTCCGTTCAGCAATATCTCGCCTTCAACCCGCACCCCGTCGATGAGGTCGTTCATCCTGTTGATGCAGCGAAGAAAAGTGCTTTTACCGCAGCCTGAGGGCCCTATTAAAGCGGTTATCTTGTTTTTTTTGATATCCAAATTTATGTCCCTCAGTGCATGATTGTCGGTGTACCATAGATTCAGGTTCCTTACCTCAATCTCGTTTACTGCATCCATTTTATCTCTTGATGTTCCTCGCCATGTATTTGTTGATTAATCTAGCAAAGTAGTTTGAAATCAAGATAATGGATATGAGAACGAAGGCCATGCCGAAAGCCCTCTCAATCGATACAGCCTCCGAGGTGAGATAATATATCTGGGTTGTTAAGGCATTACATTGGGAGAATAAATAAGGGAACCCGGGCAAAACAGGATTCAACACCACCATGAATATTATCGGGGCGGTCTCCCCGGCAGCCCGCCCGAAACCAAGTATTACGCCGGTTATTATCCCGGGAATCGAGCTTGGGATTATAATCCTGCTTATTGTCTGAAGTTTCGTTGCGCCAAGCGCGTAGCTGCCCAGTTTCTCGGATAAGGGAACAGACCTTAAAGCGACCTCGGAGGTGCGTATTATGGTGGGCAGTATCATGAAACCCAATGTCAGCCCCCCGGACAGTATAGTGGGTCCGCCGGTTAAATCCCTAAGATAATAGAAGAAAAGCGACAGCCCGAATAATCCAAAGACTATTGATGGCACGGCGTTCAGGGAGTCCACGCTCACCCGGATACATTGGGTTAGTTTATCTTCTCTACGGAATTCAACGAGATAAACTCCTGTGAGCACGCCAAGCGGCACCGCAAACAATAACGCCACAGCCACCAATATAAGCGTCCCGATTATCGCGGGATATATTCCGCCTTCCCTCCAGTTGTCTTTGGGCATTTCAGTGATGAAAGAATAGTCTAAGGCAGTGATTCCTTCACTGAAGACATAACCCAGGATGAGAAACAATATTATGATTATCAGTGATGCGCTAATCCAAAAAACGCCTTTCATTATTTTGTTTGTTGTTTTGCTTGATATCATTTCAGATTAATCTGGCTTTTGGAGAGTATGATGTTTGAGCTGACGCTTAAAATGAATGTGATGATAAACAAAAGAACACCCATCGCGAACAAGGCGGAGTAATGTATGCCCCCCACCTCGGCCGGCCCCATCTCAAGCAATATCGCGGATGTCAGGGCTTCCCCCGGCTTCAGCATTATTTCAGGTATCTGGTTTATAATCTGGATTACGTTACCTGCTGCTTGCTCTCCGAGCAGCTGTTTTACCAGATGAGGCAGGTTCTCTGAGTTGCCTAATACCAGGACAACAGCCATTGTTTCCCCTATGGCGCGGCCTACCCCGAGTATCACGCCCGCGAATATCCCGGGCAGCGCCGCGGGTATGATGATTTTTCTGAGAGTCTGCCATTCGGTGGCACCCATGGCGAGAGAGCCTTTCTTGAAGGAACCGGGTACTGATTCAATGGAGTCCTGTGATATGCTTATGATGATGGGGAGAATCATGATAGCCAGTATGATGGAGCCCACCAGAAGGGTTTCGCCTGTGGCCAGCTCAAGGGTTATTTTAACGAAGCGCACGATAATGACTAATCCAAACAGGCCGTATATTATGGAGGGTATTCCGGCTAAAAGTTCTATTACCGGGCGGGTTATGTCTCTGGCCCATGAGGGCGCTATTTCAGCCAAAAAAATCGCGCAGGATACTCCGAGAGGTATTGCTATGAGCAGCGCGCCTGCTGTAACGATAAGCGAGAAGAACATGAAGGGGAAGGCACCGTATAATCCCTTCCCGGGGTTCCATTCTGTTCCGAGCAGGAAATCAAGGATGCTTATTTCGGTGAACAGGCGGCCTGCTTCGTTGAAAAGAAATACTATTATGAGAATCAGCAGAAGAGAGGCTGTGGTGGAAAAGATGAAGAGCGTGTGTTTGACTATTTCCTCTTTTTTCTGGTTGTTCATGTTAGATTATTTGTTTCGATTAAGATAATAAAAAAAGCTTAGAATATATAGGCTATATAGATTATATAATGCTTAGTGGAGGTTTATAACGCCTTCTGCGATATCGGAAACATACTCACCCATCCTGCGAAAGCTCTCATAGACCAGAAGAGACTTATCTCTTTTCTTCTGCAGCTTATCCAGAAGCTTTTTCTCATCCCCCCGAAGCTTTTCAATGCGCACCAGCACCTCCTCGGCCATATCAGGATGCCC
>NJDH01000037.1 GCA_002254405.1 Candidatus Altarchaeales archaeon ex4484_96
AGATGCACATAGTCAACCACCTAAACGAGGCAGGAACGCAGCTTGCATCGCTTGGAGGAATCGCCGCCTTATTAAGATACAGAATCAACCAATGAGTTACTCTATCGTAGCGTGCCTGGCCTTCAAATCCTGCTCCCTGGCCTTAAGCGTGGTCATTAGACCAGCGATTATTCCGTCAAAAAACACCATGACAGAATCCTCAAACAACGTGCCCAAGGGGGTGAGCGTTGAATGTCTACCCTCAATCTGGTGCTTCAGGTGGTCTTTTTCTATGTCAATCTTTGTGCGGCCTTTTATGACAACCACATAATCAACTATCTCACCCAAAAGAGAATCAGGATACGAGGTTATTGCCAGAGTGGCGCAACCAAGCCCCTTTGCGACCTGAGCCGCTGAAACCACGGAATTAGTCTGACCCGAACCCGAGACCGCTATCAATAAATCATCTTTTTTCATCCCAGGGGTTACGCTTTCCCCGATAACATAGGCTGTTAATCCCAGCTGCACCAGCCGCATCGCAAAAGCCCTGGCAGCCAGACCAGAGCGCCCAGCTCCGATTAAAAAAACCCTGTTGGATTTCTGGATTACCTTAATAAACTGTTTAATCTGTTTTTCATCTAAATTCCCGATAACATCGTCAATATGTCTAACAATCTCCACCATAGCAGTTGTAACAGGCATTTTAGCTCAAAGCTTAATCCTCAATTATATTCATTACATAATAATATAGTTAAAGCAAGATAAAGTGGCTGAAAAATACGAGGGCATTAAATTCAGTACCCGGTTTATGGGTGGGAAAAAAGACGTAGGATACAGGTTAATCAAAGAAATGATTAACTCCGGCAGACTGCTTAAAAAAAATAATCTGACACCAGGTACCACAGGCAACATCAGCGTACAAGCATCAGGGGGTTTATACATCAAGGCAGCTGGTAAATCTCTTGGGGAATTAACCCAAAAAGACATAGTGTATGTATCAGATTACATTCAAGCGGAAAACAAGGCCCTGGTATGGGATAACAAAAAACCTTCCTCGGAAACCCCAACCCACTGGCTCATCTACCGGAGATTCCCCAAAGTGAAAGCCGTTGTCCACGCACATGATAGGGTTTTATTGGACAACACCAATTTAGTTGAAAAAAACAAGATAAAAACAACCAAACAAAAAACAAGCTATGGAACACTAAAACAGGCCGAGCAGGTGGTTGAGGCCCTATCATACAGCAATTACGTATTCATAATAGAGCACGGCTCAATTACAGTAGGTAGCTCAATCAGAAAAGCCACTGATTTGATGATAAAGGTACACAATAAGATACTGAAAGATGAAAGTTAAGGTTGATGGTAAATTAAGGGATTATCCCACGGTCTGGATGCAAAATGATGTTGTATGCATGATAAACCAACCCGCTTTACCCCACAGCTTTGAGATAATCCGCTCCCGTGATTATGTTAAAACAGCAGAGTGCATCAGCAACATGACCGTAAGAGGCGCTCCGGCTATTGGAGCCACGGCAGCATATGGTCTGAGCCAGGCGATATTACATTATGGGGGTGGATTTGACGAGATAGGGGATTACTTAAATCAGGTAATCCACGTGTTCAGCAATACTAGACCAACAGCATACGACCTGTTTCATTCCCTGGAGCACATACGCATGAAAGTCAGCTCATCAGGCAGCGTATCACAGGCCAAAAAAACAGCGGTTGATGAAAGCGCAAAATACGCGGTCGAAAGCGCGAAAAGATGCGCGAAAATAGGAAAAATAGGGGATAAACTGATTAAAGACAATATGAGAATATTAACCCACTGCAATGCAGGCGCCCTAGCCTGCGTTGACCATGGAACAGCTCTCGCACCCATGAGAGCCGCACATAAAAACAAAAAAAAGATACACGTCTATGTCGACGAAACCCGACCAAGGATGCAGGGCTCAAGGCTTACCGCATGGGAGCTCGCTCAGGAGGATATCAGCCACAGCATA
Source organism: Candidatus Altarchaeales archaeon ex4484_96 (assembly GCA_002254405.1). Classification (GTDB taxonomy): domain Archaea; phylum Altiarchaeota; class Altiarchaeia; order IMC4; family QMZM01; genus EX4484-2. The sequence goes on from NJDH01000037.1 coordinate 1,986, forward strand.
ATAGCGGATAACGCAGCAGGATATTTCATGTCCCGGGGTGAGATTGATTTGGTGCTCGTGGGAGCAGACAGAATAGCCTTAAACGGTGATGTAGCCAATAAGATAGGAACCTATGAGAAAGCTGTGCTAGCTAAAGAAAACAATATACCGTTTTATGTAGCTGCCCCAAGCTCTACAATAGACCATAGTACCAAAAGCGGAAAAGACATACAGATAGAAGAAAGAGACCCACTGGAGGTGCTTGGAATGTGGGGTTATGATAGCGGGGGGGAAATTATTCGTCGATTCAGTGTTTCACCCCAGGGCTCAAAAGGAAGAAACCCAGCATTTGACATAACCCCATCAGAGTACATAACGGGTATTATAACAGAAAACGGGTTACATAAGCCAAAAGACATAATCGGGCTTGAATAAACCTAAATGTATTCTCTTTTAAACATCTCGGATATCTCTCTTGTGGGAGTAATCCTCAGATTCAGTTTAGGTTCGCCATAAAACGGTGTGTTTATGCTGATATAACCTTCTTTTTCCAGGTCCTTGGCCATTTTTTTCACAGTCTTTTTATCCTGACCAAGCATTTTAGCGGCTTCACTTAACTTAATGCTTTTTTTATCAACAATCAACTTGAACAATTTCATGGCCCCGCTCTTCTCATCGTCGTTTAAGACCACGCTTATCTTTTCTTTGTCTATTATCTTCTTGGACTCTAAAAGCTTTTTCTTCAGCTCCTCCTGTTTTTTGACTTCCTCCTGCCTCTTCAAAACGCTTTTTATCTGGTTGGCGAGCAGGGATCTTCTCTCATCCCCTATCTTGGCTTCCGTCTTAAGTTTCTTTTTTTTCTTTTTAGTAGTCTTCTTTTTTGGTTTAGCGGGTGCAGGTTGAGTGAAGGGTTTAGCTACTATCTTGTTATTATCAATAAGCTCCTGTCTCTTCTTCATTGTGAACTTGAGCTTGCTTATCTCCAGCTCCAGCTCTTTTTCTTTCAACTCCAGCATCTCCATACGGGAATCAAGCTCATTCTCTTTGGATTCAAGCTCAAGAAGGCGGTTATCTAGTTCTTTTTCTTTCAGCTCCAGTTGCTTTGTTTTATCTACCTTAACCTTTTTTTGGGTTTTAGTGGAACCCTTTTTTTTCTTGGGCTTCTTTGATGCCTTGGGCTTCTTGGAGCCCTTGGATTTTTTTGGCATTTTAACAGCTTCAACCGTTAATTATTAATAAAATCTTGGTATAAATATATATACACTAAATGAGTATGTCAAGATAAAAAAAATGTTGGTTCTTGATACCACATTAAGGGACGGTGAACAAACACCGGGGGTTTCGTTAACACCCGAGCAAAAACTTAGCATAGCCAAGGCGCTTGATGAGCTTGGAGTCGACATAATCGAGGCTGGTTCAGCCATAACAAGCGAGGGAGAACAAGAAGGCATCAAGGCCATTACAAGCGAAGGCCTCAAGGCCGAAATTGCAAGTTATTCAAGAATAATGAAATCAGATATCGACACAGCAATAAAATGCGGCGTAGACTGCATATTTCTGGTAGCCCCCACATCCGATTTACATATTAAATACAAGCTGGGCACCAACAGGGATAAACTGCTGGAGAAAACCCTTGAATCAATTGAATACTGCAAGCAACACGACCTGGTAGTCGACTTATGCTGCGAAGACGGCTCCCGAACAGAGGTTGCCTTTTTAAGAAAGCTTTTAGATTCCGCCTCAGAATACCACATAGACAGGTTCACCATAGCCGATACCGTGGGAATTATGACACCAGAGAAGATAGAGTTGATTTACTCCGAACTCGCTAAAACCTCCAGGGTATGTCTGGGCGTGCACTGCCATGATGATCTGGGTCTGGCTACCGCAAACACATTGTCTGCAGTATTAAATGGTGCTGAGGCAGTTGATGTTACGATAAACGGCTTAGGTGAGAGAGCGGGTAACGCACCCCTAGAGGAGGTCATAATGGCCTTGAAACTTGCCTATGGGAGAGAAACCAAAATCAAAACAGAGAAGCTGAGCCACGTATCCAATCTGGTTGAGAAACTATGCGGAATACCAGTACCCCCAAACAAGGCTATTGTAGGGGAAAACGCTTTCACCCACGAGGCGGGAATACACGTAGACGGCATCCTGAAAAAACCAGAAACCTACGAGGTCATTAAACCAGAGCTTGTAGGGCGGAAAAGAAGCTTTGTTCTGGGTAAACACGTTGGATTGAAATCGATAAAAAAAGCCCTTGATGAGATGGAACTTAAAGTAGATGATAAAAAGCTTGGCGAGATATTTCGCAAGGTCAAATACGAGGGCGACAAAGGCAAAAAAATTACCAGCACGGACCTTGAGTACATAGCTAAAACAATCATGGGGGAAGAAATAAAACACGTTCTCAACCTTGAGGAACTGGTGGCGGTTGCAGGAAATAAGATTACTCCAACAGCATCTGTCAAGATGACCGTAAACGGCAATGAAATCGTGGAATCCGCTGTAGGAAACGGCCCTGTTGATGCGGCGATTAAGGCCATAAGAAACGCCACCCGGGGCATACCATTTGAGCTGGTGGAATACCACGTGGACTCCGTATCCGGAGGCACCGACGCTGTTGTGCAGGTAACCATAGAGCTTAAATCAAAGGATAAGATTGTTAAAGCAAGCGGTACGGGCGGGGACATAGTACTAGCTAGCGTCGATGCCATGATTGCTGGAATAAACGCGGTAGCAAGAAAGCTTGGCTGAAAAAGAAATGTCAGCGGATAAAGCAGCAGCGGATATGAAATATCTTCTAAACAGGGGCTATAACAGAAACACATCCCTTAATCTTGTAGTCAACAGATACCATCTAGACCCAAATGAAAGAAACATCCTCAGAAGATACGTGTTCTCAGAGCATGAAATCAGGGCTCATAAATCCAAGCTGATAACCCCAGATAAGATAAAGGGTAACACCCTTGTCGTAGACGGGTTTAATGTCCTGATAACAGTGGAATCCATCAATGAAAACAAAAATCTTGTTTTAGGGATGGACTCGATTCTCAGAGACAGCTCAGGGGTTTTCTCAAACTACAGGTTTGATTCCAAAACAAAAAAAGCCCTAAAGCAGATAACCGATTTCCTGAAAAAACATAATCCAGGGAAGGTATTGTTTATTTTCGATTCCCAGATATCAAAAAGCGGGCAGCTAGCTGCCTATGTTAGAAAGAAGCTTGATGAGGCGGGTGTTTCAGGTGATGCGAAAACCAGTAAAAACGCCGACCAGCAGATAATCAACATTAACGAAATCACAGCAAGCTCAGACAGCCACATAATAGAATCCGTCGACGAAATAGTTGACATTCCAGGGCATATAAACACAATGTTTTTATTTGATTAAATAGAATATTCATTATATGCCTGCGGCTAATATCCCATATCTTAAATCTTCAAAGATCAGATCGCTTTCCAAACTCTTTATAGGGTTCGGAGCCGTTCTCTCCAAGGTTTTTTCGGGGATAGAGCTCGATTTAAAGCAATCTGGGGTACTTGAGCAATATGCAATAAGCGCCAGAGAATATCTTTCAGTGTGCGCTTTCCTGTCCACCGTCCTGTTCATCTCGGTCTCGGCCATATTATCGATGCTTTTCATATCGCTTGAAATAGATTTCGACATGCTGGGGGAGATGAGCACATACATATCCGGCGCCATCGGAGGATTTGCTTTCGCTTTTTTCCTGTTTTTCCAGATGATGTATTATCCTAAATCAATCATAAACAAGAGAGTGGCGAACATAGACAGGAATCTTCTTTTTGTTTTAAGAACAATCCTGGTCCAGATACGCTCGGGTATCCCGATATTCGATACTTTCGTAACAATAGCTTCAGGTGACTATGGGGAGATATCCGATGAATTCTCCAATGTAATCGAAAAAGTAAGAACAGGTAAACCAGTAACCGACAGCCTGGAGGAGCTGGCAATAAGAAACCCATCCAACTATTTTAGAAGAGCCCTCTGGCAGCTGGTCAACTCCATAAAATCAGGAAGCGATGTAGCGGACAACCTCGCCGTTGTGATAAAAGCATTATCTAAAGAGCAGCTCATCGAGATAAGAAAATACCAGTCAACGCTTAATCCACTCTCCATGATGTACATGATGGTGGCGGTGATAGCCCCCTCTCTTGGTATCACCGTGATGATTGTGTTATCCACCTTCCCGGGTATGGATTCCATAGGAACAGAATCATCATTCTGGGGCCTGCTTATCCTGGTAGTGTTTATGCAGATAATGTTTATGTTCATGATAAAAACAAGAAGACCCAACCTCATGGGTGAATGATATGGCAATATACTCCCTGATGTTAAGGATTATGCCCAAGGGCATTAGAACAAGATTAAAGACTATGCTGGTATGCTCCACGATAAAGGTGAACCCCGAGAAATTCATTTCATTCATGATGCTTATGGGGTTGCTTGCAGGCATTCTCGTTGCCGAGGTATTCATCTACTTTGAATTAATCAAATCAGTGGATGAATTAGTCGGGGGATTGGCGGGTTTCGCCTGCGGTTTCATGGTGGTTCAGGGAGTATTTTATGTGCTGATAAAAATGTCTGAGGAATCCAAGACCAAGAAAGCAGAGGAAGCATTACCCGATGCGCTACAGCTAATGTCCTCAAACATACGGGCTGGTCTGACAACAGATAAGGCCCTGATTCTTGCAGGCAGACCAGAGTTCGGCCCCCTAGCCGAGGAAATAAAAAGAGTCGGCAGGGAAACAATGATGGGGAGAGAGCTTTCATCCGCTCTTATGGATATAACCAAAAGAAACAGATCAGACCACCTCACAAGGACAATGGAGCTGATAGCAAGCAGCATAAAATCAGGGGGTGAGCTGGCCGACCTGCTGGATCAGACCGCAAGCGACCTAAGAGACCAGCAGCTAATCCAGAAAGAGATATCAGCAGGTGTATTGATGTACGTAATCTTTATTTTCATCGCAATAGGGGTCGGTGCACCAGCCCTGTTTGCCGTCTCCTCTTTTCTGGTTAAACTACTCGTATCCAACATAAACACCATATCAGCCCAGATGCCAGCCGAGATGGCCGCCCAGGCAACCATCTCAATAACAGAGGTCGGAGTAGACCCTGAATTCATCAACATGTACTCTCTTATCGCACTCAGCGTATCCTCTGTTTTCGGCGGGATAATCATGGGATTAATCAGAACCGGTAAAACAACAGACGGGATAACATACATACCCATACTGCTTTTAGTATCGCTTGGGATATTCTTCATAGGAAACTATGCCATGGACTCCATATTCGGGGGCATGATGGGCGTGTAGGGTTTTTTTGCGCACACTACATATAATATATCTAACAGAAAATGATTGTGATGAAATTCGGCGGAACATCAGTTGGTTCCGCACAAAACATTAAAAAGGTAGTGGATATTGTAGAAAAAACCAACGGCCACAAAATAATTGTCGTATCAGCGATGTCGGGGGTGACCGATTCCCTGCATCAGATAGCTAAAAGGATTATTGACCTGCCAAACAGAGTAATCGAGGGAGAGGTTGAAACGTTCATCAAGCAGATAAACAAAAAACACGCCAACACAGCCGGGGAGCTAATCGCGGATAAAAAAATTCTAAAAGAAGTGAACGCCAAGATAGACGAATTAACCCAGAAGCTCAGGAGCGTGCTTTTGGGTGTAGGCTATCTGGAGGATTTATCTCCCAAATCCCTTGACTACATACTGTCATTCGGGGAGCGCTACTCTATCATGATAATAGCCTCTGCTCTGAAATCAAGGGGGATTAAGTCGGTGGCTTTAACAGGATATGAGGCAGGCATAGTAACCGACTCAAACTACGGCAGAGCCCATCCAATCCATAAAATAGTCTCGGATGCTATGAAAGAAAAAATCAACCCGCTTGTAGAGGAGAAAACCACCCCTGTTGTGGCTGGTTTCATCGCCGCAAACACCGACGGAACCATAACCACCCTCGGTCGAGGCGGGTCA
>NJDH01000038.1 GCA_002254405.1 Candidatus Altarchaeales archaeon ex4484_96
GCAACTTGCAGATTACGCCAAAGCAAACCTTGAAAAAACAGGCTATGTCAACGTTGAAGTCATACATCATGAGGGAAGCAGGGGTTATGATAATAAAGCACCATATGATCGCATTATCGTCACAGCAGCCGCACCAAAGATACCCGGGGAATTAACCCAACAGCTAGCAGACGACGGGTTGATGCTCATACCTGTTGGCTCTAAATTCATGCAAACCCTATTAAGCTTACATAAGAAAAAAGATAAAATAGTTGAGAAAGAAATATGCGGGTGTGTTTTCGTACCCTTAATCGGGGAGGAAGGCTGGTAGCATCAGTCTAAAACAACATTTTTTCCCCGCTCCATCGGGATAATACGTTTTCTACCCTTAAATTCGTGCTCGAGTTCCACCCCAGCATATAATCGGTCTAAATAGATTGCTAAAGCAGCTACCTCCGAATGCGGCTGGTTTCCGATAGAGATATTTAAGTCAACCAGCTGATAAACATCGGATGGGACCTTCTTACCCCCTAAAACAATCAGTTTGTTTTTTTTCGTCGACAAGGAGCTACCAGATGACTGGTTTATGTTGATGCCGTACATGGTTAAATGAATGCTGTCGCCCTTATAATCAGATATATATTTCCTCCAGTTGCTGGTTGAATCAACCGTGAAATCACCCCCCCACTCATCAACCACCCTTTTAATGCTTTCCTCTACGTGAGGGTCGTGTACGTCCATCACCAGCTTATCCGCACCGAAAGCTCTTGAAACCAAACCGATGTGGGTGCTGATACGCTTGTCGCGGGCGAACCTGTGCCCTAGTCTAAGAACCTCCACCCTCATTTTTTTTCAATATACCCCTGGCAGCCAATAAACCCGTAGCCGCCGCGTTCACGATATCTCTTGATAATCCCGCCCCGTCTCCGGCAACAAAAAGATTAATTAAGCTGGATTCCATCAACTCGTTTACTTGAACCTGGGTGGCATAGAATTTTATCTCAGGCGCGTAAAGCAGAGTCGAATCAGAGTATACCCCAGGTATGACCTCATTAAGCTTTTTTAGCCCCTCAAGCAAGTCCATCACAATCCGGTGCGGCAAAGCCATTGAAATATCCCCGGGTGTGACATCGGTGAAGGTCGGCTGGATGCGGTTGCTTTCAATCCGGCCCTTATGTGAGCGCCTGCCGCGGCGCAAATCACCCAATCTCTGCAGTATAGGCTTGCCTCCTCCAATCGTGGTCGAAAGCCGTGCTATCATCATCCCATAAGCTATGGTATCCTCAACCGGCTCGGTTAGCTCAACCCGCACAAGAAAAGCGAAATTGGTGTTATCTGAGTCTTTTTTGATGAACGAGTGGCCGTTTACGCCAACAACCCCGTCGTAGTTTTCTTTCACCACAAACCCACGGTGGTTCGTGCAGAATGTTCTCACGAAATCATCGTATTTCTCGCTTCTGATATGGAATTTCGGGTCCCGGTTGATTTCGATGATATCGTCCATGATAATTGAGGGTACCTCAACACGCACGCCCACGTCGATTCCGCTGAATCTGGCTGCGATATCGTGTTTACTGACGAGAGAATTAAACCATGATGCACCGTATCTGCCTGGTGCGGCGAGCATGTAATTTCCCCGGATTACGCTATCGTCTTTTAATATAACCCCAACGCATTTGTTTTTATTTATCTTTAAGTCCTTAACCCGGGTCTCTAAAAGAAATTCAACCCCGCGTTCGGTTAAATAATCCTTGAAAGCCGATATGACATGAGGGCTCTCGTCTGTTCCAATATGCCTCTGGGGCACTTCAACAAAGCTGACCCCCACCGAAGCCGCTCTCTTTTTGAGTTCATGGATTGCTTTTTTTTCCACACCATATAACCTATCGGGGCAGTCGAATCTCAAAAAAACCTTATCCACCCGCTCAACCAGCTTATTGGCCTCTTTGCTGTTTATCGTGTAATCCGCGAGGTTTCCGCCGATATCGGGGCGCAGATTTAATGTTCCATCGCTGAAGGTTCCGGTCCCACCCACCCCGGACATAATATCGCAGGGTATGCACTTCATGCACTCTGCTGTTTTTTCCATCGGGCATTTACGGTCTTTGATGTCTTTGCCCTCGTCTATCAATAAGATAGAGCCCCCGAATTTTTCTTCCACAAGCCGGTAGGCAGCGAACATCCCGGCTGGTCCTGCTCCGACAATAACAACATCAAAACGCTTTCGGTTCACAGTAATTCAATAGAGTATTCTGACATAAATATGCATATTAAACCCCGGGCACTACAATAACGCCTTCTTCGTCTCCAACCTGCCTTGTGGATTTTTTGAGATGCAAAAAAGCGGTTAACGCCGAGAAAACAGCGTCTAATTCATCCCTGGAGAGAAACCTTTTTTCTATGTCGCCTTTTAAGCCCGATTCCAGCAGGCTTTTCTGGACTTTTTTCTCGTCCCGGTCATAGTATCCGAGTATTTTAGCGCAGGCTGCGGCATGGACTTCAATCAAATCAAAGCCTGAGTCTTTGAGCTCCAAGGCAAGATGAGCTCCCCTTAATGCTAAAACCTCCATCCCCCGCAGGGTAACCGGCAGGGCCCCATATGAAGACAAGTCAACATCGCATTTCCTGTTTTTTCCTGAATAAATCAGCGGAGCATCAACAGCCGTCAGCTCAGGTTTGATATGCTCAAGCTCATTAATTATTTCTTCGTCGGAATGAAGCACCTTCACCAAAACATGCTTGCTCTCACCCTCAACGGATAAAACACAGAACCCGGAGTCGTTTACGGGCTTACCGGCTAAATCTAAACCAACAACCTTCATAAGATTAATATTTGGTTTCGCTATTATTTAACATGCGGTTTATGCAAAGATACCTGAAGGCGGTGGAAGATAAAAAAAGCAGGTTATGTGTTGGATTAGACCCCGCCCTAGGAGAGCAAAGAAATGATGATGTCATAGCTGAAAGATACGGGGATGATATGTTAGGTTACTGCCTTGACATTATAAATGCGACCTCAATGCACGCTGCGGCGTTTAAAATAAACAGCCAGTATGTTTTGTTCAAGCTGACCGTTAAAGAGCTGTTTAAGCTGAATAACGCGATAAAGGATGAAGGCTGTTTATCCATACTCGACCATAAGCTGGGAGACATTAAGGAATCAAACCAGTCTGCTTTCTACTGGATTCAGAAAGCGGGTTTTGATGCCGTAACATACAGCCCGTATCCCGGGAACATAAAAGAGGCTGTTATAGAAGCACACCAAAAAAATATCGGGTTATTTACTCTGGTTTTAATGTCCAATCCGCAGGCTAGGTGGATTCAAAAAGACGCCCCAGGTGATTACCCGCCATTATATGAGCGCATAAGCAGGGAAGCCACCAGGGCGAAAAGCGACGGGTTGGTTGTTGGCTCAACCGATAACGTGCGGAACCTTGATTTAAAGAGAATAAAAAGCTCATCAAGAGACGATATGATATACCTGTGCCCCGGCCTGGGCAAACAAAAAGGCAGCATAGACAACATAAAAAAGATACTCGGAGATAATCTACTGGTTAACGTGGGAAGAAGCATAATATACGATAAACACCCCGGGGATAAAGCAGATGAATATAAAAAAATTATTCAAAAATAATTCGGAATTAAAGCAGGTGATTGTCGTGAGAGAAGACCTCAAGATGAGCAAAGGAAAAACAGCCGCCCAGGTAGCCCACGCGGCCTTGTCTGCCGCAGACAAAAGCCCCCACAAGAGAGAGTGGATAAACCAGGGACAAAAAAAAAGCGTTCTCTCCTGCGCCGATGAGAGAGAGCTGCTCGAACTACTACAGTCAGCTAAAGAAGCCGGTTTGCCCGCAGCGCTTGTAATAGACCAAGGCAGAACCGAGCTCGAATCCGGGACAAAAACATGCATTGGACTGGGTCCGACATCAGAAGAATGTTTAGATAAAATAACCGGAGAGCTTAAGCTGCTATAAAAAATGAAGACAGGTAAACTCAAATATTATATCATATTAGCAGCCATACTCATGCTGCTGCTGATAGCATTAGATTTCTTCCTTCAGGCGGGAGGCGGCTCAATGGACATCTACTTGGACCGCATAAAAGAACAATATCTCGCCTACCTGCCCAGGATAATCGGGGCCATGATAGTCCTTTTCGTAACCAAGATAGTAATTGATTTAACCTGCGAGGGACTTTATAGGTTCATTGACCGGATGGGGGGCAGAAGCCTTGAAATAAACAGGATAATAAGATATGCTTTATGGGCTCTGTCCATGATACTGGCTCTCTCAATCCTTATTGAAGACCTCAGCACCTTCGTGATGTCGGTTGGTTTAATAGGTTTCGGCCTGACTTTTGCTTTACAGACCCCTATAAGCTGTTTCGTGGCCTGGATGATGATTATCATAAACCGGCCTTACAGGATAAACGACCGCATAAGCGTTGGCAGCCGCCTTGAAGGTGATGTCGTGGACATAACCATGTTTTATACCCTCATGAGAGAAGTCAAAGCAGGCAAATCCGAGGTAACAGGAAGGCTGATAACCTTCCCAAACAACGTAATCCTAAACGAGGAGATAGTCAACTACACACTGGACGTCGAATACGTCTGGGACGAGGTTGAAGTCTCCGTAACCTACGAAAGCGATAGGAAGCTGGCGGAACAGGTAACATACGATTGCGCTGTTGAAGTAGTAGGCGAAATAATGAAAAACGGCGCTGAGGCTATGAGACAGATATCCAGAAAAAGAACAAGCGCGATAAGCCGGGGCCTCACAAGGTCGATAGCGGATAAGCCCCAGATTAGAGTACAGCTAGCTGATTCAGCGTTTATCGTAGCGATAAGATACATTTCATTAGCCAGAAACAGGCGCAAGCTCAGAAGCAAGATTTATCAGAAAATACTGGATCGCTTCAGGGAAACCGATAAAATAGAAATCGCTTACCCGCATATGGAGTTAATAAAGCATGATAATTAGCCTACTTCCATGAACGAGCCAACATTCGGCAGGCTGTCATAGTCGTCGTCATCCTCATCTACGCTGTAGTCGCGTTTTCTCCTATAGCCTGTTTCTTTCCTGTATCCTCCTTCCTTGGAGTTTAACTTGCACATTTTCACAGCGGACTCAACCGCTCTTTTCGCGTACTCCACCCGCTCATAGGCCTCAAGTCGGCTCATGCCGGGTCCGGCAATACCTAATCCAACAGGCTTCCCATACTCCAGCGACAAATCAGATATCTTCCTGCTCGCATGCTGTGCGACAATCTCGTCATGCTGGGTTTTACCCTCGATAACCGCACCTAAAGCCACGACAGCATCAATGTTATCCTTATCCAGCATCCTCTTAACGGCAAGAGGCATATCAAAAACCCCGGGAACCTTGACCACCGACACAACAGCAGCATCCAAGAAACGAGCATGCTCTTTAGCCAGCTCCATCATAGCATAGGTTACCTCGTAGTTGAATTCCGCCCCCACAATACCTAACCTGATTCTCGCCATTTTCACTTAAATTACTGGTATCAAAATATATGAGGTAACCACTATAAATGCATTCCAGTATTTATGGTGATGTATTCTGCTATATTATAATACAATGATAATCATCGTCGGAGCCAACGAGATAGGAGTGAATGTCGCCATCAGACTGCTTAAAACGCCCATGGACGTCATAATACTAGAGCAAAACGAGGTTTTAGCCAAAAAAGTATCCGCTGAATATGATTTCCCGGTTATAACCGGGGACGCTACTAAACCCCAGGTTCTGAAAAACATAGGTGTGGACAAAGCCGACACCGTCGTGGCCTTAACCAGCTCAGACCAGAAAAACCTTATGACCTGCCTTTACGCCAAAAAACTAGGTGCTAAAAGAGCCATCGCGAAAGTGAACATGTCAGAGAACCAGCGGATGTTCATGGAATTAGGCATCGATGTCGCAATAGCTCCCTCGCTTGTATTATCGCATTTCTTTGACACAGCAGTCAACGGATACACTATAGTGGGCACAGAAAAATTCGAGTCTATTTTCGTGGAAATACCGGTACACCACCGGGGCATGCAACTTAAACCGCTTAAAAACCACAAGGCTAAACTGGTATCAATCTACCGGGAGGAAGGCTTTTTCACCCCATGCGATGACGATGAAATACTGCCTAGGGATATACTCGTTATCGTAGGCAGCAGAGAAGACTGCAGGAAGATGGCTGTTGAGATACTCGGGTGAGATAATGGATTTATTGCTTCTGTTTCTCATAATCATCGGCGTGGCCTTCATGGCGCCGGTAATAACCCGAAGAATACACGTCCCTGAGGTGACCGGCATAATAATCTTTGGCATAATACTGGGAGGCTATGGGCTGCTGCCTTATTGGGGCATACCCGAGTACGCTATTGTTGCCGTAAACCGAGAGGGGGAAATACTCTCATCTGTGGGCGAAGAGCAGCTTGATGTAAACCAGATAAAGTACGGGGCCATACTCAACGAGCTAGCTAACCTGGGAATAATCTTTTTGATGTTTTTAGCCGGCCTCGAGATGGACTTAGACCAGGTTAAAGACAAGTTCAAAGACACATTACTGCTTGGATTATTGACCTTCCTCATACCCTTTGCCTCAGGGTACCTGATGGCCCGGTTTTTTCACCAGAGTTTTAACGTATCGCTTCTTGTTGGAGTAATACTTTCAACCACATCCATCGGTGTTGTCCTGCCTGTGCTGAAAAAACTCGAGCTGATTCGCACCAAAATAGGCAGTCTCATAATCGGTTCAGCAACAATCGATGATGTTTTAAGCATGATTTCATTAGCGGTTTTGCTCAAAATAATATTATCTCCAGCAGGCAGCCAAAGCATACCCCAGTTTATCCTGATAATAGCTCTTTTTTTCATATCGGTTTTATATCTCACCCCAAAGTTCGCCGAGGTTTTGCTTAAAAGACCGAAGATGATGGTCTCCATCGAAGCCGAAACGCGGTTTATGATAATAGTTATGTTGTTTATTGTGCTCATCTCAGAGGAGCTTCAGTTGCACGGCATAGTAGGTGCTTTCCTGGCGGGACTGGCGTTCTCGGGATACGTTAAAACAGGCTGGTTTATCGAGAAAATAAACGCAATAGGATATGGTTTTTTCATACCGATTTTCTTTTTCATGGTCGGGGCGAAAACAGATCTTGGAGTGTTCTTCCAGCTGGCGGATAAGCTTGTTTTCGCGGTTTTTCTAATTATCATCGCTGTTTTATCGAAGTTCACGGGGGCTTTTATTGCAGGTAAACTCATAGGATTAGACAACAAGGAAACAGTAGGCATCTCTTTTGCCATGATAACGCGTTTGGCTGTGGGGCTGGCCGCCGCCAACGTAGCATTAGAGAACGGCTTAATAGATACCTCAATTTTTTCCTCTTTTGTTGTGCTTGCTACGCTGACTACACTTATGACCCCACCTCTGGCGAGAATGTTTTTGCACAGGGAGGAAAAAATCGAAGGCGTTATGTTTCGTGAGAATAATGAAAGAGGGAAATAGATTATTTTATACAGCAAACGAGGATGAAATAAAGAGGGGTGACACGACAGATGTTTATCTTGCGCGTACAAGAGACATCCTTAAAGCCTGCGAAACAGATAAGGAGGTTGTAGCTGAGATATCATGCGGGAGCCTGCCGGATAACTGGGATTACGGGGTTTTTGCCGGGGTTGAGCAGGCGCTTAACCTGCTTGAAGGTTATCCTGTGGATGTTGAATGCCTGCCTGAGGGGACTGTATTCGAACCACGAGATTATGGGGGTGTAAGGATTCCTTTACTAAACATTAAAGGCCGCTACAGCGATTTCTGTATGCTTGAGACCCCTCTTCTTGGCCTGCTATGCCAGGCTACAGGCATAGCCACAGCAGCCTCCCGCATCAAAACACTGGCAGGCGACAAAAAAGTATTATCTTTCGGGGTTAGGAGAATGCATCCCGCCATTGCTCCCATGATAGATCG
>NJDH01000039.1 GCA_002254405.1 Candidatus Altarchaeales archaeon ex4484_96
GAACAGATAAATCAATAAATATTTAATCAACAAATTCAAATAAACCAAATAAAATGCTGAAAAAAAAGTTTATCATAATAAGCACATTATTTGTTTTATTGATTGCTAATCCCGCATACGCGATAAACCTGAAAAAAAAATGGTCTTTTGACACAGGAGAAGAGATAATAGACCTGTATGTTAAAAACATCGACAGCGACAAACCCCCTGAGATAATAGTTTACTCCAAAAACCACAACATACACAAAGACGATAATCTCATCGTATTGAATTATACGGGAGGTATGAAGTGGAACCTGAACCTCGGAGATATAAAATCCATCCATGCAACAGAGCTTGGAAGCGAAAACCCCCAGGTCAGGTTATTCGTTAGCTATGGGAGAAGCAGTGAAGGAATAGAAAAAGGCAATCTACTGGTTCTCGACGGAAAAGGAACTCAGATATTAAAGTACCCCACACCCTCGTTTGCTCTGGTGCCAGTCATGATTTGGATGAAAGCATTTGACTTAGACGGGAACGGATATAATGAGTTGATTGGGGGAACCATGAAAGGAGTGTATGCATTAAACGATAGATTCAACGGGGAACTATGGACTGTTGCAACAGGCGAACCTGTCAGAGATTTCATAATAGACGACATAGACCGTAACGGAGAATATGAATTAATAACCCAATCCGTTGGCATAATCTATAACATAAACCTAAAAAAGGGATTAAACAACTGGGTGAGGGAAACAGGAGAATACATTAAAACAAAAGACAATGAGTCAAATGAAAAAAATACTGGAATAACATTCCTTAAGGTGGGGGATGTTGAACTGTATCCTAATCTGGAATTAATCACTGTCTCAAACAGAAACATATTTTTGATATACAATCATCTGGGGGAACTCATAAGCATAGGCGGAGACAGTGATATGATACGGGATAACGTAATAGACTACGAGAATTACACCATATATGAAGCAATAAGCGACTACGGGGAAATAACAGCCCTGGAACTATATGACTTCAACAAAGACGGCCTGATGGATCTTGTTTTTGGCACAAAAACAGGCCTTTACGTGTGGGATATCATCTCAGACGAGTACGTATATGAAGACATAGGGGAGGTGAGATACATACATAAAAACAATGAGGGGGAGATTATCATATTAACGGATAAGATAATCCATAGATTGGATGAAAACAAGCAGATAACCGAAACATATGAACTAGATGAGGGCGCTGGCAAGATAATTGAGGCAGACATCGACGGGGCAGGAGAGCCCGAGTTCATATTATATGAAGGAGGATGCGTCTTTGTCTATGGGATATCTCCTGAAATAGTAACAACAACGTCAAGCAGTACGACAACAACCAGCAGCTCACTGAAAACAACCATCTCTTCCACCTCAACCAGCAGCTCAACCACATTAAATGTTACCCTGACACTGTCTACAACCACAACCGACCCCAGTATCGGTGAGCAGGCAATAGAAGCCAAAAACATCATATCTACATTGTTGATAATAGCGTTTTTGATAATAGTAACCTGGTATGGCACAAAATTGATGAAAGAGAGGAAAAGAAAGAAAAAAAAGGAGATAGAAGAGAAACCAGCTAAGAAGACAATTGGGAGCTGGGAGGATGCTCTCGCTGAGAGAGAAGAAAGTGAGATACCGCAAGAGAAAGAGATTAAAAAAGAAATCGTATCTGAAAGCTGGGAGGAAACAGAAGAAGAGGAAATAGAGGAAGAAAAGGAGATTAAAGGGGAGGCAGAAGAAGAGGGTGAGGAGGAAGTAGAAGAAGGTGAAGAGCAGCAAGTTGAAGAAGAGAAGGTTGAGGAAGAATCAGAAGAAACAAGTAACAAAGAAAAGCAGCTTGAAGATGAATGGAAGAAATGGCAGGAATCCGGGTGGGATTACAACAGAAAAAAATAGGTTTCTTCTAAACGGAAAGAAATAAATACCCGCCAGAAAGATATTTAATGTGAGATAAGTCATGGATGCACGAAAAATATCAAGCGCAGCCTGTGTACAAGATAACACAATAATGCTTGAGTTTGGGGGGCTTTTTATCATACCCTCGCTTAGTTTTCTAGTGCTTCTGTGGGATACAAGCATTTACTCAACCAGCCTGTTCATACTCTCTCTTCTCATCTCACATGAATTACTGCAGGACTTAAACAGGAAAAAAACAGGATTAAAAATCTTTGAGGAGATTAAAACCCTTGCGAAAGGAGCAGTATATGCGGACACCAACGAACCGGCAGCAATAAACTGGTATGAGGTTGATAAGATAAGGATATATGATATTAAAACAGATGATTTATCAAACAAAAAAAAAGCTGATTTTGTCCTGATAAGCACCCTAGCCAACATCGCAGAGAATGCAAACCAATCATTTTATTACCTGATAACAAAAAACGGGAGGATATTTAGGGGAATATTATCCAATGAAAAAGAAAAAAACATCCTGAAAGCAAATATTATAAAAAGAGGGTTGAAATAATCAAAAATCAACCATTACCTCATCAACTAAATCCAACACCCTCCTGTAGCTTAAACCGTGTTTTCGGGCTATTTGCGCAACATCATCGTATTCTGGTTTAATATTATGGGGTGATTTTTTCACCCTGATTTTTTCCTTAACACCGGACACCTCAACCTCCAATTCAATAATCTGCCTTCGGGTGGTGTATCTTCTTAAAACAGGCAGTACCCTGACACCCAACGTACCGGTTTCCTCCATGAGAACCCCTGAAAGCTTTTCTTCCAGCATTACACTGCTTAAGACCCTGACCAGATAGCCGGGTCTGCCCTTTTTCATAACAGCAGAAAAAAACTGCACATCCAAAGCACCCTCCTCAAAGAGCCTGTCCATGAGATAAGACAAGACCTCAGGAGTGCAATCGTCAACGTCCGTTTCGAGCAGTACAAGCTGCTTCTTATCGGTCATTTTTAGCTAAACTCAATATTTTGAATGCAAGGGATGCTGCTCCAAAACCGTTGTCTATGTTAACAACAGCAATCGGGGTGCATGAGTTAAGCATTGTGTTTAACGCAGCATGTCCCTTTTCCCCAGTACCATATCCCACAGAGGAGGGTACTGCAATAACCGGCTTATCCACCAGACCGGCTACGACAGAGGGTAGAGCACCCTCCATCCCGGCTACGACAATATAAACATCAACATCCGAAAGAGATTTCAAGGCCTCAAAAACCCTGTGTATCCCGGCAATACCCACATCATACTCCACCCTAATCTCACATCCAAGCTCACCGAGTATGACCCTAGCTTCCTCGGCAACGAATACATCCGATGTTCCGGCAGTCAGCAAACCAACAGAACCAGATACATGGGCTTCAATGCCCTTCTTTTTTATTACCAGGGTTCTACCTCTCTTATTTCGGCTAAATAAGAAATCATCCCGGGATTCATAAGCTGATTTAAGCGCCCGGTATTTGGATTCATCCACGCGGGTTACTATAACCCGGCCCAGCTCATCCAACATAATCCGGGTAATCTCTATTAATTCCCCCGCGCTTTTACCCTCCCCGTATATTACCTCAGGAATACCGCAACGGTTTATTCGCTCTAAATCAGGCCTTAGGTAGTCTTTCATTTAAACCAAGAAACAGATAAATATTTATAAGTATAGTATAATATATTACTACCATGACTAGAATAATAGGTGTTGTATCAGGGAAAGGAGGGGTAGGTAAAACTACACTAGTTTCAAATCTCGGTGTTGCCCTAGCGCAGGAAGGCGCTAAAGTAGCAATCGTCGACGCGAATCTCACTGGCGCAAATCTTGGATTACATTTCGGTTTGATTTCGTATCCAGCATCCATACACGATGTTATGAAAGAAAACGCATCATTGCCGGATGTCATGTATAAACACCCCAGCGGGGTGGATATTATCCCGGCTTCTCTCTCAATGGAGGATATAACAACAGAACCCAAAAATATCAGAGCAGACATCGACGAACACCTAAGCGACAAAGACTATGTCCTCATAGACTGTGCAACAGGCCTTGATAGGGAAACAACAAACGCCCTTGACATCTGCGATGAGGTACTCTTAGTCACACACCCCGAACTCCCGACAATATCTGATGCTCTGAGAACCAAAACAGTAGCCAAGGAATACGGGAAAAAGATGTTGGGTGTCGTATTAAATCGGGTAAACAAAAAAGATGAGATGAAGATTGAAAACGTAGCCTCATTTTTCGATTTACCTGTTATTGCGGCCATACCAGAGGATAGTACCATAAGAAAATCGATTGAATCAAAGAACCCGGTTGTGCTAGATAACCCAAAACACAAGGTAAGCAGGGAAATCACTAAAGTATCCGATTTTCTTTCGGGTAAGGTTAGAAGAAAAGAAAAAAATCTTGTGGATAAAATAATGGATATGTTCAAATGGTAGGCCATTATTCTTCATTTTAACTGAACCAAAAGCAGATAAAGTCATCAACAGAATGGTTAAATTAATGGTTGAATTAGACGACATGCAAAAAGACGTTCTAAAGGAAGTCAGCAATATAAGCTCAGGTCAGGCTATTATCAGCTTGGAAAAATACGTTAAGGTCCAGATAAAAGAAGGCCTGCCTTTCATGGACATAATGCTGGTTGAAAGCATACCCCGGTTTATAGGTGATGTAAAAAAAGATGTTGTTGGAGTATACTCTAACGTTGAAGGAGACCTTGACGGCAAGGTTATGACTATTTTCCCGATTCAAAGCGCCCTTGTTCTTGTTGACCTCGCGTACGGGAGAAAGATATATTCCACAAAAGAACTATCTGATAAAGAAAGCGGTTTTATAAAAGAAGTGGGGGAATCACTTTTTAATTCATACATCAAGGCTCTCACTGATTTCCTTGAAATAGAAGTCAACAGAGGAGAATCAAACATACTTAAAAGCAGCGGGGGAAAAATCATGAAAAAAGCCGGTATGGGTGATGGCAAAGAGCTGGCACTTGTTTTGGAAACCAATTTCTCAGTACCTGATTTTGACTTTGAGGGGGATTTCCTGCTTGTAGTAAGTACCAACTCGATGAACATGCTGCTGAACGCTGTTCAAAGGAAATTCGGTTTTTAGGAGTTAAGTATCGTCCATATCCTTGATGCAATATCTGGCAGGGCAACAACCTCATTAACGGCCCCGGATTCGATGGCTGACTTAGGCATACTATATATGATGGATGTTCTTTCATCCTGCGCTATTGTTTGACCGCCGGCTTGCTTGATTTTTTTCATACCCTTGGTTCCGTCTTTACCCATCCCGGTTAATATCACACCGATTATGTTGGCACCATATTGTTTAGCCACGGATTCCATTGTAACATCAATGGAAGGCTTTATTCCAATAAAATCAGGGTCTTCATCCAGCCGGATAACATTCTTGTATTTGCCTTTAATCTTTTCTTTTAATATCCTCAGATTCAACCCCCCGGGGGCTATATAAACCTTTCGGGCGATTAGCAGATCACCGTCTTGTGCCTCAACAACATGAAGCGGGGTCAGGGAATCAAACCACCGGGCCAGTGATGTGGTGAACTTAGGAGGCATATGCTGCACGATGATAACTGCGGCGTTTATTTTCTCAGGTAGTCGGGTAATAATTTTACATAGGGTTTTAGGTCCGCCGGTTGAGGCCCCTAGCACAACAACGGTTTTAGCCTCAGAAGTTGATGATGTTTTTTTTGTTATCCTATGATGTTTACTGCACTTAGAGAGTTTCACCGAACAATGCAAATCGGCTTCATAAGCTGCTTTGGTCTTTGCTATTAATTCTTTTTGCACATCCTTCATACGGAAAGAAATTTTTCTTTTATCTGGTTTGGTCACGAAATCAACAGCACCAGAATCAAGGCTTTTTATAGTTTCTGCAGCCCCATCGTATGTGAACGCACTGACCATCAAAACCGGCTTAGGCCTCTGCTTCATTATCTGTTTCACTGCGCTTATGCCGTCCATAACAGGCATATCGATGTCCATAGTAACAACATCCGGGTCAAGGGAGAGTACCTTATCGACTGCTTTCTGGCCGTCGGCTGCTGTGCCAACAACTTCAATCCCGGGATCAGCTGACAGCATATCTGAAATAACCTTGCGCATAAACGATGAATCATCGACAACCAATACCCTAATCTTTTTCATAATAAGATAGAATTAGATTACCTAAATAAAATTATTTCTTTTTCTTTTTTGATTTAGACTTTCTTTTCTTCTTTTTTTTCCTGGTTTCCCCTGATTTACTTTTTTTTTCCTTATTCTTTTCTTCCTCCTCTTTTTCAGGTTCCAGCTCGGTTTCCGTTATTTCCTTAACATCTGCGAGTTCTGTCCTGTTACCGTGGTATTCGGCTGCCGCCAAACCCTCCCATTCCTCTTCAGAGAATAGTTCATCCACATCCAATAGGATAATAAAACGCTCTTGCTCCTCAAGTATTACGATTCCGTGGATGTAGTCTGCATGTATTTTTCTTGTTATGATATCGGGTGGCTCTTTCACATGGTCGCTTGTTATTCTCAGCACATGGGATATGTCGTCTACGATAACGCCAATCATGCGGCCGTCTGTTTCCACCAGTATAATGTGGGTGCCGTCTTCGTCCTTGCCTAAATCAAACCTCTCCTTTAAATCAACGACAACAACAATCTTGCCCCTCACATTAATTATGCCCTTGATAACGGCAGGTGTTCGGGGTACAGGAGTGATGCTGGGCATCTTGATTATCTCCCGCACCTTATGTATCTCGCAGGCGTATTCCTCATCCCCTAACTTGAAGACCACAATCTGCAGCTCATCACCTGACTTTTCCTCCATCCCGCCGTAGTTTGCTGGAGCCATCTTATAAGCGGATTATTTAGCCTCCTTAGCTGCTTTATCTTTATTGCCGGGTTCATTTTTTTCCCCTTCCTTTTTCTGTTCCTCTGATATCTTAAATTTCTCTATTTTACTATTCAACTCCTCGGCTAAATCACTGAATTCCTGTGATATGCGTGTAACCTCATTTATTGCTCCCAGCTCCTCCTGTGTTGCGGCTGATATCTCCTGGGTTGCGCTTGCATTTTGTTGGGCTGCAGCCGTAATGCTCGAGATAATCTCCACAACCTGCTGGGCGCCGCTTGACTGCTCTTGAGCGGATGCTGAAACCTCCTCAACCTGGGTTGACACATCAGATATGGCTTCGCTTATCTTCTCAAGAGACTTCAGGGCATTACCCACAACATCGGTTCCCTCCTTGACCTTATTCGTGCTTTTCTGCATACTATCAACGCTTTTACTTGTGGATTCCTGCATTCCCTCAATTAGCTCGGATATCTTATCAGCTGCTCCTGCGCTTGATTCAGCAAGTTTTCTGACCTCATCAGCAACAACCGCGAAACCCCGCCCGGCGTCACCGGCTCTGGCTGCCTCAATTGTTGCATTCAAGGCTAGAAGATTAGTCTGTTCGGCTATGTGGGTTATGGTGCTGACAATCTTGCCTATCTCCTGGCTCTTCTCGTTTAGACCTGATATGCTTTCAGCAGACTCATCAACACTGCTTCTAATCTCAGACAGGCTCTCAAGCCCCTTGCCCGCACTCTCGCCCCCTTCCTGGGCTACCTGGTTAACCTCATTAGCTTTCTCAGCTGTCTTCTCTATACTCGCAGCCATCAGATTAAGGGTGGAAGACATATCTATAACAGTCTTCCTGGCCTCCTCTGTTTTCTCGGACTGCTCCTGTGAGCTCTTGGATATCTCCTGGGTGGTTTTCGATATCTCCTCTGCCATGTCCCCTACCCGCTTGGCGTTGTTTTTAAGGTCTTCCCCGCCTAAAGTAAGAGCCTGGGATGTGGTCATAATACCGGATATCATCTCGGTGAATCCATCAACCATCTTGTTGATGTTCTGAGCAAGCCGGGAGAGATAAAAGCTTTTAAATTTCTCCTTAGCCTTAGCTGTTAAATCA
>NJDH01000040.1 GCA_002254405.1 Candidatus Altarchaeales archaeon ex4484_96
AATCCACCTACGCTCCTTAACCGATAGATTGCTCATTACACCCACCTCAAACACAATATTAGCGCACTAATCTAAAAGTGTCAGGCATGTGGGTGGATAGAACAGCAGCATGTTAATTCCGTAAGTATTTATATGATAATCAGTAAATAAATTATTGGATAATAATAATATATTGATAATTAACAAAGTGGAGGGAATTCATTATGGCCAAAATATTAACCGCGGATGATTCTGTGTTTATGAGGAAGATACTTATAAAGATACTTAACAAGATGGGGTATGAGGACATCATCGAAGCAGATAACGGAGATGAAGCACTTGAGTTATATCAGGAAGAGAACCCTGATCTTGTTTTGCTGGATATAGTGATGAAGGGCAAATACGGCATGGATGTACTGAAAGAATTGATGAAAATAAACCCCGATGCTAGGGTAATCATGGTTTCTGCGGTAGGTCAGGAAAGCATTGTAGAGGAGGCTATGCAAATCGGGGCAAAAAATTTCATATCCAAGCCCTTTAAAGAAGAAAAAGTAATCGAGATAATAACCGAAGTAATGGAGGCATAGTGAAAGCACCCATACTCAAGGTTGCTGTATTAGATTATTAACCTTAAACTTCCTCAGAAAATGGCCGATGATATGCAGGAGTACCTAGATTTATATCTAAGCGAAGCCGAGGACCTTCTGCAGTCTCTGAATGAATCGCTACTTGAGTTTGAAAAAAACCCGAAAAAAAAAGAATACATCGATGAAATCCAAAGATGTGCTCACACCCTGAAAAGCAGTTCTGCTTCTATGGGATATTACCAAATATCAGAGCTAGCCCACCACATGGAGGATGTTCTGGAAAGCATAAAAAAAGATGAGATAGACGTAAACGCTTATGTGGTAGACATAGTATTCGAGTGCTTTGATGTCCTAGAGAGAGGAGTTGATAACGTCAGAAAAGGCAAACCCGAGCCGGATGTATCTAATGTCATCAAGCACCTGGATAACATAAAAGAAGGGCGTCTTAAGGAACTCAATGAAGACGCTGAGGGCGGGGATCTGGCGGATAAACCCCATACCCTGAAAGCCGTTCACTCCATAAAAGTTGATGTAGAAAACCTGGATAAGCTTCTTGAGGTTGTCGGCGAATTGCTGATAGCGAAAATGAGGCTGCAAAACATCAACAGCTATATTAAAGACAAAGACCTGGACGACCTAACAACAGTGTTAAGCCGGCTTATAGACGACGTACAATACCAGATAACAGAGGCCAGGATGATACCCGTAGACCATATATTCTCCAGGTTCCCGAGGATGGTGAGGGATATCGCCAAAAGAGAGGGAAAAAAGGTTAATTTCATAATAAGAGGTAATGAAATCAAACTCGACCGGACAATACTGGATAAGATAGGTGAGCCTTTGATTCATCTACTGAGAAACGCCGTAGACCATGGTATAGAGCAACCAGATAAAAGAAAAAACAACGATAAATCAGAGGCAGGAACCATAAAGCTTACAGCGAGAAGAGAGAGAAACGGGGCTGTTATAGAAGTCGAAGACGATGGTGAAGGATTTGATTTGGAAGCCATCAAGGAGGTGGCACTGGACAAGGGGCTTTATAATCTCACCACACTGCAGCTTATGAGTGAACAAGAGCTGCTGGAGTTACCGTTTCACCCCAACTTCAGCACATCCCGCAAAGTCACAGACGTCTCGGGGAGGGGTGTTGGATTGGATGTTGTGAAAACCAGGATAGAGGAACTCAACGGCACATTAAAGATGGAGAGCAAAAAAAACAAGGGCACAAAATTCATTCTTACACTGCCGCTTTCCCTGGCCATAATAAAAAGTCTACTGATAGAGGTATGCGACCGGACGTATGTTATCCCCATATCCAACGTTTTAAGGATACTACCATCCAAGGAAACCCACATAAAACACATTGAAGGAAACGAGTGCATCGTATTAGACGAGGAGGCGATACCTATCGTGAGAATAAAAAACAAATTTAATATCGAAGGCCTAAGTCCTGAAGAAAATTTTGTCATAATAATAGAGAAAGGAAACGACAAGGTAGGGGTGGTAGCTGATAAAATCGTCGGGCAGCAGGAGATAATGATTAAGGCCTTGGACAAGGAGCTAAGAGAGCTTAAAGGCATAGCCGGAGCCAGCATATTAAGTGATGGAAGCCTTGCTCTGGTAATCGACATCTCCGGGATAACATGAGAGTCATAAACAAGACCCGGGAATATGTTATCTCACACAATTGCACGCTGGCAAAAAATCTACCCTCAAGGATGAGAGGCCTTATATTATCCGAAAAAAAAGACCTTGTTCTCGTCTCACCCGGGGAGGACATACAATCCACAAGCATACATATGGCCTTCATGCAGTACCCGATTGACGTGATATGGGCTGACTCGAAAATGCGTGTCGTTGATATAAAAAAGAACATACAACCCCTCAATCCCATGTTAAAGAATACCTGGAGGATATACAAGCCAGGTAAACCAGCTAAATACGTTGTTGAATTAGGTAAAGAAAAGATAACCAAAACCCAGGTAGGAGATGAAATAGAGTTCCGGTAGAACAAAATAAGATAATAAAACTGATTTACATAATCTAGTATGCATCTTAAACCCTGCGAGGAATCAGCCAATAAAATAAACCAAGAGCTTAAGGACAATAAACTAATCATTTTCGTCGCCTGCTGCAGCATAGAATACGAGGGGCGCTCTAAATCCACTATAGGAGAGGGAGACAGGATAATAATCATCAAACCAGATACAACCCTGCTTGTCCACACCCTAACAGGATTTAAACCAGTGAACTGGATGCGAAATCCCGCGGAAATAATAGCTGAATACAAAAACAAAAAAATAATATTGCGGTGCGGTAGGACGAAAAAACCCTACGAAAACATGAAGGTCACAATAACCAATTTCTATGATTACCGCACACACAGCAGCCTCACAGACAAGCAGGAGCTTAAGCTAAGATACAGGGAGAAGGATTTACAGGATTATCTTGCGGCTAACCCTAAGCTCATACACCCCAAATTCCGTTTAAAGACAAGGGAATTCCCATCACCGCTTGGATTCTTTGATTTATACGGGAGAATAGGGGACTCCTATGTTGTCGTAGAGCTGAAGGTTGAGAGAGCGGGTTTACCCGCAGCCCTGCAGATTAAACGATATCGGGACTGGCTCAGCCAGCACATGAATGATGCAAGGGGGATACTGGTCGCTCCAAGCATAACACCCAACGCCAAAATACTTTTAAAGAAAGAAGATTTAACCTTCAAAAAAATTAGGGTATCGGATCTGGAAATAACAAGAAAAGAAGACAAAAAAATAAGCGAATGGTGTTGAACCTATTGCTCCTGCCTGCACCTGCCGTCTATGCATCCATATCTGCAGTTATAGTAAACCGAGTTTATTTCACCGTCTTTGCAAAAATATTCCTTGAGCATATCACCCTCACATAAGTCGTTTCTCACCGTCCCATCCGCGTGAATTACGGTACCGTGTATGTTGTAGTTTGTGCCCCCGTCCGTGTCCCGGCAAACAGGTGTTGTTGATGTAACAACTGATGTTGTGGTCGAAGCTAAAGTAAGCGATGAGCTGGATGATACTGTTACCGTTGACGTGGTCGAAGTCGAAGGCAGGGTTGATGTAGTCTTTAAAGTAGTGTAAGTAGTTGATGAGGTACCCACAGTAGAGCGCGTTGTGGAGTTGTCGCTTGAACCATCATCCAAGCTAACGCAACCGGAAGCTAAAACCATTAAAAAAACAAGAATATCTTTTTTCATTTTCATCTCCTTATCTTATAGAAAGCCAGGAAATAAAACAATGCTGCTATAATAATAAGATTGCTGTAACCGAATAATAAAGAGAGATACTCTGTAAGCCCACCCACCATCGAACCAAGTATGTTGGATGCGTAATCTATGTTTGATTCCTTGGCATCCTTAAAGGATGAGGAAAAAATCACATTAGCAACGAATATAGGCGAAAAAAAGAACAAAGAAGCATAAACATACCTGCTTAATAGGTCATGGGAGAGAAAAACACTCAACGGGATAAGATAGTTGGCTGAAAGCAGGATAAACAATAGAGCAAACCACATCCTCATAGAACCCGTTTCGTGTCTTTCCACGAAATAAACCGCCAGCAACACCATTAAAAGAATAGAGAAAAAAACAAGTGAATCAACAACCCAGGTTGAACCATAAAGCAGCGAGAAATTAACAATACTTTTAGTCTCTAAAAGCATGAAAGCCGCTCCAAGGAAAAAGAAATGCGGATTAATACGATATAAGCTTTTTGGTCCGGCGACAACAAAAAAAGCGATTGTAACCAGTATAATAGTTAACAGAGCATCAACATATATCTTGGGTATTGAGGGTTTCCTTAAATAAAAAAAAGGCCAGTCATCCGTGGCAGCGCTCACATCAGTTGAAATAACATAAGCAGGTTTAGCTAAACCATCAACAGGTGCACCAACCAATGTGAGTATTGTATTAGAATCATTAAAGGATAGAACATAAGGGTTCTGGTCGAATGCCTCATAAAACATCAAAGCCAGCTTGTCCGTGAACCATCTGTCTGGATAAGCGTTCCGATGAAAAAAACCATCCTCCCTGAGATGAGATTTAACCTCCCTGAAGGCATCAACCGTATAAAGATAGCTTTCAAGCCTCAGATTACCATAGCTTGAAAGCAAGGTAAGTGAATCAGTTAAACCATAGATTATTAAATCATATTTTTTGTCTGATTGCATTAGATAAGAGCGAGCATCGGTGTTTATAACATTAACACTTGGTTCGCCGTAGGGATTAGTGGGATGATATTTTTTCCCTAACTCTATGATTACTGGATCGATTTCCACAGCATCAATAGAGGAAACATTATGGTACAATGCGACTGCAGTATCGGTGCCAGAGCCCGAGCCTATAATCAAAACATCATCAAATGATTTATTGAACACAGTATATGGATGATGCCATAGTAATCCCGCATCCGATGCCGGCCTCATGCTTTGATGGCTCATGCTGTTCACAGAAATATTCAAGCCGTTTTTCACCACCTTATAGTAGGGGCTCCAGTATGTCTGTAAAAACCCATAGGATATTATGTAAATGAAGCCCAAGGAAACGAGAAATAGTACAGCAGATGAAACAAAAAAAGAGATATTCTCCCGACGAATAGGCTTAAGGGGAAAAAACACGATAAACAGCAGACTAAACCACCACAGAGGGCTTAGAGGAAAAAAAACATATGATAAAAAAAAAGGCCTATACCCGTTAAACTACCCAAAAATATTTAATGAATACGCCCGCAGAGGGTGAAACGGGGAAAAAGCCTTCCAAGCTCCTGGGACAGGGATATGAAAAGAGCCACAACAAAAACAAAAACAAACAAAAAAATCATGTAAGGGCTTACCTCCAGATAACCCAGCGGGGTCTTATAAAATAAAACATCGCTTTTGGGTATAAGCTCTCTTGAACCAATAGTCGTATGAACAAAACCCATCTATAGGATAAAAACAAAGAAAAAAAGCAGGTAAGGGAAATAATTGATGTAATCCCGTGACCTGTTTTTCAACAAACAACCCAAACCTATGCCCAGAAAGGCGGCTATAAGTATGGTGTTGTTGAAAAAACCGATATAACGTATGTTGGATGAGATCCAGCGAATACAGATTAGCTCAAAAAACAGTATTATGAGGCTTATCAAATAAAGATTGAACTCGCTTCTATCCTTGAAAAAAAGTATTTTTTGGTTTCGCATGCTACATCCCGAAATTGCTGCCCATGCGCTTCATAAGCCTGCGAAGCTTTCTCTCATCCCCCACGGACTTCATCATCTTTTTCATCCTCTTGTAGTAGGTCAGAAGCTCCCTCACGTCCTCTGGTTTGCTTCCGCTGCCCGCAGCTATTCTTTCCACCCGGTTTCTTTTGATGATAGGTGGGTTAGTCTTTTCCTCATCGGTCATCGAATCCATGATAATCTTCCATCCCTTCATCTTGTCTTCCTGTATCTGCAGCATGTCCTTGGGTATTTTAGCCTGAAAAGGCATCAACTCAAGCAGTTTCTTCATCGAACCCATCTGGGAAACCTGCTCTATCTGTGTGTAAACCTCGTTGAGGGTGAACTTGCCGGACATCATCCTCTTAGCTGCTTCCTCGTCGAAATCAGCCTCCCTTGCTCTCTCCAGCAAACCCTGCATATCACCAAAACCAATAAGCCGGGAGACAAATCTCTCGGCATCAAATTCCTCGAAATCCTCAAGGTGCTCGCCGACGCCCACATAATAAACAGGAGCCCCCGTAGCTGCGCAGGCAGATATCGCACCCCCTCCCTTAGCCGAGCCGTCGAGTTTGGTTAAAATAACACCATCGACTTTGCTGTGCTGCTCAAAGGCCTTGGCCTGCTCGCCTGCCTGCTGTCCGATTGTAGCATCCAACACAAGTAAGGTCTTATCGGGTTTTATTTCCGAGTATACCCCACGTATCTCCTCCATCAGATCATCATTCAGCTTATGTCTTCCCTCCGAGTCTATTATGATAACACCCTCGTCTTTGAATTCCCTCAAACCCCTTTTTATAATAGACAATGAGTTTTTCTCGCCGGGGTCCCCGTAAAAGGGGACATCTATCTTCGCAGACAACTGCTTTAGCTGGTCGTATGCTGCGGGACGGAAGGTGTCGGCGCAAATAAGCTTGGGATTCAGACCTCTTTTTTTGACGTGGCGGGCTAGTTTAGCGGCTGTTGTGGTTTTGCCCGAGCCCTGAGTCCCAACAAGAAGAATCCTCTGCTTATCCCCCAGTGATACCTTTCCCCCGGCACCCAGTAAATCAACAAGCTGCTCATAGGTTAATTTAATGAGATTCTCTTTCCTGGACAGGCCTCCGGGGGGTTTCTCAAGCAATCCTCTCTCCTCTATCGTGGATGATAGCTTGAAAACCAGCTCGACGTTGACATCCGATGAAATAAGAGTCTTTTGTATGTCCTTGATAAAGGTCTTCACCGTTTTTTTGTCTACTACAACAGCCTTTCTGAGGTTAACGAAAGCACCCTGTAGACCATCTCTTAGCTTATCTAAAACCATTATATATCTATTTAGTCTATGTTTTAATAATATGCGCCCACTTAGAGATATTAATTGAAGATGAACAGCATACACATAGGTCTTGTTTATGCGTTATGGTTTATTGTGACCTTCTTTTTCATGGTCATAGTATTGTCCATAATAAAAAACAGAAACGAATTCTTCAATGAGCCTAAGCCGCTTGCGAAAGAGGATATTATAACAATTCTTGTGCCGGCATTCAATGAAGAAAAAACAATCGCAGACACCATTGAATCCCTGCTTAGGCTTGATTATCCCAGCCATCTGCTGGATATTATCGTATTAAACGACGGCTCCACCGACAAAACAGGGCAGATAGCTGCAGAATACGCTCAAAGAGGCGACATTCGTTTGATAGAAAACAGGATAAACCAGGGTAAAGCCAAATCCCTCAACATAGGGATAAAAGAAGCTAAAGGAGAGCTTATCGCCACCTTAGACGCCGACACAGTCATAGAGGGGGATATACTAACAAAGGTGGGGGGATATTTC
>NJDH01000041.1 GCA_002254405.1 Candidatus Altarchaeales archaeon ex4484_96
GTAGATTATGTTACAGTAAACGAGAAAGCAATATACCGGATAAAGATAACAGATAAACACCCTCTAATCAGATGCGACATACAGGGGACATATGGCTCTGATGAAGAAGACCCGGCAGATAGATGCAACATATACTATACCTATGATATAACGGTCTCGGGACTGCCTTATCCTATGGAATACGAGGATGGGATAACAGTATATCAGGGCAGCAGCAAAACCACGGAACTGATTATTACCCCAGATTATGCCGGCAGATACGTTTACAGCTTTGAGGTATCAGAGAAAAACGATAAAACAATAATAGACTCCGATAGCGCAACGCTGATAGTAAACGGTTACACAAACTGCGATGAGGCCTGCAGGAACCAGGGATACGATTACGGGGTGTGCAGATCATCCTGCGGTGTTGATGAAAGAAACATCGGCACAAGATACTGCCTCCAGTACGCGCAGCCTGAACCGCTTATGGACAGCGTAGTAGCTTCAACAGCCTCAGGAGGCGGATTAGGAGTCACATCAACCAGCGAAGAGCAAAAAAGCTACACAAGATACTGCTGCTGTGGTTTCAGGGAGCTTGAGGTCATGGCATGGACCAATAAAAATAAATACGAGACAGGTGAATCTGTTAAAGTATACGCCAAGGTATCTTACACAGACGAAAGCAACATCGACGCGAAAGTCTATGGCATAATGGAGAAACCCGACGGAACCACAGATGATGTGGAATTCCGCCAAGTCTGCGCTATCGCGGAAATAACCGACGCCATAGAAAAAGTATACGCATCCGACGCAAGCATAAGCACAGAAATTGGATGCAGCAACGCAGAAGGCTACTGCAATCCAAGATGCATTTACGTGGCCTCATACGAGGACACCCAGCTTTCCGGCAGATACGAGTTAACAGTATATGCGGTTACACCAGAGGGTAGGGAAGCAAAAGCCAAGCTATACTTTAGCGTAAATGAGCCCCAGTTAAGCTGCGACGAGATATGTGGACTGGAGGGATACGATTACGGTATCTGCAGGGCCAGTTGCGAACCCGATGAAAAAAACATGGGCTCCGGATACTGCGAAAAAGAATACGCTTTAGCATCCGATGCAACATATGCGCTGAAAGTCTGCTGCTGCGGTAAACTAACTCCACCCACACCACCCGCTGAAAAAATAAAAATACAACTAAAAAGGGGGTGGAATCTCATAACCCTGCCCGGTGAGGGCACACTAGAGAAAGGCAGCTGCGAGCGTATGTACGGGTTCGTTTATATGAATTCAAGATACTACACCATGGAGGAGCTTGAAGCCGAAATAGGAGCCGATGAGCTGATGGAGTATCTCAGACTCCATTCATTTTGGATTTATGCATTCGAGAACTGCTACCTGGAATTTGAGCTAGAGGAATACAGCTCATTCACTGAGATAAACCCAGTAAGTGGATGGAATTTCATCCCCGTCACCTACGACATGGAATCAATGACCCTGGAAAGTGTCAAAGGAGACTGCACTCTCGATAAAACATACATGTGGAATCCAGATAAACAAACATGGGAGAAGATAGGCTTAGATTATGTGTTTGGGGTAAACGACCCGTATCAGGGGTTTATCTCATACACTAAAAAAGACTGCTGCTTCGGCACAGACCAGCTTACACCACCGCCCCTGCCAGAGGATTGATTAAAATGAACAAACAAATAACCATTATATTATTTTTTTGTTTATATCTCATGGTATTGTGCGTGCAGGAGGATGTGACCCAATCAACGACCACCGAAACCTCCACAACAACAAACATTCAACATACAACCACGACAGAAAAAAACATAAGCTCGTTGTTTGATGACCCAGGGGATATCGACCCGCCTCAACCCCCGCCATCATGATTAGTGTACGGAGGGTTCAGGGATTTTATCAGGGTGAACACCCATCCAGGCATCAAACCACATACGCCATTCATCAAAAAGCTTATCATAATCCATTACATCAGCCGAATGCATTTGTTTTTTCAAAAGCATAATAAGTTTGTTGTCTGCTTTAACCGTGTTCTCAATCTCCAGCATCCCAGGTTTGTTTAGGTTCATTGACTCATAAACCATGGATTCAATCATTTTCTCCCTTAAAGCAAGCTCACAAATAGATTCATTTAAGCTTATGTTTCTTTTAGCGGCTATTTTTTTCAATAAAAGAGAGCCATCTAATCTATGTGATTCGTTTTTTTCCTCAACAAACATCAGGTCATGAAAAGCATCCTCTGTTTGCGGGTTAACACTCCAGTATTTACCCACCTCGGTTACAGCAGCCAGATATCTCTCCCCTAGAAGAGTTTTCCTGTTCTCCCGTAAACCAATCGAAACCACGACATCAACCGCCTTAAAGCTTGTTGAAGGAACCTTAAGGTCGTTTGTCACCCTATCCCACGTATCATATGGTGTTGAGCCATGTATTGTGCCCAACACAGCATTGCCTGCCGCCCCAACCCTCATAGCCTCAAACAATGCCTTCGCCTCCAAACCCCTAACCTCCCCCAAAACCAATACGCTCTCTCCAAGCCTGAGAGCGGCCCGAAGATTCTGCTCGGGTGTAAGCTCGTATGAGCCATCCGTGTTTCTTGATATCGGGGGCTGGTTTCTCAGGTGCTCTATCTTCCACCCCATATGGCGCAGGCCTTCAACTGGCACCTCAGGGGTGTCTTCCATCAACACAATACGGTCGTTTCTGTTTATCTGCGACATCAAAGCCGTGAGAAGGCTTGTTTTACCCGAGCCCCTGGCTCCCGTAACCAGAATAGAGCATTTCCCGGATACCAGATAACCCAACAATGCCGCTGTTTTAGAGGACATCATCCCCACGGAAACCAGCTTAGGCAGGGTCCAGGGCTTTTCTCTGCGCTTCCTGAAGGCGAAAGCTATGCCATCGAATGTTGAGGGCTCCCTAACCCCCGCAACCCTCACCCCCACATCCTGCAGTTCCATGTCCAAGACGGGGTTGGCTTCATCAAAGGGTCTGCCGCCTATCGAACGGAACTTGGATGATATTCTTTCAAGGTCCTGGACAGATAACCTGATGTTTGTGGTGCATGTGCCGTATATCTCATGGTCTATGTAAACTGGCTGCGCCCCGGCAGGCGAGTCCACGTATACGTCTCTTACCTG
Organism: Candidatus Altarchaeales archaeon ex4484_96; assembly: GCA_002254405.1. Classification (GTDB taxonomy): domain Archaea; phylum Altiarchaeota; class Altiarchaeia; order IMC4; family QMZM01; genus EX4484-2. The sequence continues at coordinate 3,150 of NJDH01000041.1, forward strand.
CGGGTCGTTGAATAATATCTCCAGCAACCCATAGCCAGCAGTATAACGCATGAATATCTCAGCCAGCTTGTTTTCGTTAAGCCCCCCACCTAAAGCTGAAAGCAATCTTATCCCCAGCCTCCTGAAATAATCCCTGGCTTGCAGGGGATCAATCAGCTCAAAAACATGTTTTTCTGAGGCCGTATTCCAAAGCTCGTTTAATGTCTTAACCTCACCATAGGATAAGGTTAGCTCGGCTGGCTTAATATGGTAGTAGATGCTTGCGTTATCCTCATAAATCCCTATCTCTGAATCGCCTACATTATAACGCTTCAAATGCTTTGTTTTTGGTTTATCAACATCAATGTGAGAGGACAGGAAAGCCGGCTTCAAAATACCCCCTATTTTACCTCCACCAGAGAGTGTTTTAATCAAATCCGTTTGCTGAAAACGGTCTATCAGGTGCTCAATAATTTTTCGGTATTCATCCACACACTCCCGCCGATAGCGTCCAATAACACTTTCTTTATCGTATTGGGATACAACAGCGGTTAAACGCCGATAAGCCCCCAAAGGATTGTCTAGTGCTTCCTGAGATAAAATATTTTCTATGAACTCCCCCCATTCCCTGTGTTTATTGCCGCATGAACCAATATTTTTCCATGGTTTACGCTCTCGTTCTTCTTTAATCACATGGATGAAATCAAATAAAGGTTTCAGGTGCTTAACATGGTATGTGCGCACATAAAAACCCTTATGGTACTGTATAAGCTCGAACCTGTTGTTATACAATAAATTAAGGGTTTCACCTAAACACAAGGTACAGGACAACGAGCCTTTGCCGGGACACCCCTCGCAATTGAAATAAACACCATTCAATCCTTTTGAATCACTGGTTTCATATTTGCATGATTTTTTTTTCATCCCACAATTACCTCAAGTTTACCATCGTATTCGACAATCATCTTATCACCTCCCACAAAAACAACCCCATATTCAGGTCCGCTCAAAAGCGGCTCATCTGCCATGATTTTTTCTCCGAGATACGTTGCCTGAATCAAAACAGCATCTTCTTTGACTTCCACAACATAATCCACCCCCGTCAGCGAATCAGGTAAAACGTATGAGATAGTGCAGTTATATGGGCTTGAGCCCGCTAAATCAATGATTGATGCAATGTTTTTGGTTTCCATGATAATCTGATGAAACAAAAACAGCCTAGAATACTGCATGTAAATGGAAAAAAGCAGGGTGAGAAAGACAAAAGCATACAAAACCATCGCTATTTTGCTTAAAGCCCATAATCCTTTATTATTTATTTTTTTCATTGCATCATCACATTAGGATACTCGTTGACGCCAGAACACCTAGATATACAACCAACGCTATGGGAATTGATTTAGACAGCTCATATTGCACCAAAACAGGGTCGTCTCCGTGCTCCAGTATGGTGGTATAGCGTACGAGGATAACAAGCAGTGACAGCATGTAATATCCAACAATCAACTGCAGGATTTCAGCTGAGGTGCTTGACCCACTAACCATGAAGGCCTGTAACCCGGATTCATGAATGGATGATGTGATTTCCGTGGTTTTCTGAAACACCCTCGCGATGTAGATGGAAAGCGCACATATTGCCGGGCTGATTAAAATAGCAGTATATTTCATCATAGATGAGGTGTAGCTTATCTTGTTTTTGAGCCTGACCTCCATTTTGTGTATCTCTCTGATATGGTCTGCTGCGGTGATAAGCGACTCGGATGCTGAGTTAATGCTTTTTTTCATGCTGTTGACAAGGATTCTTGCAAGCGTGTTTATCATCGATGAATGGGTTTGCCTTAAGGCGCCTTTTTTCTCATCAAAGAACGCGTCCTCTAAATCCGTGTTAAAGTATCTTATGTTCTGGACGGCATTCCGGTATATCTGCTGGGCACCGTTTTTGGATTTATCCGACAGCAAGGCCACCTTAATCATCCCCTCCTCCGCTGATATGCCGGATAACAAACGGTTTCCGAGCTGAAAACACGCCTCAAGCATCTGTTTTTCTGTTTCCCTTATCTCTTCGCGGATTTTTTTGCGGCAGCTGGATTTACCCCACAAGTATATGAATACACCCACTCCAATACCTACAACCAGCGGCAGCGTGCTGAGATGGTTTATAGGCTGTAGATTTAGACCCAGCAGATAAGGCAAGCTCAGCGAGCATATAAGAAAGCAAGCCCAAAGGGATGTTTTTTTTATGGAAATGTTTTTCCCCCAAACCAGCATCATACCGGGCTTGGGCAGCTTTGGGTGTTCATCGGGTATATCCAAGACAGGGAAAGAAGCTGGTCTTTTGCTGAGGGTGTATTCAGAGTATAAAAACATGAAAGCAACTATTGAGGCGAGAAGAATTAGTAGGTTAAGCGGGTTGCCTAAATCCGAGCCCATGAAGGATGCTACTGGCAGCATTATCACCACGACGAGGGGGAGAATAGCTCCCCCGGCGAACAATACCATCGTGGGAAGCCTGAGGTATTCGACGAATTCCTTGAATGATTCCTGGATTCCGTTAATCACAGAATCCAGCGCCCTATCCAGGGTGTTTATTCTTTTGCTTTCTGTTTTCTCCACCTGAGATATTCTGATAGAGTACATTGCATCCTTTAATCCCCCGACATTTTGCCCCCACTTGACTCCGAGAGAGGGTAGTGCTTCTCCTATGCTTGGGGTTTTACCTGACCAGACGTCCCATAGTGTTTTTTTTAGGTCTAGGGCGAGGTCTCCCTCGCTGTGTTCGGCTGCGAAGCGTACGGCTTCCTCCAGGTTGGGGTTTTGTTTAAGGGGGATTATGAGGTAAGCTATTATTTCAGGGGCCCGACCCAGTGCTTTAATTCTTTTTCTTGATGCTTTAATTCGCGGGTATTCCGACATGTAATACAGGGTTAGAAGAGAGATTACTGCGCCGATTAGCAGTATTACAAGAGGGTTTACTCCAAGGTAGATGAAGGCTGCTATTGCTGTGATTGAGGACACTATCATTGATGCTGCTCCCAAGGTCCAGGCTGCTGCGGTCACATCATATGGTGTTACCTGCATCCGGTTGAATTCTATTGCCTGCTTGAGGTTGGGGCTCCATTCTAGGTTTATTTTCCCGAGTAGGGGTCTGGTTTTGTCTGCGAGGGTTTTGGTTGTTTTCTCGTAGAAGGTTTTTTCCATACTAATATATTGTTTTATGTATATATAAATATACCTAAGTTTCTTTAGAGTATTTATATATGTGTGTCCTAATATAATACAGAAAAAAAATGGAGGTAAAAAACATGAACATAAAAAAACTGCTGAAAAACAATAAAGGAATAGAAACCAGAGTGCTGGTATTCGTGCTCGGAGCCGTCGTTCTGATACTGATGCTATCCCTTGTAATGAGCATGTACGTAGAAACCGAACAGCTGGTAGGGCAAGCGATAATCAAGGCAAACGAAACCCTGAATGCAACAGGCTCAATATAAGCCGGGTGATGGAGACCACAGTATTTTATATAACCCTATCCGCAGTCATCCTGCTACTCAGCACAGCCCTCGTCCTCCCAGCATACGGGGACTGGATGAAACTCATGGATGGGAAAAAAGCCATCCAAGAAACAAAAAAAGTCGTATCTGCCGTGGAAAGCATAAGCTCGCTTGGTGATGTTGGCTCCACACAACAGCTTAAACTAAACATGCCACCAGGATACAGCATCCAAGTAAACAACCACAGCATCAACCTGATGAAAAAAGACAAGATAATAAACAAAAACAGCCTAACACACCTTGAGCTGATATACCATGGAAGCCAATACCCCGCTGGAAAGATTAACCTGAGCGTAACCCACTGGATTAGAGACGAGAACTTCAGCGAAAAAAAGGAATATCTCATAGAGGTTATTCCATGAAAAAACCAGGGATTAAAGGACAGGTAGGCCCCCTTGGAGAAGACCTATTAATCCTTATCGCAGGAGTACTATGCATAACCGCCGTGCTAATAAGCCTAAACTATTATTACACCAGCACAGTCTCAGCCCAGCGGCAAACAACAGAATACGAGAAAATAATGCTTCTCGCTGAAATAACAGCCAATAAATGGTCAACCAACAGCTCAGACACCAGATACACAAGATTGATGGACAACAAAAAAATATGCACCAAATGCATCACACCCAAGGATATGATAATCTCGTATGCCATGCACGACCTTACATCAAACAAAACAATATGCGAGTGCGGTACTAAAGCAAACAATACCCTAAACATCAGACTACCTGTCGCACTAAAAAAAAGCGACAAAAAAACCCACCCCTGCCTGCTTGAAGTGAAAGCTATTTTTATTCATTAAATG